>CAIQBY010000169.1 GCA_903870175.1 uncultured Bacteroidota bacterium
AACTGTTCCTGCTCTGTTTTTGTTCCTTGCATCTTTCTTCTTTATTTTGATGCTGCAAAGATTTTTATTTTTAATTCATCATTTTAATTGCTTTGCATTATTTTATTAGATAGTTTTACACAGTTGTGCAACAAGCACATTGGGTTTATGGGTATCTATCAATGAAATAGCTGAAGTAACATTATTGGCATTACCTAAGTAATTAATGTTCTCCATTTCTCCAAAAGTGTTTTTTAATCTTTCCGCAAATATTGGCGAATCGTCAACCGATATTACTTTTATAGTGTCCACATTCATATTGTTAAGTATTTAAATTCTGCAACAAAATTAGGTGATTTAAAAGTAACAGTGAGTAAATTCAATCACGAAAACCATGTAGTAATTTATACGACAGGATGCCCTGATTTACAATCAAAGTAGGTACTTGTTAATTTAAACGTTTTTAAATTCGAACATGAATAAATCCGTATTTCCACAACAGATATAGCACAATCCCTGTAACAATAGAAAGCAATAAAATTGCAGGAAGGAAAGGTCTTTTCTTTTTAGAGAAAGGGTCATTAATATTAATTTTCGCACCCTTAGGCAATTCAGCAATATGAGTAAGTACATTACCAAACTGAATGTTTACAACCACTCTGGCATTTATTGCCCACCCGTTAGCATCCAATAATGGAGCAAGATTTCTTTTTCGGAGGTTCAAATATGCTATCACCATTGCCGGGCCCGAGATTAACAATAACAATCCCATAATTGCAAATGGCATTTTCCACCATACCAGACCCATAAAGCCGCCTATCACAGAAGCCAAAGCGGTTCCTATTGCCCCTATCGCCAAACCAATCGCTGCGAAAATTCCAACAAATTTACCTACATCAAATGGTGGAGGCGGTTCTTTTTTAGCCTTCGCATCGTCAGTTTTCATAGGAATTCCCTCCACCGATTTTGTCATATTGCTATGCACTTTTTCATCTTCAGAAGCCGCTATTTTGCTCACTTGTTTTTCAATAAAACGAGATGACTTCCGATAAGGTGAAAAGAAAGCTTGCCTTATACTAATAGGATTATCAACTATCTTCACGATAGTGGCATCCCAGTCCAATCCTTTTCTGTCATAAAATAAAGCGTTGCGGCCCACCATTAAATTATCAATATCTCCATTTGTAAGAGCAGCCAGTATAGTCATTTTCTCACTGGTAGTTTTCGATTTGCAATCGCAATAAATTAAATACATGCCGCTAAACGAAGCCAGTGTAGCATGTTTCGACATATCACGAACTCTTATGCAGAGGTCACAGCTCCGCTGGTCAATATATAAAGTACCTGCCTGAAATATTGCTTTTGTTCCTTTCGAATAAAAATCAAAAAATGTGACAAAGTTTTTTATCAATGTAAATATATCACGATAATATCTCACAAGTTTATCCACTTGTATTATATTATTTACTTCATTTTCCAACGCTTTATCTTCTTCAATCAACGCAAAAAGTTGTTCTTTATAAGAACCTGCAAGTATTGTTTTCACGCGTTCAATTCCAAGCGGTTCCACATTTGCACCTTCCTTTTCCGATTTCCATTTTGCAAACTCAGCAAACGAATCCACAATCATATTCCATTCCATTTCTGTAATGCTTTCTTTCTCTTTGAACAAAGGCATTACGGTCAATCGTTTAAACTCAGAAATTGCTTTCTCCCAGGCAGGATTAATTCCGGAAGTAAGCGGTAATGCTTTATTCGCTTCTATTTTCGCAAGCGGATACCCGGCAATTTCATCCAGGCAGTTCGACAAATCCTTTGCCGTAATCTGCTCCACCTGTGCCACCTGTAAATTTAATATCTCAGTCTGCTGCACATCAAACGCTGCAAGCCTGCATCGAATAAAGAAATCAGACACCTTCGATTTAATAGCCAAAAAATTCTCATAAGCATTTTCTGTAGCATCTCCAAAGCGAAAAATACCTGCATAATCATTTTCTTTCTTCAAATGCCAGGCCGAAAACTTCTCACAATTCTCTATAAAGCCTGCAATAATATCACCGGTTATCCCCTGTTTCCCGCCTCTGTCAATCACGGCACCGCCATACAACAATATCTCATTTATCAAAGTAATAATATCTGCATCCGCTGTCGAATCCTCTGTTATCACACCATCCCCGTTAAATTTACTTCCGGCAAATATTTTTTCCCTATCCGCCGTTTCCTCCACCGTCAGGCAATTTGCATCCTCCTTGCCCAGATTTTTTAATATGATTTTTGCGGAATTCAACAAGATTTTCCCATCTTCTGTGTCTGTATTTATTGCGGACAACGGAAACGTACCATCTTGCTTTAGCAAGTCATCAGGACTTTTTAGCACATTCAGTATCCATTTCAATGCCTCAATAACTTCCGGAACCCTTATCTGACCATCTTTATCAGTATCTATTATTTCAAGCGTTTTTTTATCAATCTCCAAATCATTCACCGGGCAGCTCAAAGCGGTCCATAGCTTAGGATCAAGATGCTCAAGGTTTTTCAAATCAGCACCAGTCTCCAGATTCACCCTTTTTACACCTCCTACAGTCGAAAAACTCCAAATATGTTTTGTATCAGCCATAACTTTATAAAATTTCGACAAAAGTAAACTTTATTAAACAACATCAAAACATCAATCTGAATTAGTATAATATTCACTGTTATTTTTATTTTGACGCTTATAATTTTAGCAATGCCTAAGATTTCTTGCCTGACTACTTGCAGAATTTTTTTTTCTTTACTATTTTCAATCCGCTGTAATTACAAAATAGGCACTTCAAGTAGGATATTAAAACTCAATTCTAACCCTCCTAGAATCGCGTAGAAAAAAATTTCCTGATAATAGTTCGTAGAATCGTCTGCATTTGCCAGTTCATTTTTTGCCTCCTTTTTAGCCAATATGCTATAATACAGCATTATAGTTTAAATAGTCAGCCGATTCTTTGAAATAATCGGCCGTTTCTTTCAAGTATTCGGGCGGGTATTTCAAATATTTGGCGTTTCTTCAAAAGTATCGCCCGCTTCTTTGGAATATTCGCCCGCTTCTTTCAAATAATCGGGCGGTTATTTCAAATATGTGCCGCTTCTTCAGAATATTCGGGCGGGTCTTTGAAATATTTCCCCGTTTATTTCAAATATTCGGATGGTTCTAAAAAATTAAATTTGTTTATATTTTATAAAACCGCCGAATTAAATTATTTAAAAGGCTTTCCTGGCTAATTAATGTTACCTTCACCGGCATATAAAAAAATAAAAATGGAACATCAACCTTATTTCCCAAATGAAATTGCCAAACAACGCGCATGGCCAAAGAATTACCGCGCACAAATTTCTATTGATGGCCCAAATGTTGGATTATCTCCTGCACAAATTTCCGACGAGGAAAAATGTTGCGATGCAATGATTCAGGAAATTGATGATGCCGATGCCATGCAGGTGGCGGTAACAGCTAAGAACAAGGAACGTGATGAAATGATTGCCGCAAATATGGCAACATTGCGCCCTGCGATTCAAACTATTAAAAAAAACAGTGGTTATACCGAGTCCATCGGGAAAGACCTCAGATTGATTGGTACAGAGATAGTGATTGATAAACTTACTGTAACCACTGCAATGAAATTAGCCAAAGTTCCACTTGGTGTAGATTTGAAATTTACCTTGGAACACTGCGCCGGTGGCAACATTTACAGTAAACGTGCTAAAGAAAGTGGTTACACTTTTTTCAAAACAGTAACTCATCCGCATTGCATAGATACTCGTTCTAACATTGACCCGACAATGCCAGAACCTCGTAGTTACTATGTTTTGCTTGTGATAAATGATTTGGAAGTTGGCATCGCCTCGCCTCCGCAAACAATTAATTGTTAATTTATTTTTGCGAAAATAAAAAAAGTCTCGAAGTAATTCGAGACTTTTTTATTCAAAACATTTCATCAATCAAAATATTCTTTAAAAAACACTGCCTCTAAACATGTAATAATTACAGGTGTTTCAAGAGTAATTAACAGAGTTTAACAAAGCGTTTTTCATTTTTGGCACAGCCGTTGCAAAGTGGCATGCATAACAATTTAAAAAAAATAAAAATGAAAAAATTAAGTTTATTTATTGCATGTGTTGGATTAATTTCAACAGCAACGTTCGCTACAGGACACAAAAAAGTTTCTAACCTTCAGGAAGGAACTAAAAAACAAGAAGCTGCAAAGCAAGAACCTGCTAAGACAACCAAAGCAGAGCCTGCAAAACAAGAGCCTGTAAAAACTGCTCCAGCTTCTAAAGAAACAAAAGCAACTCCTGCAGCTAAAGAAACAAAAGCAACACCTGCTGCAAAAGAAACAAAAACTGCTCCTGCTGCCGGAAAACCTGCAGGTGTAGAAAAAGAAAAACCTGTAACTCCTAAAGGAGACAAAAAGTAAGTTTGTTTTGTTTTAATTGGAAAAGTCCTGCCTCATTAGTAAGCAGGACTTTTTTTATTTCAATTTACAAAGCCTTTTTCAAAACAAAAAACCTTCTTACAATAAAGTAAGGAGGTTTTTAATTTTAATGTGTTAATAAAAAAAGATTGTTTATTAATTAACAAAACTCATTATAAGCCATTTTTAAATTCTCGGCAATCATCTCAGCACTGCGGCCTTCAATATGATGACGCTCTATAAAATGAACCAGTTTGCCATCTTTAAACAAAGCAAAAGCCGGAGATGATGGAGGAAAAGGAGCAAAATGTTTACGTGCTTCAGCAACAGCTTCAGTATCGAAACCTGCAAATACTGTAGTTATTCTGTCCGGACGTTTTGCACCTGACAATGACATCTTAGCTCCCGGACGTGCAGCTCCGGCCGCACATCCGCATACTGAATTCACTACTACTAATGTTGTTCCCTTGCTTTCTATTGCCGCTTTCACAGCATCAGGGTTTGATAATTCTTCGAAACCAACTTGCGTTAAGTCTGCAATCATTGGTTTTACTATACTTTCTGGATACATGATTTTATTTATTATTATTTATTTATTATTTTTTCAGTACAAAGGTACAAACTTTTAATGTCATTATTATTAAATGGAATTTGCACCAAGCATCAACACCGGATTTTCAAGATTATGTTTCAACGTCTGTAAAAAAGTCGCGCCTGTTGCGCCATCCACCACTCTATGGTCGCACGATAAAGTTACTTTCATAATATTACCAGCCACTATTTGTCCATTTTTTACAATCGGACTTGGTTTGATTCCGCCTATTGCCAATATGCAGGCATCCGGTGGATTAATGATAGCAGTAAATTCTTCAATGCCAAACATACCTAGGTTTGAAATAGTGAATGTGTTGCCTTCCCAGTCGCTAGGTTGTAGTTTCTTATCTTTTGCTTTTGCAACAAAAGTTCTAACTTCTGTTGATATTTGAGACAATGTTTTTCCATCAGCAAATCTCACAACAGGAACAAGCAAACCATCTTCCACAGCCACAGCTACGCCAATATGAATATGATTGTTATATCGTATTTTATCTCCAAGCCATGAAGAATTTACTTTAGGATTTTTGCGTAAACTCGCAGCTACAGCCTTTATCACTAGGTCATTAAACGAAATTTTTACTTCAGCAACAGTATTTATTGCTTCACGTGCTTTCATTATTTCGTCCATTTCTATTTCCATTGTTAAATAAAAATGAGGTGCAGTAAATTTACTTTCAGCAAGCCTTCTGGCAATTGTTTTACGCATTTGCGAAACTGTTTCTTCAGTATAACTTTCTACACCAACAAATGAAGCCATCGAATTTCCATTCGATTTAAAATTATCAATATCTCTTTTAATAATTCGCCCATTATCACCACTTCCTTTCACATTATTAATGCTAATTCCTTTATCTTCTGCTAACTTTTTAGCGAGAGGAGATATTTTCTGACGGCCATCATTACTGGCAGTCACCGATTGATTAGGACTAGTATTCTGTGGCGTTTGAACAGTTTCTAATTTGGCAACATGTTTTTCTTCAGCGACTTTTTCTTTCATCTCAACTTTTACTTCCTCCTTTGCAGAAACTCCCTTATTAGCTTCTTCAGCAAGTAAAGCAGAAATATCTTCGCCTTCATTTCCGAGTATAGCAAGTATAGAATCAACTGGCGCGCCTTTCCCTTTTTCTACTCCTATATATAAGAGTACTCCATTCTGAAAAGATTCAAATTCCATTGTAGCTTTATCCGTTTCAATGTCGGCAAGCAACTCTCCTGATTTCACTTTGTCACCAACCTTTTTATGCCACGCTGCCACAACTCCTTCAGTCATTGTATCGCTCAACTTGGGCATTCTTACTACTTCAGCCATATTTTATTTAGTAAATATTTATATTTATTCTTTAATATAAGGATAATCTTCCTGAACATAAACATCTTTGAAAAGCTCATCAATAGTAGGAAACGGTGACTCTTCAGCAAATTTCACACATTCAGTAACCGTATCTTCTACTCTTTTTTCTATTGCTTCAATATCGGAATCTGATGCCCAATTATTTTTTCTAATTGTAGTCAACACCTTTTCAATAGGGTCCTGTGCCTGATATTCTTTAACTTCATCTTTTGTTCTGTATGTTTGAGCATCACTCATTGAGTGACCTTTGTATCGATAGGTTTTCATTTCCAGTAAAGTTGGTCCTTCACCTTTTCTGGCACGGTTAACAGCTTCCTCAATTGCTTCATGAACCGCTTCACAAGTCATTCCATCAACAGGTTTAGACGGCATTTCATAGCCCAATCCAATTTTAAATAATTCATGAACATTGGATGTTCTTTCCACAGAAGTTCCCATTGCATAGTTATTATTCTCGATAATAAATATTACAGGTAGCTTCCAAAGCATAGCCATATTAAAGGTTTCATGCAATGCCCCTTGACGCACAGCACCATCGCCCATGTAACATAATGTAACATTGTCATTTCCATTATATTTATCGGCAAATGCAATACCTGCACCCAAAGGAATCTGTCCGCCAACAATACCGTGTCCGCCAAAAAAATTAAATTCTTTTGAAAATATATGCATCGATCCACCTTTTCCTTTCGAACATCCGGTAGCTTTTGCAAACATCTCGGCCATAATATATTTTGGATGTAAGCCCCTGCCTATAGGGTGTGCATGGCAACGATAAGCTGTAATTACCCTGTCGTCTTTTTTTAGTACGGATTCTGAACCGGCAACGAGGGCTTCCTGTCCGATATATAAATGACAGAAACCACGAATTTTTTGTTGAATATATAATTGTCCTGTTTTTTCTTCAAACTTACGCATCAACAACATCGATTCAAACCATTTCAGATAGGTTCCTTTACTGAATTTATTCGAAAGTTGTGTTTCGGTCGTAGTCACTTTTTTATCTTTAATTATCACTTTTTCCATTCTTACATCTTTAAAAAGAAAGCAAATTTACAATAAAATATAGTATGATGTTTTTCTTTTATTTCTTTAACTCTTCAGCCTTGAACATAAATGGTAACAAATCCGCAATGCTATTAATAATTCTTATTTTACCAGTTTCTCCTTGGAGGATAATTCGGATATGGGATTTATGTCTTACTTCATACTCGCTCATTGACTGACGACAGGCACCGCAAGGCGAAAGCGGCTCTTTAACAATAAACTGCTTTGACTTGCAGGTAATGGCAATTGTTTTAATAGCAGCATCCGGATAATTCGCTCCTGCAGAAAAAATCGCAACTCTTTCTGCACATAAACCAGAAGGAAACGCAACATTTTCCTGATTATTCCCGGTTACAATAATCCCATTATCTAAAAGCAAAGCAGCCCCAACACTAAAATTCGAATAAGGGGCATATGCCAAATTGCTTATTTCACGGGCTTTTCGAAGCAATGTCCTTTCTTCCTCATTTAATTCGCTTTCATTGTCTAACTCTACATACTCTATTTTTAAACTTATTTTATTCATATTTTAATAATTGTTTGAACATCAAATATAGTAGATTTTAATGAACCAAGATTTTTAAACTTTTTGGGTATAGTTGCATTAATATGTATTGAGTACATAGTATATTATACTGGTTAATTTAAAATCATAATAAAAAATCAAATAAACATTTGAATAGTTTGTATATTTGTACAAAATTGAATAAAGAAGTAATTAAATTAAATAGGAGGAAAAGATTATGACAGTAAAAATTCAGTCCCTGCACTTTAACGCAGACAAAAAACTTTTAGCATTCGTTGAAGAAAGATTAGATAAACTTACACTTTATTATGATGGTATAATAAAGAGTGAAGTAACACTGAAATTGGATAAATCAGATGTTGCTGAAAATAAAATAGCAGAAATAAAATTGCACATTTCCGGCAATGACTTGTTTTCAAAAAGACAGTGTAAAACTTTTGAAGAGGCAGTTGATACAAGTATTGATGCTTTAAAAACACAGGTTAAAAAGCACAAGGAAAAAATAAAAGGGATATAACAATCCAGGTTTTAAATAATTGTTGTTTAAACAATAATTATTAATTGTAAATATTATTCAGCAATGAAAAATGTACATGAATTTTTATTTTTAAAACAAATCCTGTTTCGTATTAATATTTAACTACATTTGCACCCGCAAAAAAGGGTGACCGATATATTTTTGAAAAAAGGTATATTTTTTTTGTCAGTCCGATTCTTTTTATTAGTTTTGCAGTCCTTTTTTAAGGGGGCATTAATAAATTGGTATCAAAACCTTTGTAGTTCTTTAGAATATAGTGTTTCGGAATAAAGCCGATGTAGCTCAGTTGGCCAGAGCAGCTGATTTGTAATCAGCTGGTCGGGGGTTCGAATCCCTCCATCGGCTCTTTTTTGTTGATACTGTCGGGGAGATACCAGAGTGGCCAAATGGGACAGACTGTAAATCTGTTGCTTAATTGCTTCGAAGGTTCGAATCCTTCTCTCCCCACATTATTTAGGGAGAAAAAGAGTTCTTTAAAATAAATTATAAGCGGAAGTAGCTCATTTGGTAGAGCGTCAGCCTTCCAAGCTGAGGGTGGCCGGTTCGAGCCCGGTCTTCCGCTCAAAAACTGGAAATGTCATTAGTCAAAAGACATTAGTAAAAAAGAATTAACTTGACTAATGCAAATGACCACTGACTATTGACAAATAAGCTGTTGTAGCTCAGTGGTAGAGCACTTCCTTGGTAAGGAAGAGGTCGAGAGTTCGATTCTCCTCAACAGCTCTAGAAAAAGTAAGGAGTAAAAGTTAGTAAATATAGTAATCAGTAAAAGTAATCAACAATTAAATAAAATAAATAACAATGGCAAAAGAAAAATTCGACCGAAGTAAACCACATGTTAACATTGGTACTATAGGTCACGTTGACCACGGTAAAACTACCTTAACCGCAGCAATTACAGTAGTATTAGCTGAAAAAGGTTTATCAGAAGTGAGAGATTTCTCTTCTATTGATAATGCTCCTGAAGAAAAAGAGCGTGGTATTACAATAAATACATCACACGTTGAGTATTCGACAGCTAATCGTCACTATGCTCATGTTGACTGCCCAGGTCACGCGGATTATGTGAAGAACATGGTTACAGGTGCTGCTCAAATGGATGGTGCAATTTTAGTTGTTGCCGCTACAGATGGTCCTATGCCTCAAACTCGTGAACATATCCTTTTGGCTCGTCAGGTTGGTGTACCTAAAATTGTTGTGTTTATGAACAAAGTGGATATGGTTGACGATCCTGAATTGTTGGAACTTGTTGAGATGGAAATCCGTGAGTTGTTGACGTTCTATCAATTTGATGGTGCTAACACTCCTATCATTCAAGGTTCTGCTTTGGGTGGTTTAAATAAAGATCCAAAATGGTCTGCAAAAATTATGGAATTAATGGATGCAGTAGATACATATATTCCAATTCCAAAACGTGAAATTGATAAAGCATTTTTGATGCCTGTTGAAGACGTATTTACTATCACTGGTCGTGGTACTGTTGCAACTGGTAAAATAGAAACAGGTGTTATCAATACAGGCGATGAGATTGAAATCATCGGTATGCAAGACGAGAAATTAAAATCAGTAATTACTGGTGTTGAGATGTTCCGTAAGATTCTTGACAGAGGTGAAGCAGGTGATAACGTAGGTTTATTGTTACGTGGTATTGACAAGAAAGATATCCGTAGAGGTATGGTTGTTGTTAAACCTGGAACTATTACTCCTCACACAGAATTCAAAGCTGAAATTTATGTTTTGAAAAAAGAAGAAGGTGGTCGTCATACTCCATTCCATAACAAATACCGTCCTCAATTCTACTTACGTACAACTGACGTAACAGGAGAAATTGAATTACCAGCAGGACGCGACATGGTTATGCCTGGTGATAACGTAACTATTACAGTTAAATTAATTGTTCCGGTTGCTATGGACAAAGGTTTACGTTTCGCTATTCGTGAGGGAGGAAGAACAGTAGGTGCTGGTCAGGTAACTGAAATTATTAAGTAAAACAATAAAATTTGTAGTGTAACAGCGGGCAGTTTAGTACTGTCTGCTGTTTTCTACTAAATAAAGGGTGGCACTTGATTCGGAAGTTTCAGGTTAGTTGGATGACACAATTTGAAGTTGATAAACAGGTGTAGTTCAAGGGTAGAATAGAGGTCTCCAAAACCTTTGATGGGAGTTCGAATCTCTCCACCTGTGCAAGATAATTTAAAGATTAAAAGTTTTAAATCCTTAGTTAAAGATGAACAAAATAAAAGTATACATTGACGAAACAACTAATGAACTTTTTCATAAAGTAAGTTGGCCAACTTGGAGTGAATTGCAAAGTAGTGCTATCGTTGTTGCAATAGCTTCAATAATTATTGCATTAATTGTGTTTGCAATGGATTTTACTTTTAATAAAGGTATGCAGGTAGTGTATCATTTATTTTAATAAGCAGGAGAAATTAAAGAAATGAAGGAAATCATAAAGACCGATACTGTTAAAAAGTGGTATGTAATTAGAGCGATTAGTGGTCAGGAGAAAAAGGTTAAGCATCACATTGAAATGGAGATTAATCGTTTGGGATTAGGAAATCATGTTTCGCAAATATTAATTCCGACGGAAAAAGTTTATCAATTACGTAACGGTAAGAAAGTTACCAAGGAGCGTCCTTTTTATGGTGGATATATATTAATCGAGGCGGCATTAGTAGGAGAAGTTCCTCATACTATTAAAAATGTTACTGGTGTTATTGGGTTTTTAGGGGAAACAAAAGGCGGTGCTCCAGTACCAATGAGATTGTCGGAGATAAATAGAATATTAGGTACCGTAGATGATTTAGCAGAAAGTGATGCTCAAATAAGTATTCCATTTATTGTTGGCGAAACCGTGAAAGTAATAAACGGGCCATTCAATGGATTTACAGGAACAATTGAAAAGGTAAATGAGGAGAAGAAGAAACTTGAAGTAATGGTGAAAATATTTGGGCGCAAGACACCTTTAGAATTAGGATATTTGGAAGTTGAAAAGGAAAACTAACTTTTTTTACTTTTAAGGAAATCAAGAGTTTCTTACTATTTATTAATTACGGCAATTTTGAAAAAGATTGCCGTTTTTTTATTTTCAAGAAGAGCAAACATATATAGCTAAAATTCAGAAGGATTACCTAAAAAAATATTGAATAACGAAAGAGTCTGATAATTTGTTTATATTCAAAATTGAATTAAGATAATTCAATTTACTGGTTAATTCTTTTCTGCAGAATAATCAATTAAAAATATACTTCCCGTTTTTATCAACTGATATTTCAGGAATTCGTTTGTGAAGCTCAAAATAATCATATCCCAGTTTCAGATTGTTCCAAAAACTAATAAGTGAAATATTTGCAGAATAATTATTTTTTAAGAATTCTATTCCCGATTCATTTAGTCTCGTGGGATAAATATAAACGGGGATGTTTTCTTGTCCATTGCTTTTTGCTTCCACAGCTAGAATATAAACTTCTTTAATGTAATTATCAGTAAGTGGAATACAACCAATTGTAACACAGTTTCCATGAATCATTATTTCCCCGCCTAAATTATTTTTGCCAATAATTATATCTGATTGATTGGGGTAACTTACCTGTAGTGAAAGATAATAATTGCTTACAGGATTAAATGCTGAAATAGAATAATATCCTTCCGGTACTTGGTTGTCTCCTTGTTTTCTTTTAGGACCTAATTCGCCTGAAGAACTGCAAATCACATAAGTTTTAAATAATTTAAATGTTTTTTCCTCTTTAGATTTAATCCATAGTTCTACTGTTTTATCTTTTTTGAAAACGCGAATAAACAGTTCAAAATTCAGAGGATTTATGTTTTGTTTTGCTAAATCTGTTTTAAGGTTTTCCCATTTTTCGTTATAAGCAGTTTTGACACGCTCATACTTTTGTTGTGTGGTTTTGAATGATTGCGCAGGCAATACATGATAAAGCAAAAGATATATAATAATTATTATTGCTTTTTGCATTTGTTAATTTGTCAGTTGATAAAGAGTTTTCACAAAGCTAATTATTAAAGAAAAACAAATTACCTTTGAGTAAATTAATTCTCAATGATAAAGAAAACCTTTTTAATATTAAAAAACAAATATTTAATAACCACTATTGTTTTGTCAGTATGGGTGGGCTTTTTTGACAAAAACGATATTCGTACTCAATTAGATTTTAAGAAAGAAGTGAAAAGGCTTACTGGAGAACGTAATTATTATGCCAGCGAAATAAAATCCATAACTACTGACCTGAGAGAATTGAGTACAAATCCTAAAACACTGGAAAAGTTTGCCCGCGAAAAATATTATATGAAGCGGGATAATGAAGAAATATTTGTACTGGTAGAAAAGAAATAGTTAACGAACTATTAATTTTTTACTCAGAATATTATCATCTGAAGTTGCAGTAATCAAGTAAATACCAGATGCTAATTTGCCAGACGGATCAAGAGCAAATACGTTTGTTCCTTTTTGTTCTGTTATTACAACTTTAGAATAAGCTTCTTTCCCTATAACATCATAAACAACAACCAAAATTTCTTTCCCTTTATCAGCATTTATTGCTAAACTTATATTCTCGCCGATACTTAGGTTAGGGTAAACATTTAAAGAAAAATTACTGAATGAAGAACCAAAATTCACCTCCTTAAGATTTGAATAAATAAAAATGCCCATTAAAATCAGTTTGTTTCAAACCCTTTATCAAAGTAGATGAATAATAATATTGCCTAACCAAAAATTGGATGTATATTTGTTTGAAATTATAAAAAACACTATTTGGAAATATTCAGTTAAGTCTCTAAAATAAAAACAGAATCAACTTGCAACCGCCTTCTCATTGGGTAAGGTGGTTTTTTATTGCCCAAACTGAAGAATATAAAAATGGAAAAATTATTTACTAACACCTAAAAACTAAAAAAATGGCAAGAATTATTTATCCCGAAGATTTTATCGGACAACAAGCATTGACAGTGGCAATTAAAAAGAAATTTGATGCGGATGGGGTCAGCAGCCCATTGATTCCATTGCTTGCAAAAAACAGTATCGACCTTGATGATGATGCTACAGCCTGCATAGAAGCTGGAAAACAGGAAGCAGCACGACTGTCGAACAAGAGACAAAGCGAGAATTATATTCAGCTTCGGGATATACTTTTTTTACCTGTTTTAAAAAATATGAAGGGAGAAATTCAATTTCTGAAAGCTTTCGCAAAGCCTAATTATAAAGACCTTGGCAACTGGGGAGTAACAGTAATTAACACCAGTAAAATTGTTTATCCTGCTGAATTTGCTAAATTGACTAAATTATTTGCTGACATTGTTACTCAAAACGGAAATTATATATTGCCCGCTGTCAGCCCGTTGCCGCCATATCTTACCAAACAGAATATTGATTTGACTGTGGATGCAACTAATATTGCGTTGGCAACGGATGATGATAAAAAAGCCAAAGACTCTGCTACGGCATCCGAAGAAGCTACCCAAAACCGCAATAAAAATCAAAATCCGGTGAATGCACATAATAAGTTGATGGGTGATTTTATGATGAAATTATGCAAAGGGAACGAAAAAGAACTTGGTGAATATGGATTAACCGTTTATAACAACGTAAAAGCGCCTAAAGACCGCACGAGTACGTTAAAAATTTCTTCACAGATTACCAATAGAAATGTTACTATTGGCGGGGTTCTTACTAATTTGGGTACAGCAGATATTCTCGTTTATAAAGGAAGTAGTACTTCGGGCACGTCTACACTAGTTCATCCAGGCGAAATGCTGGGCATGACTGCCGGATATAGCACTATTACCGTTGTTAATTCATCTGCACTCGTTTCTGCCAAATTCAAGGTGAAAGTTTCAGAATAAAAAACAGTAAATCGCATTTAAACGAGTGAGATTTTCATTTAAACGAGTGAGATTCTCACAAAAACGAGTGGAATTTTCATTTAAACGAGTGAGATTTTGATAAAAACAAGGATAAGTTTCATTTAAACGAGGGAGATTTTCACTAAAACGAGGGAGATTCAGACCTAAACGAGTGCATGTTTTACCATAAAACTCAATAAAATTAAGCCTTTCGGTAAACGGGAGGCTTTTTTTATGAGTTAAAATTAATAGTACCTATCCCTTTAAAGGATTACGCAACTTCTAATCCCTTTGGCTAAAGCCCTTCCCAGGGTAACCGTTTGTAACCCCAGCCTTAAGGCTGGGGTTATTGAAATGCACCTATTAATGGGCTTTAGCCCAAATGTTAATCCTTTAAAGGGATAGGTGAAAAATTAATTCTTTTCAGGAAACCTGAACTGTTCTTTAAGAATGGAAAAATTATCTTACAATAAGTTTTTTGGAATGTACTCTTTCGTCGGAAGTAGCCGTAATCATATAAATGCCGGCAGCCAATTTGCCTGAAGGATCAAGTGCAAATATATTTTCGCCTTTTTGGTCTGTAATTATCACTTTCGAATAAGTTTCTCTGCCGGTAACATCGTATACAACTACCAGTATTTCCTCACCCTTTGAAGCATTTATTTTCAGACTAATATTATCTCCCGAGTTAGGATTAGGGTAAATATTAAATGAAAAGTTGATGTCTGTAAAATCAACTTCACGTAAACCGGAATAAGTGAAGTTGCCATTATAATCGGTTTGTTTCAAGCGATAATAGGAAGTTCCTTCGTAAGGCGCTTTATCCAAAGCTGAATAATCACGCCGTGATGAACTGTTTCCAGCACCTGCAACTTTTGCCACAAAATCATAGCTAACTGCATCTTTTGTTTTTTCAATTGTAAAGTAATCGTTGTTGGTTTCGCTGGCTGTCGCCCAATTCAAACATACATTATCATCACAAGCTTCAGCAGTAAAAGTTAAAAGCTCAATAGGCAATGGAGCTGTAGAATAATTTACAGAGCCAATGGTAAAATAATATCCTGTACTGCCAGTAAAATCAATCTGAAAGGTAACGGTATCTGTTGTATTGTCATAGTTGGTAGGCGAAACCTGTGTGGAAGTGCCTGTTGCATATACATTATCGGCATCTACCAATAATCTTACCTGTGATAAATCATTGGCACCTGCCACACCTCCTACACCCAACACGCCGGCCATATTAAATTTTAATGTTACAGTGCCCACAGTGCCTGTTTCCTGCGCTTTCCAGGTTCTTGCTATTCTCGCCTGTATTCCCGAAGGTAAATCTCCCATAGATGTATTGGTAGCAGAGGTGGAGCCGGCATCATTACCGATTACCAAAAAAGATTTGTCGGTACCAAATGCCGCACCATTCCACGGAGTTGTGCCGTTTGTAATAGTTAATATATCTGTGCTTCCGTTTAAACTTGAAGTGCTTGTTGATTTTAATTTATTCAATCCCGAATTTCCTGATGCATTATCTCTGCCGATACCGATAACATAATTATGATAACCGGTTTGATTCCAGATTTGCGTTCCATCGCTTGCCAGATAAGGCACTGCACTTCCGCTCCCCTGATTATTGCCAAGAGTGATTCCATATTTTATGGCGAGGTAAGATTGTGCAAGACTTAATTCGGAAGTTGATAATTGTTTATTGAAAATCATAATCTCGCCAAGCCTGACGGCTGCGGGTATATTCCAGACAATCGTATCGTTGCCTCCAATGTAAAGCGCTTCCTTGGCTGTGCCGGGTGCAAAAGTTAATAGCGGACTTGAAATAGCATAAGTAAGCGAACCATCGAAATTTCCATTCATATATATTGTACTGGTAGTGGAATTTGATTGCGCTGCCATAATAATGTCTTTATTGAGGATGTTTGTTGCGCCAGAAGTAAGTCCTGATGCAGGCGGAGTAATTCCGCCATCGTTTGCAAAATCAAATCGCTGGGCATTAGTAGCGTTTAGCTCCAATCCCATTCTATAAGGGCCCGAGCTGGAATCGGATTCCCATTTAAAATCGACACCGCCACCGGTATTGTATTGTTTCACCATTAAAATTGTATTATCTGTAACATTAAAAATATTGGTTCCAACAAATTTATTTGTACTGCGCATAAAATCTGAAGTGCCGTTGAAAACAATGTATGGTTGATAATTTATAGCATTAGCGGTATATGTGGGTCGTTTTGTACTCATCTTAGATATTAGATTCCCTGTTACCCCTGCTCCTGATTGATCAGCCCAGGAAGTAACGGCAGCACCTGTAACACCTGCATCCGACTTCACCCAGAATTTTAAATTGCCTGCCGAAGTTCCCGGATAAGATGGGCATGCAGCAATTGTCCTTGTTCCTGCAGGATTATTAGCC
Organism: uncultured Bacteroidota bacterium; assembly: GCA_903870175.1. GTDB lineage: Bacteria > Bacteroidota > Bacteroidia > 2-12-FULL-35-15 > 2-12-FULL-35-15 > 2-12-FULL-35-15. Next base: position 16,762 of record CAIQBY010000169.1, read on the forward strand.
GCAGGAGACCGGGTTACACCTCCTATAGTTACACTATTAGCAGCTACCAGCAAAGCATCCACATTATCACCAACTGTTGCCGCTGAGTTCATATCATAAGCAATCCAAAAATAATTTGTTCCACTTGCTAATGCCTGCGAACCGTTAATAGTAATATTTCCACCAGCCGGAGCAGTCCCTCCAACAACAAATTCGTTAGTATTACTAAATGTGTTGGTTGTGCCTGTATAATAAATATGAATATTGGAAACATCTACTGTAGGATTTGTACCTGCCATTGTCATTATTATCTGAGTAAGAGACATTGTGCAATTTGCAGCTTGAACCTGAAGTGAAATAATAGGCTGATTATAATCACATGTATAAATAGTTGCCGTGGATGCCTGAACAACAGTACAGGAAGAAAGAGCCCAATTAAATGCTTGACCTGAAGCAGGCACAACAGGACTATTGGAAAATGTACAAACCGAAGTGCTTGCGCCACCGGCTGTTGTTGCAGCCCAATTAGTAGTGGTTGTTCTATCATTAAAATCTCCGCTGGCTCCTCTTAATCCTACTTGAAGAGAAGGAGTGGTGGCACCTGCAGCAATTGTTCCGCCATAAACAATATTTATATCATTAGTAGAATAATTTAATCGTATTTGAAAACTTATTCTTTCACTTTTTCCTTTTCGGCACATATCTGTCCATTGAATTACAAATTCGTTGGATGCTGCAACGTTTTGATATCTTATTTCTGGAACAGTAAGAAGTACAGCGGATTTATTTAAATCATTTCCAAAAGCGGAAATAGCACCACTATAACCGGCTGCATTTGAAATTGGAGTATAATTATTGGTGGCAGGAGCAGAACCAAAAGTAATAAAACCATTGGTGGAAACATAAATACTCGTGTATGCAGTACAATTAAATGAAAAACTAGGTATTGTTATAGCTGCAGATACAACATCATCCATAGATGCCGATGCTCCATTCCATAAAACTGTCCCCCCTGCAATAGCTGAATAAGTGCCGGATGAAGACGTGAAAGGATACGTGCTTACCTGTCCAAAATAATTATTTGAAACTAAAATGAAACAAAGAAAGATTAAATTCTTTCGTATTATCTGGAGCATTTTGGGATTTTTATTTTTCAAAAGTACTAAAACCTTTTTACTTCTACGAGAAAAAGATAACTAGGTTTCAATAATATTTCAACAAAATCAATTATCCAGCAAACTCGCCAAATACTTTACGCATCACATCAGCGATTTCTCCTAGAGTTGCATAGTTTTCTACCGCTTCAAGAATTGACGGCATAAGATTAACAGTTCCGTTAGCGTCGGTTTCAAGTTGTTTAAGAATGGCGTTTACCTTGTCGTTATTCCGTTCGGCTTTTACTTTATTTATTTTATTGATTTGTAATTGGCGAATAGAATCATCAATTGTAAAAATATCCTGAAGAGGTTTTTCTTCCGCAGTAAACTTATTTACACCAACAATTATTTTTTCTTCTTTCTGAATATCATTTTGGTATTTATATGCAGATGCAGCAATTTCATTTTGCAGATATCCCTGTTCTATCGCAGCAACTGAGCCACCCATAGCATCAATTTTATTAATGTATTCCCAGGCTGCCGCTTCCACTTCGTTTGTCAATGTTTCTACAAAATAAGAACCTGCTAGCGGGTCAACTGTATCAGCAGCGCCGCTTTCATAAGCAATTATCTGCTGAGTACGCAAAGCGATACGTGCTGCTTCTTCGGTAGGCAAAGCGATTGCTTCATCAAATCCATTGGTATGCAAACTTTGTGTGCCGCCCAACACAGCCGACAATGCCTGTATAGTAACTCGGGGAATATTATTCTGTGGTTGTTGTGCTGTAAGAGTTGAGCCACCTGTTTGTGTATGAAAACGCAGCATTTGTGCACGTGGGTCGGAAGCTCCCAACTCCTTGGTAATGGTAGCCCACATCCTTCGCGCAGCACGAAACTTTGCTACTTCCTCAAATAAATTATTATGTGCATTGAAGAAAAAAGATAAGCGCTTCGCAAATACATTTATGTCCAAACCTTTGTCGATAGCTGCTTTTAAGTATGCCTTTCCATTTGCCAAAGTAAATGCCAATTCCTGAACTGCGGTAGAACCCGCTTCACGTATATGATATCCCGAAATTGAAATTGTATTCCACTTCGGAACTTCCTTGCTGCAATATTCAAATATGTCGGTAATGATACGCATACTTGGCTTTGGAGGGTAAATATAAGTGCCTCGTGCAGCGTATTCTTTCAATATATCATTCTGAATTGTTCCCGAAATCTTTTTTAAATCAGCACCTTGTTTCTTCGCTAATGCGATATACATAGCCAAAAGAATAGATGCTGTTGAATTAATTGTCATCGAAGTGGTGATGTTTTCCAGCTTGATACCATCAAACAGAATTTCCATATCACGTAACGAATCAATTGCTACACCAGCCTTGCCCACTTCTCCATCCGCAAAATCGTGGCTACTATCATATCCAATTTGAGTAGGCAAATCAAATGCAACAGACAATCCGGTTGTGCCATTATTCAATAAATAATGATACCGTTTATTTGATTCTTCAGCAGTAGAAAATCCTGCATATTGGCGCATTGTCCAGAATTTACTACGATACATCGTTTCCTGAACTCCACGTGTAAAAGGGAATTCACCGGGCTGTTCATCAGCAATATTTATTTTCGAATAAACTCTTTCTATTTCAATTCCCGAATCTGTGCAAAACTTTTCTTTGCGTTCCTGTTCCTTCATTATATAATCTACTTTTTATTTGATTAATTTATTATGATTCGCGCACTCGTAATAATTAGTTATCTGTAAAATTAAAACTCTTTTCCTATTTCTCTTTTAATCAAATCCACCGCTACTTTCGTCGGCATATCGGTAAGTTGAGAACAAACAGCAATTATCGCCTGAGCTAATTCCATGGCGCTGGAATCTGCATTTACTTTTGACGATGCCACATTAATAATTTTTATGGTCTCTTCCTTAGCTTTTAAAGTAGCTTCCCATGCTTTATTGCTCATGTAAATTTGCTGGGATAAATTATGTTCAAATTCACTGCGGATAGTTTTCAGCAATTCACCTTGAAAGGTAGCTGCACTGCCAGTTTTGCTCATTCTCATTACCAATCCATTAGGATTTATTCGTTCCAGAAACAAGACTACGCGCTCATAAGCCTGCAATCTTATTGGAGTAATTACCGATTGATTCGCGAGTTTCAAATCAATTGCTTTTTTATTTCTCTCCTGATCTAAAAAACTTTTCACCAGATAATAAGTGGTAAGAAAAACGATTCCAGCAGGAAGAATAAGTTTTAAAATTTCATATATGTTTTCCATAATAAAGTTTTTGTTTTGAATTAATATTGATTAGCCTTTTTGTGCATTTGAAAAGGGAGTCAAATATCGCATTTTTTTAGGAATAAGATTATCTGCAAATGAAAAGACAAAATATCATAATTTCATAAATTCACTTTTAGCGCCTTTCCTTCACACAAATTTGTTAGTTTTGCACCTTTCAAAACTACATGCATGAGCAAATTATCAGATAGAATAAATAAATTATCCGAATCGCAGACACTCGCAATGACTAAAAAAAGTCGTGAGTTACAGGCGCAAGGCAAGGATATAATTAATTTAAGTATTGGTGAGCCCGACTTTGATACACCTGATTTTATTAAGGAAGCGGCTAAACAGGCAATAGATAAAAATTTTACGCATTACACTCCTGTTGCCGGATATTTAGACTTAAGAAAAGCGGTTTCAGAAAAATTTAAGCGTGATAATAATTTAACTTATACAGCCGAACAGGTTGTCGTTTCTACAGGAGCCAAACAATCAATTGCTAATGTAATATTAAGTTTGGTGAACCCTGGAGAAGAAGTAATTGTCCCGATTCCTTATTGGGTGAGCTATATAGAGACAATTAAACTAGCTGAAGGAATTCCAGTTACACTTCCTACTACAATAGATTCTAATTTTAAAATTACTCCTGAGCAACTTAAAAAAGCAATCACTTCAAAAACTAAAATGATTGTATTTAGTACTCCCTGTAACCCTTCCGGTTCGGTATACAGCAAGGAAGAATTAAAAGCTATTGCGGAAGTTATCGTTCAATATCCCGATTTATATGTCATTTCGGATGAAATATACGAGCATATTAATTTTGTTGGGAAACATGAAAGTATGGCTCAGTTTGATTTTATTTACGAAAGGACAATAACTGTAAACGGTGTCTCTAAAGGATTTGCGATGACAGGCTGGCGTATTGGCTACATCGGCGCACCTAAATGGATAGCCGATGCCTGTGAAAAAATGCAGGGTCAAATTACGTCCGGAACTTCATCAATTTCTCAAATGGCAGCTTTGGCTGCACTTAAAGCAAGTCCGAGCGTTACTCATGAAATGTGTAAAGAATTTAAAAAGAGAAGAGATTTAGTTCTTGGGCTGTTGAACGAAATACCTGGAATTAAAACTAATATTCCTGATGGAGCCTTCTATATTTTCTTTGATATATCTTCTTATTTCGGTAAATCTTTTGAGCAATATAAAATAAAAAATTCCAGTGATTTATCCATGTATCTTTTGGAACAGGGAAATGTTGCACTTGTATCAGGAGATGCCTTTGGTGATGATAATTGTATTCGTTTTTCGTACGCAACATCCGAAGATAAATTAATAGAAGCAGTGAAAAGAGTGAAAGTTGCACTTTCAAAACTAAAATAAATGACAATTCAGGAAACATTTAATTCTTTCAATAAACTAAATGTATTAATCATTGGCGATGTAATGATTGATTCATACATGTGGGGAAATGTTTCTCGTATTTCTCCTGAAGCTCCTGTTCCTATTGTATCTGTAAACAAAAAGGAAAATCGTCTTGGCGGCGCTGCCAATGTAGCTTTGAATGTTCAGGCAATGGGCGCAAATCCTATTTTATGTTCCATTATAGGTGATGACGAAGGCTGTAAGTTGTTTTATGAATTACTGAAAATGCAAAAACTTTCTTCTGAAGGAATTTTAAAAAGCAAAGATAGAATTACTACTCTTAAAACTCGCGTAATTGGCAACAATCATCAGATGTTGCGTGTGGATGAAGAAATTGAAAGCACAATAAATACCAAGGAAAATGAAACATTAATTTTCATTATTAAAAAGATAATCAACAATAAAAAGATTGATGTAATCATTTTTGAAGATTATGATAAAGGATGTATTAGCCCGCTTTTAATTAAAACTATTGTAACTTTTGCCAAACAAAAAAATATTCCGACTGTTGTTGATCCAAAGAAGAAAAATTTTATGGCTTATTCTGGAGTTACTTTATTTAAGCCAAACTTGAAGGAATTAAAAGAAGGTTTAAAATTGGATTTTAATCAAAATGATAATAAAGAATTATCTAAAGTAGTGTCAGGATTTATTAAAAAACAAAATATTGATACCGCTTTAATAACACTTTCAGAAAAAGGCATTTATATTCAAAACAAAAAAACGAAAGCATTGATACCTGCTCATATTCGGAATATTTCTGATGTTTCGGGCGCAGGAGACACTGTTGTAAGTGTTGCCGCTTTATGTCTTGCACTAAAACTTTCTCCTGAATTATTGGCAACACTTTCAAATCTTGCGGGCGGCTTGGTTTGTGAAAAGGTTGGGGTAGTTCCTATTGATAAAAAGCAATTACTTAATGAGACTATTGCTTTAAAACTTTAATTAGCCCTGATATTTTCCATCATATAATAAATTATTTTGTCAGAAGTTACTCCCTATAAAGATAGTACAAGAAGCAAAAAAGAGCAAGTTGCAGCTATGTTTGATAACATTGCTCCAAGGTATGATTTTCTGAACCAGTTGCTTTCAATTGGTATTCACAAAAGTTGGAGACGCAAAGCAGTTAATTTGTTAAAAGAAAAGCATCCGAAAACTGTTTTAGATATTGCAACCGGAACAGGAGATTTTGCTATAGAAGCTATGAAACTTCATCCTGATAAGGTTGTTGGCGTTGATATTTCAGAAGGTATGTTGAAGCTGGGCAGAGAAAAAATACTTAAATTTGGATTGCAAAATGTTATTGAATTAAAATCAGGGGATTCAGAAAATTTACCTTTCTCTGAAAAGAGTTTTGATGCGATAACAGTTGGATTCGGAGTACGAAATTTCGAAAATCTTGAAAAAGGAATTAAAGATATTTACCGGGTTTTGAATCCAGGAGGTGTTGTAGCGATACTTGAATTTTCAAAGCCTCGTAATTTTCCAATCAAACAGATTTACAATTTTTACTTTAAATACATTACTCCAACGGTCGGAAAAATATTCTCCAAAGATAATTCTGCATACACGTATCTACCGGAATCTGTGAATGCTTTTCCTGATGGAGAAGACTTTCTTATGATTCTAAATAAGGCAGGATTTATTGAAGCAAAGGTAATTTCACTTACTTTTGGCATTGCTTCTATCTATTTTTGCAAAAAGCCACAATAAAATTGCGAACTTTGCGTTTGTTATTTAATAAAATCATTTTGAAGAGTAATTTTAAATATCTATTTACCTTTTTATTTTTTTCCTTTACTTTAATTATAAAAGCTCAGGAACCTGCTGCTGCAAGAGGCAACTTGCCTAACTATTATAATCAACGTTTAAATTTCGGTTTTACTTTAGGTCTTAACCGTACAAATTTTATTATTCAACCGGCAAGTCATCTTGAACAGTTTGATTCATTGAAAAGTATTCAATCTAAACCAAAATTGGGCTTTAACTTGGGCATAGTTTCGGAGTTACGTTTACAGAAATACATTACATTACGTTTTGTTCCAAACCTTTCATTTGCAGAAAGAGATTTGGAATATTTTTTTGAAGGGCACGATACTATTGTTAAAGTAAAAAGCATTGAATCTACATTTTTAAATTTTCCATTGGATTTAAAATTACGCTCGGCACGTATCAAAAATTTCGCTGCTTATTTACTTGGTGGTGGTGGTTATAGTATTGATTTGGCATCAAAAAGAAAAACAGTTAACGGTACCGACCCAAACGAACAAATTGTAAAACTTAAACGTGATGATTTTTCTTATGAAGCAGGTGCAGGTGTAGAATTCTTTTTGGAATATTTTAAGTTTGCTATTGAAGGCAAATTAACAATGGGTACAAAGAACCTGTTAATAAAGGATAATACTATATTTTCTAATTCTGTAGATAAATTGAATTCAAAGATATTTTTGATTTCCATTACTTTCGAAGGATAAAAACATTGCACAATAAAAATGTGCCAACTACATAATGAAACACGAACTCAATCTTGTTGTTTCCCCAGAGGAAGCAGCAAATGAAGATACTCTAAAAGCAATTGCTGCCCGGCAATTATTTGCTTCTACAAAAAGCATAACATTTATTAAAGTACTCAAGCGTTCTATTGATGCACGTTCTCGTAACATTAAAATAAATATTAAGCTTGAAGTTTACATTAATGAACAACCTTCTGCTGCCCCTTTATATAAGATAAATTATCCTGATGTTGCTAATGGAAAGCCTGTAATTATAGTAGGTTCAGGACCTGCCGGATTATTCGCAGCTCTGCAATTAATTGAAAATAGTTATAAACCGATTGTAATTGAAAGAGGCAAGGATGTAAAAAGCAGGAGGAGGGATTTGGCTGCCATCAATAAAGAACATATTGTTAATCCTAATTCAAATTACTGTTTTGGTGAAGGTGGCGCAGGAACTTATTCGGATGGAAAACTTTATACCCGCTCTACAAAACGCGGTGATATAACAAAGATACTGGAAACCTTTGTTGCTCATGGTGCTGACGATAATATATTGGTAGAAGCTCATCCGCATATTGGTACTAATAAACTGCCGAAAATAATAGAAGAAATTCGTAATACCATTATTAATAAGGGTGGAGAAATACATTTTAATACACAGGTTGTTGATTTTATTATAAAAGAAAATTCTATAAAGGGTGTTCTTTGTAATAATATAGAAAGTAATACAACACTTGAATTTATTGCTGATTCGATTATACTTGCCACCGGACACAGTGCGCGGGATATTTTTGAACTGCTCCATTCAAAGAATATATTAATTGAAGGAAAAACATTTGCAATGGGTGTTAGAGTGGAACATCCTCAAGCATTAATTGACAGTTTGCAATACCATTGTTCCATCGGTGAAGTGAATCATAAACGGGAATATCTTCCTGCAGCATCTTATAGTTTGGTTAATCAGGTGATGGGACGAGGAGTTTATTCTTTCTGTATGTGCCCCGGTGGAATTATTGCTCCCTGTGCTACTCAGCCGGATGAGGTGGTTACAAATGGGTGGTCGCCGTCAAAAAGAAATAATCCTTTTGCCAATTCCGGAATTGTAGTTACTACAGAATCCGAAGATTTAATACCTTATAAAAAATACGGTGCGTTGGCAGGACTGCGCTATCAACAGGCATTAGAAAAGATGGCATGGAATGCAGGAGGACAAACACAGGCTGCACCTGCACAGCGATTATTAGATTTTGTAAGCAATAAATTCTCTTCTTCTTTGCCCGAAACATCTTATCAACCAGGCGTAACGTCTGTTCCGTTGCATACATTATTGCCTGAAGCAATTGGTAAACGATTACAATTCGGATTTAAAGAATTTGGAAAAAAGATGCGCGGATATTTAAGTAATGACGCAGTAATTGTCGGTGTTGAATCCCGAACATCGTCACCTGTTCGTATTCCGAGAGATGCAGCAACACTGCAACATCCGCAGATAAAAGGCTTATATCCTTGCGGAGAAGGTGCCGGATATGCAGGAGGAATTGTATCGGCAGCAATTGACGGACAAAAGTGTGCCAATGCAATTGCAGGTTTCTATCCTATTTAACGTGAGTTATGGATTTGAAATTACAGGTCGCCCTTACAGGGCTTAATTTCATTGTTGTTTCTGTTTTCTACAAACAGAAAGCTCCTAACGGAGCTACATATTGCTCCATCGGAGCATTCTGTTTGTAGAAATAATATTGTATAGATGATTTAAAGCCCTGTAAGGGCGACCTGTTTATAAAAACTAATCCGTAACTCATGTTATTTAAGTTTATCTTTGCCAAATATTAAAAAAATAATTTCCTATGAAATTTATTATTCAAATCATCATTTCAACATTGGCGGTATTAATTACATCTTATTTATTACCCGGTGTTCATATTGCAAACAATAGCTTTCTCACTGCTTTAATAGTTGCGGTGGTACTTTCATTTATGAATAATGTGGTGAAACCAATAATGATTGTACTCACAATACCTGTTACTATTGTTTCGTTAGGGCTGTTTCTGTTGGTTATAAATGCTTTCATCATTTTGTTTACAGCCAAATTGGTAGATGGATTCACGGTAGATAGTTTCTGGTGGGCACTGTTATTCAGTTTGATATTATCCCTTGTAACGTCGATATTGAATAATATTCAGAAGAAAGATAATGATGCAACTAATAATAATGAAGAGTTTTAAAATAAACTGGAAATGGTAAATATAGGAGAGTACAATGAGTTGGAAGTAGTGAAGGAACTGGAGTTTGGGATATATCTTCGTGTGGATGATGTGGAAATATTGATGCCGACTAAATGGGTGCCTGAAGGAACAAGGATTGGCGATATGCTGAATGTATTTATTTACAGAGATTCGGACGACAGATTGATAGCAACCACCATGGTTCCTTTTGCGACAGCTAATACATTTGCATTTCTGGAAGTGAAGGATGCCAATGCTATGGGAGCTTTTCTGGATTGGGGAATGCAAAAGGATTTGCTTGTTCCGTTTCGCGAGCAACCTGTGAAAATGGAGCCAGGAAAGAGTTATGTAGTTTTTGTTTATGTAGATGATATCTCCAATCGGTTGGTAGCTTCTGCACGATTGAATAAATATATTGAAGGCAATGATATTAAAGTGATGGAAGGCGATATGGTGGATTTGCTTATTTATTCGGAAACTCCGCTTGGTTACAATGCCATTATCAACAATATGTACAGCGGATTGATTTATAAAAATGAAATTTATGAAACAATACGAATAGGTGATAGAGTAAAGGGATTTGTAAGCCGTGTTCGTGAAGATAATAAGATTGATTTACGGCTTCAGAAAAGCGGATTTGAACTGGTGGATGATGTAAAATGGCGCATCCTGAAAATGATGAAGGACGAAAAAGGGTTTCTTTCGTTATCTGATAATTCTTCTCCCGAAGAAATAAAAGCAAAACTGGCGATTAGTAAAAAAGCTTTCAAAAAAGCTATAGGTGCGCTTTATAAGGAACGTCTGATAAAATTAACAGATAAAGGTGTGATGTTAGTTTAATGTTTTATCTGCTCATTGTATGTATAGTTGTTGAGTAATAACAATTCATCCACAAAACAGAAGCCTGATATTTTGAGAAATTAATTATCCCTTTTACTTCCTACGTTATGTGGTTTCACTTTAGGTTTAACGATATCATAAAATGCTCTGTCGATATCGCCATCTGGGCTTTCGGCTGGAACCTGAACGAATTTACCGTCAGGATTTATAAAGAAATATTCAGGCATGGATTTAATTTCGTAGTTCGCTTTTAACTGTCCGTTGCTATTATCGTATAAAAAGAGCCAATCGAATTTAGGATTTTTGTTGGTGAAGTTTTTTAGCTCTGCATTTGTTTTATCGGTGGAAACACTAACAAAAGTAATGCGTTC
>CAIQBY010000170.1 GCA_903870175.1 uncultured Bacteroidota bacterium
AACTGTTCCTGCTCTGTTTTTGTTCCTTGCATCTTTCTTCTTTATTTTGATGCTGCAAAGATTTTTATTTTTAATTCATCATTTTAATTGCTTTGCATTATTTTATTAGATAGTTTTACACAGTTGTGCAACAAGCACATTCGGTTACTATTATTCCTGTATATTTTGATTCGCGCAACATGGATGAATTAAAACGTGCCGTTAAACAAATTAAAGATTCTAAAAAGAAAATTGATATTCTGGTAAACAACTCAGGGATTGGATATAACGCACTTTTCCAAATTTCATCGTTGGATAAGTTGAAAGAAATTTTTGATGTTAATTTTATTGCACCTTTTGTATTTACTCAATATCTGACCAAATTAATGGTAAGGCAAAAATCCGGAAATATTATCACCATATCATCAACCACAGCACTTGATGCAAATGACGGGAAAGCAGTATATGGTTCTTCTAAAGCTGCTATTATCTGCATGACAAAAGTTATTGCATCAGAGTTAAAAACATTTGGAATAAGAGCAAATTCAATTGCGCCGGGATTGACAGATACAGATATGTTATTATTATTACCCAGGGAAATTATTTTAAATTCATCAAGACAAAATGGAATTGCAAAGCCTTCGTAAATAGCTGATACAGCAGTGTTTCTGGCATCCGATCTTTCGGCCCATATTTCAGGACAGGTAATAAGAGTAGATGGAGGAATGAAATGAAGGATACAATGGAACTGATAAAAAACTGTGAAGGAATTGCAATGCGTATGCGTAAGAATTCACTAAAGATGGCACTCCTGACAGGTAACAATGGTGCACATCTGGGTTCCTGCTTAAGCATAGTTGAAATTATCGCAACGCTTTATGGTGGAGTAATGAATTATAAACCTAATGACCCGGTCTGGAAGGGTCGCGACCGGTTTATTTTGAGTAAGGGACATGGTTCAATAGCCCTATATTCTGCGCTCGAAGCATCCGGTATTATTAATGAAGAGAAGCTGTTTACCTTTGCTCAAAATGGCGGAGATTTGCTTTGCACCTCTCATATTATTCCTGAATTAGGTTTGGAATATTCAAACGGCACATTGGGTTTCGGTTTAAGTTATGGTGCAGGGTTGGCACTTGCAGCATATAAAACTAATAATCCATTTAACGTTTATGTTTTGCTTGGTGATGGAGAATGTAATGAAGGTTCCATTTGGGAAGCAGCCATGTCGGCACCACATTTTAAATTATCAAATTTAATTGCTATTGTTGATTTGAATTCAATGCAATCAGATGGCAAAGCAAGTGATGTGTTGGAAATAAATCTTGAAAATATGTGGAAAGGTTTTGGCTGGGAAGTAATAAAAATAGAAGATGGACACAATATTAGCCAGCTTTTAAATTCCTTTACTAAGCCGCGTATTGAAGGGAAACCCCGCGTAATTATTGCCCCTACTATTAAAGGAAAAGGAATCTCTTTCATGGAGAATAACAGCGAATGGCATTATGGGGTAGTTACTAAAGAAGTATTTGAGAAAGCTATGATTGAGTTGTCCTGTTAATTATTTGTTTATGATAGAATATAATTCTAAAAATATAAGAGCATGGTCGTTACTTGGACAAGCACGCAGTTTAGGAAACACATTGCTCGAACTGGCAAAAGATAATTATAAAATCATAGCTGTTACAAGTGATATGGCTAAAACTTCGGGCCTTGACCGCTTTGGAAAAACATTTCCTGACCGATTAATTAATACAGGTATTGCCGAACAAAATATGGTTGGCATATCTGCAGGGCTTGCCACAGAAGGACTTATCCCTTTTGCAATTTCATTTGCCAGTTTTTCAACAATGAGAGCCTGCGAACCAACAAGGCATTTTCTGGGATACATGCAAAGAAATGTAAAATTAGTTGGTGTTAGTTCCGGCTTTGCAACAGGAATATTCGGACACACGCATTATTGCAAGGAAGATTTTGCAATTATGAGAGCCATTTCAGGTATGGTAATTATTTCACCTGCTGACTGTACTGAACTTTCGAAAGCACTGGAAGCAGCTGTTAATTATAATGGGCCTGTGTATATACGCCTTACAGGACAAATGAATAATCCGATTGTTTATAAAAAGGATTATTCATTTGAAATAGGTAAAGCCATAAAACTTAAGAGTGGCGCCGATATAACAATCATTGCTATAGGTTCAATGGTTTACAATTCCATCAAAGCATCAGAACTACTGGAACAAAAGGGAATCAGTACTTCAGTAATTGATATGCATACTATTAAACCTTTGGATACATCCATCATTGATTCTGAAATTAGTTCTTCAAAATTAATTGTATCTGTTGAAGAACACAGTAAAATTGGCGGATTGGGAGGTGCAATAGCAGAGCATTTAAGTACGTGTAAACAACATCCGGTTTTATTAAGGCTTGGCATTGATGATGATTTTCAAAAGGCCGGAAGTTATTTATATGTGATTGAACAGAATCAATTACTTACTGAACAAATTGCTTCAAACATCCTGAAACAATATTTGAAATTAAAATTGCACACCAATGTTTCCATTTGAAACATCACATCCCGAAAACAGAGTAGTTGTTATTACAGATGATGGCTTGTCTTTTACTTTTAATGATGTACGCAGCTTTTCTGAAACAATTAATAAAATAATTCAGCACCGCTGTCTTATATTTTGTTTATCACAAAACACAGTTGGATCCATATTCGGCTATATTTCTTTTATATCCAATTTAATTGTTCCTGTTATGCTTGATTCGGCAATAGACAGTGACTTTCTGGAAGGGACAATTAATAAATACAATCCCGAATATTTATGGTTGCCTGATAATAGAGTGAATCAATTTGCAAATTACAAAGTTCTTTTTTCAAAATACAATTACTCTTTAGTGAAGCTGGAGGAAAAGAGCAGTTATCCATTACATGCTGATTTGGCAATTCTGCTGACAACATCAGGAAGTACAGGTAGTTCAAAATTTGTCAGAATAAGTTATGAAAACTTAAAGTCAAATGCGGAAGCAATTTCATCCTATTTATCAATTGATGCGCTTGAACGTCCTATTACTAATTTACCGATGTGGTACTCGTATGGCCTGTCAATTATTAATTGCCATTTATTAAAAGGAGCAACCATATTACTGACTTCAAAAACGATTGTAGAAAAAGATTTCTGGAATTTCTTAAAAAGCCAAAAAGCAAGTTCTCTTTCAGGTGTTCCTTATACATTCCGGATTTTGAAGAAACTAAAATTTACTGAAATGTCGTTGCCTTCTTTAAAAACATTGACACTGGCTGGCGGTAAACTGAACAATGATTTGAATAAAGAAATGTGTGAGTATGCATTACATTCGGGCAAACGTTTTTTTGTGATGTATGGGCAAACGGAAGCCACAGCAAGAATGAGTTATCTGCCTCCTGAATATTCTATAGAAAAGTTGGGAAGCATTGGACTTCCCATATCCGGCGGCGAATTTAATATAGTTGATGACCACGGTAAATCAATTCATGAAGCCGGTGTCGCTGGAGAACTTGTTTACAATGGAAAAAATGTTTCGATGGGCTATGCTCAATCCTTTAATGATTTAATAAAAGATAATGATAATAATGGCTTATTGTTTACCGGTGATCTTGCAAAAAAAGATGAAGACAACTTCTATTTTATTGTCGGAAGGAAAAATAGATATATGAAACTGTTCGGCAACCGTGTGAATCTGGATGAAATAGAAGATTTATTGTCAAAAATAATATCTGATTGTGCTTGCATTGGCTCTGATGATAATATATCTGTTTTTATAACGGATAGAAACAGAATATCCGAAATTAAGAATTTCATTAACTTAAAAACAGGTATTCATAATACTGCTTTTTCTGTAAATTACTGCGAGGAAATTCCAAGAACAGCATTAGGTAAAATTAATTATTCCAAGTTAGAGGTTTGATGAACATCGAAGAAATTCTAAAAACAGAACCTTATTCATTAAACAGAAAAGAAAAAGAAAGCCTTTTTAGTTCATTCCTTACCGACCTGTCCCGATATCATTATCTAAATTGTGAATTATACCGAAAAATGATGGATGGTATTGGTTATAATGTCAATAAAAATTATTCGTATGTTGATTTACCTTTTCTTCCTGTTCAATTGTTCAAGTCGTTTGAATTAAAAAGCACAGCTAATGAAAACATTGTAAAAACAATCTCCTCCTCCGGAACATCGAATCAAATGAAATCTTTGGTATTTCTCGATAAAGAAAATGCCACCAATCTAACTAAAGTACTTACTAAAATTGTTTCCTCCTTTATTGGTCATAAACGTGTCCCAATGATTATTCTCGATTCTGAAAATATAATCAATGATAGAATTAACCTATCTGCGCGGTCTGCCGGTGTATCAGGATTTTCAATATTCGGTTATAAACGAATTTATGCATTAAATGAAAAAATGGAATTAGATATTGAACTGTTGCAAACCTTTATAAAAGAGCATAAAAAGGAGCAGGTTTTTTTATTTGGTTTTACATATATTGTCTATAAATATTTTTATAAAGAACTTTTAAGACTCGGAATAAAACTGGATTTATCTAATGCAATCTTAATACACGGGGGAGGTTGGAAAAAGTTGGAAAAAGAATCACTTTCAGTACTGGACTTTAAAAATAAATTAAAAGAAGTATCATCTATCCGAAGAGTTTATGATTATTATGGAATGGCGGAACAGACAGGCAGTATATATATGGAATGTGAATTCGGACATTACCATACGTCCATATTTTCAGATATTATTATCAGGCGTGCCTTGGATTTTTCTATTGCAAATACGGGGGAAGAAGGAATTATTCAAGTGATTTCTTTATTGCCAAAAAGCTATCCCGGACATTCCTTGCTCACTGATGACAAAGGCATTTTGTTAGGAGAAGATGACTGCTCATGTAATCGTTTGGGAAAATATTTTAAAATAACAGGGCGAATAAAAAATGTCGAGCTAAGAGGTTGCAGTAATACCTATGAATAATCCGTTAAAAGATATTGAAATCCTGTTCGGAAAGGAAATTAATTTGAATAGTTTTCTTCAAATGCCTGGTGAAGAGCCCTTCTCTGAAAAGGCGATTTCATTTCTTAATGCTTTGTCAATCGTTCTGAGAAAGAACGCTAAAACAAATTTATTTCCTGAAATAATCACATTTGCTTTTTTTAGCCGAAAGGCAAATTTGGTTCAAATGAAAAAAGTTTATTACCCACAAAATAATATGAGAATTGGAAGAGGAGTTGTGTTTCACATTTCGCCTTCTAATATGCCTTTAAATTTCGCATATACTTTAGTTTCCGGAATTCTATCGGGGAATCTGAACATAATGCGATTACCTTCAACAAAATTCGAGCAGGTTGAAATTATTTGCCAAGCAATTAAAACAGTTAGTGAGAAACAGAAATTTGAATTATTCTCGAAACGTATTTTGCTTGTTCGATATGACAGGCAGAGTGCCGCTACCGAATATTTTTCTTCTATATGTGATGCGCGAATAATTTGGGGAGGCGATTCATCTATTCAAGAAATACAGAAAAACAGTTTAGCCCCTGGAGTAATTGATATAACATTTGCCGACAAGTATTCAATATGTGTTATCAATGCCGATGAATATTGTCATGAACAAAAACCTCAAAAAATAGCTCAGGAATTTTATAATGATACTTATTTATTTGATCAAAATGCCTGTACTTCACCTCATTTAATTGTTTGGTTGGGTACAAAACAAAATATTTCAAGTTCTAAAGAAATATTTTGGACCAGTCTCTATCAAATTGTTAAAACAACATATCGTTTGCAGGAACATGCTGCTCTGGATAAACTGGCAAATTTTTATAAAATGTCCATTCATCTGGAAGGTATAAGTAAAACTGAAATGCCTGATAACCTAATATGGCGAATTGAAATGGATAAGTTGACACCGGATATTGAAAAGCTCCGTTGTAATTGCGGCTATTTTATTGAATACTCCGCTGATTCGTTATTTGAACTTTCAAAAATCATTTCTAAAAAAACACAAACGTTTGCCTGTTATGGTATTCAAAGAGAGGAATTGATGGACATTATCAGACTAAAGAAACAAAATGGCACTGCTAACATTGTTCCAATCGGAAAAACATCCAACTTTTCACTCACATGGGATGGATATAATTTAATTGATTCTCTTTCAAAAGAAGTATAATTGTTAGAATTATGTATTAAAATATGATGATACGGGATTTTACATACCTTATCAACAATAAAATAAAAGTTTAAGAACGGGTTCTACTATAACTCAAAATTGTATCGCCATTCAGACATTAAAACAACAATAGGTTATCAGGTGAGCTTTATACTTCAAGATGGAGATGATGCTCTAGATTCG
>CAIQBY010000171.1 GCA_903870175.1 uncultured Bacteroidota bacterium
ATTAAGTGTTTATCAATAAGTCAAAGATACATTTTGAAAGCAAATCACAACATCACAACTTTTACGCATGCGCGATATAATAGTGTTTATCAATAAGTCAAAGATACATTTTGAAAGCAAATCACAACGGTGTGGTTGAGGTTGTTGATTATAAACCTAGTGTTTATCAATAAGTCAAAGATACATTTTGAAAGCAAATCACAACGACGAGTTTACAATAAATAAATCTGAAATAGTGTTTATCAATAAGTCAAAGATACATTTTGAAAGCAAATCACAACTTCATCTCTATCTACTTCTTTAGCTTTTCCAGTGTTTATCAATAAGTCAAAGATACATTTTGAAAGCAAATCACAACATTTGTGCGTTTGACCCTTTGTCTTCGGTAATTGTTTATCAATAAGTCAAAGATACAACTTTTTTAACTCGCAAGCTTAAATACCTGCCTTGTGTGTTGTCGATTACCTTTTCTTAAGATTCATTCTTTTGTTTTAAGACAGGGCAAAGAGCTGCTAGCTCTTTGAGCCAGCATGTGTCAGATTTCTTGAAAAGAATAGAAAAAGAGAAAACATTAAATACCTACGGCACTTTAAATAATATAAAAACGCACATTAGCTACCTATATTCAATACCTACGGCATTGTGAAATTGGTTGTTATTTATTTTACCCCCAGTTGTTACTGTGGGCTCCGCCAAAGTCCCAAACTTCTTTTTCCGTTGGTTCAAACAAACCCTCAACACCCAAACAGAAGAATATATAAAAGAAGTAAATAAAATCTACAATTATTCAGCCAGCCAAAATCTCAATTTGCGCAGGCAAAAAATCACGCCCAAAAATCAAAAATCCCTTTAAATCCTAAAAATCAGCGTCATCAGCGTTCCATTTTTTCTCCCAAGGCATCCGTCCCTAATGTCCCAAAAGTTCCACTTTAAATCATAATTGCCGCAGGCAATCAAAAATCCTATAAAATCCTAAACAATCCTAATAAATCAGCGTTCCCATCCTTCAAATATTTCTCTGCGTCCCTCTGCGCCTCCTTCTTTTCCTCTGCGGTAAAAAAATCCCTTTAAATCCTAAAAATCAGCGTCATCAGCGTTCCATTTTTCTTTCTCACAAGGCATCCGTCCCTAATGTCCCAAAAGTCCCATTTCAAATCATAATTACCGCCGGCAAAAAATCACGCCCCAAAATCAAAAACCCCTTTAAATCCTAAAAATCAGCGTCATCAGCGTTCCATTTTTCTTTCTCCCAAGGCATCCGTCCCTAATGTCCCAAAAGTCCCACTTCAAATCATAATTGCCGCCGGCAATCAAAAATCATAAATCCTAAACAATCCTTATAAATCTGCGTTCCCATCTATCCCCTTTTTCTCTGTGCCCCTCTCTGCTGTCATCCTGAGCTTGTCGAAGGGCTCCTCTTCCCTCCGTGTAACAAAAAAAACACCAAACCACCCCAAATATTAATTACCTACATTTGTGCAACAATAATAAACACAATAAAAATAAAACAATGAAAACAATCAACAATAATATAACCAATCAACTAATCCAAAACGACATATTAAACGATTTAAACAGAGTAGCAAATCTGCCCCAAACAGACAATTTACCCTTTTATAAATACATAAAACAAGGAAAATTCAGCATCCAATATATCTCACAATATTTTGGAAGCTGGGATAAAGCCAGCCAATCAATCCCACAGTTTTTATCAAAAAAATCAGAAACCAATTTATACGAAAACGCACAGGCAATTTCTAAAAAAACAGCAAAAAACAAAAGAAAAAAAACAGACTTTTATAACAACAAAACATTTTTCAGAATAAACCCCGAAAAAAATTTCGGAACCTGGAAACCCCTATTATATAAACCCAATTTCGACTATTCAAATTTCACAAGAGCAGAAATCCTTGCAGACATTAATACAGTACTCAAAAAATTAAACCTCCATTGGACATCCTATCATCGCTATTTAGAAAATGGAAGATACACTAGAGAAGACATTTCAAAATACTTTATTACTTGGACAAAAACAAAAGAAAAAGCAAACCTCAAATCACCATTCAAAACCGACGAAGAAATAATAAACGATATGATAGCAGTGGCAAATAAATTAGCAAGCACATCATTGCGCGCAAAAGATTACAACAAATATGGAATAATCAATGCAGGTTCAATATCAAATAGATTTGGTTCCTGGGACAAGGCACTTCTTAAAGCAGATTTAAAAAACGGAAGAAAACCCCAACCAACAGAACTTATAAACGACTTAAAAAAAGTAGCAACCCAATTAAATCAAAATATTATGCCACTCAATCTCTACCGAAAACACGGAAAATATAACGTAAAACTCTTCTCCACTTATTTTGGCACCTGGAACAAAGCAGTATTATTCGCAGGATTATTACCAATAATCCCCTTTACAGAAGAAGACCTGATAAACGATTTATTAAAAGTTAAAAAATCGATAGCTCCAAAAAAGTTAACATCAAAAGAATATAAACAACAAGGCAAATACAGCCCAAGCACAATGAGATATAGATTCGGCAGTTGGAATAAAGCACTGCAAAAAGCCAACATCAAAATATCACACACATCAGCACCAATAAAATCCGATCAGGATTTAATAAACGACCTTAAAAAAGTAGCCTCCAAAGCCGGTAACAACAAAATTACATCAACTTATTATGCTAAACACGGCAAATATAGTAGTTCCCCATTCTACAAAAGATTTGGAAAATGGAGAAACGCATTATTAAAAGCAGGTCTTTCAATTAGAAATTCTAAATCATAATCCAAAATCCAAAATCATTCTTCATCCCAAACAATCCTAATAAATCAGCATTCCAATCCTTCCCCATTTTTCTCTGTGCACCTCTGTGCTGTCATCCTGAGCTTGTCGAAGGGCTCCCCTTCCCTCCGTATAACAAAAAACCCAGCAAAACCGACCTAACTAACTCAAAACAACCAATATAATTCACCCTACCCCCATTTCTACCCACCCGCCCGCACGAGTCTGTCAACTGGCGCGATGTGTCTTTTCCACTCAGCCTGTCCCGAATTAACTTCGGGATGCCGATTATTAAGTGGTGTCCTCACCACTACACAAAGTACTTCTCTTATCATTACTTGTAAAAAAATCATTTTAAATCCGCTCAATCAGCGTCATCTGCGTTCCATCTCCCCCGTTAAGCATAGCCTCTAGCTACGCTTCATTTAACCGGCATCCTGCCGTTTTCATAAGTCGCAATAGTCCCACACGTCCTAATTACTCGCCACCTGTCGAACTATCGAAGGACAAAAATCATTTTTTATCCGTTTAATCAGCTTCATCAGCGTACCAATACCCTACACCCTGCCGCACATTACTAACATCTGTTATCATAATTGCCGAAGGCAATAACCACAATCCCAATCAAAAATCCTTTTAAATCCGCTCAATCAGCGTTATCAGCGTTCCAATCCTCACCACCTCTGCTCACCACCCCTTATCATAATTGCCGAAGGCAATAACCATAATTGTCATCCAGAGCTTGTCGAAGGACAAAAATCATTTTAAATCCGTTTAATCAGCCTCATCAGCGTTCCAATCCCCATCCCCTTCGGCACCCAAATACATAATCCATACTTAAGCCATACATAAGCCATATAAAAGCCATATCTAATCCATGTCACCCTCATGGTTTTTCCACTCCAAACAATTCATATCAATCAACGCCTTTCTCCCAACAAAAAAGTCCCGAATCTCTTCAGGACTTTCTTCAATAACCCACTTTCATAATTGCCGAAGGCAATAATCATAATTCTAATCCACAACTTCGGTCATTAACCTTCTCTAAATGTCAAACTATAAAATCATTCTTTATCCTAATCAGTCTTATTTCATCAGCGTCCCATACTTTTATTTTAATCGAATTACCAAACAGGTATGAAACTATTTAAACAGACCCCAGTTACTTTGTCTTCACTACCCGTTCCATCACTTCCGAATTTCCATCCTTTATCTTCACCATATACACTCCCTGGCTAAGTTCACTCACATTAATCTTCTCCACATCTCCGCTGTTCACAATTGCCTGTTTACTTATAATAATACGACCTGTAACATCCATTATTTCAATTGTTTTCGGAGAATTACCATTCACAAGTTTAAACAGAATATTTAATTCCTCAGTTGCCGGATTAGGATAAAGTGTAAACTCATCATTTATTGCAAGCGCATTCAACCCTATGGTTATAAGTCCGGCATCTGTCACAATGTTTGAGCGGGTCGAAGAATAACTGTATTGTCTTGTTGCAGGGTTGCAGCCATTAGGGTTCACAGCTTCTATCTGATAATAAATCAAACCTGCCGGAGGAGTCAAATCAGTGTAGGAGAAATTAGTGGAAGCAAGACTTGTCAGCAAAGTCATAGTAGTTGGCGTGGTACCTCTGTAAATATTAAAAGTACCGAATGTAAAGCCTTCGTAGTTGTTCCAAAGCAAGTTCCAAGTACTTCCTACCCCTTGATTAATGGTAAGGTGAATGGTTTTATGATAAGTACTTAATGAAGAAAGTATTCCGCAACTGTCTCTGATACCCAATTCATATCTTTCTGCCTGTTGCTGAGGATTTGAATTGACATCAAGGAAGGTACTGAAATCGTGATACCACACTGCTCCTATTCTGTTAAACTGATTAGCTACAGTTCCTTCTTTATACACAATAAAAGAATCTATCTGTGTAGTTACCGGCGGATTCCAGATAACAAGGTTTTTACCTGTTGCGCTATCCACACCTACAGCACAAATAGGCGTTGGAGCCATTACCGAAGCATTTAATGTATAGGTTGCCGTAGCTCTGCAACTGCTTGATGCACCTGCCACCGACACGGAATACACTCCCGATTGTGTGGCAGTAATATTCTGAGTTGTTGCACCTGTGTTCCAGTGATATGAAGTATATCCTGCCGATGCAGTAAGGAATACCGAACCGCTTCCGCATAAATTAATGTTACCGTTTGGTGTAATGGTCGGTGTTGCAGGTGGCGAAACAAAGGATAAAAGATGCTGTGAAGATACGGCAGAACAGGTTCCGTTATTTACAGTTACCGAATAATTGCCGCCTACAGTAGCACCATAAGTAGAAGCCGTTGCCCCGCTTATTGATACACCATTCAAACTCCATTGATACGTATATCCACTGCCTGTATTGCTTGCAAGCCATAGTGTATCGCCTACACATCCGGTTGTGTTCTGAACAGGACTCGCCGTAGCAGTCAAACTACAGCTTGTTCCGCCGGTAGAATAAATAAATCCTCCCTGAAAATACACTTCCGTACATCCTGTTGTATTATTTACGGCAGTCAAGGTAACATCGTATGTTCCATTATATGCGTAGGTATGAAACACAGTTGCATTGTTCGTTTGCTGTATGCTGCCATCACCAAAGTTCCATGTAAATGTATAGTTGGAAATATTAGGTGTTGTATTGCTGAACTGCGCGATAAAAGGAGGAGTAGTTAAAAGCTGAGCAACGGCAGTAAAGCCAACATTGAAAGGAACATTTACAGTTACGTTTGAACTGTCTGAGCCCGAACATCCATTAGCAGTGGAAACGGTTACGAAATAAGTAGAAGAAACCAACGGACTTGCATTTACAGAAGCAGACGCAGTTCCTGATAAATGATTGGCAGGAGTCCAAAAGTAGGTAAGCGGACCAACATAGTTTCCAATAGGTGTAGCAGTAATCGCTCCCGAACCGGAACAGGTTATTGTTAAGTCGTTAGCATTTACAACCACAGGCCCTACAATAATATTTATTGAATCCTGTCCTATGCAGCCATATAAAGAATCGGTCGTTACTAAATGATACATGGTAGTAGTCAAAGGCGTTACAGTAGGAGTTGGAATAGTTGTGCTGTTTAATCCCGTTGCAGGAGTCCAGTTATAATTGATATGGTTATTGCCTGTAAAACTTCCGCTGCCCGGTATTTGCAGCGAACTTCCAAGGCACGTAGTATAGGAAGCAGGCCCTGCATTGGCTGTTGTCAAAGAAGACATGATAGTTACCGTATCTCTGGCAATGCATCCCTGAAGAGCAGTAACTGTGCAGGTATAAGTTACAGTAACTGTCGGTGTAAGAACAGGATTCGCAGTGGTATTGCCTGTCATGCTTGTAACAGGCAGCCAGTTATAAGTTGATATATCAGTTCCAACAGCATGAAGAGTATCATTCAATCCGCCGCAGACAAGATGGTCTGGTCCTATATTTACAGTTGGTGTAGGATTCACAATTATGTTTACAGAATCATTTCCATGGCAGCCATAGATGGAATCGATTGTTGTAAGATGATACATAGTAGTGTTGGCAGGTGTTGCTAAAGGATTGGAAATACCTGCATTGCTCAAACCTGCAGAAGGCGACCAGTTGTATGTAATATGGTTGTTGCCGATATAAGTTCCTGTTCCACTAAGCTGTTGTGAGTTTCCTGAACATATAGTATAAGATGCTGGTCCTGCATTGGCAGTTATTACAGTGGATAATATCTTTATGGAATCTTTCGCCGGACAACCCAAAGCCGAAGTAACGTTGCAGGTATAAGTAACTGTTACTGTAGGCGTAATAACAGGATTTGCTGTTGCATTGCCTGTCATTGCAGTTGTCGGCAACCAGTTATAAGTTGATATATTTGTTCCAACAGCATGCAGCGTATCATGCAACCCATTACAAACAGTATGATTGAGACCTGCATCAATTGTAGGAGTAGGATTCACAATTATGTTTATTGAATCATTTCCATGACAACCATAAACTGAATCAGTTGTTGTCAAATGATACATTGTGGTCAGATTAGGCATTGCAACAGGGTTTGCAATAGTAGCACTGCTTAAACCAAAAGAAGGTGACCAGCTGAACGTGATATGATTATTACCTATATAAGTTCCTGAACCATTAAGCTGCTGTGAATTTCCTGAACATAATGTGTACGATGTCAGCCCTGCATCGGCAGTTATTACTGTAGATAATATCTTGATAGAATCTTTCGCCGGACAACCCAGAGCTGAAGTAACGTTGCATGTATAAGTAACAGTAACAGTTGGTGTAATCACAGGATTGGCAGAAGTGTTGCCTGTCATAGCTGTAGTTGGCAGCCAGTTGTAAGTTGAAATATTTGTTCCAGTTGCGTGAAGTGTATCGTGCAGTCCATTGCAAACAGTATGATTAGGTCCTGCATCAATTGTCGGAGTAGGATTAACTATCAGATTAATTGAATCTTTTCCTTTGCAGCCATACAAAGAATCAGTTGTGGTTAAATGATACATGGTAGTTACAAGCGGCGTTACAGTTGGGTTTGCTATGTTTGGATTACTTATTCCTGTGGTAGGTGTCCAGCTATAATGTATTAAATTGCTGCCTGTATAAGTTCCTGTTCCCGTTAGCTGCTGCGTGTTTCCCGAACAAATAGTATAGGATGCCGGTCCTGCATTGGCAGTAGTGGTAGCAGATATTACCTGCACAGCATCGGATGCAACACATCCGTTAGGTGATGTAACTGTACAGGTATATGTTAATGTTGCAGTAGGTGTTATCACAGGATTTGCATTTGTATATCCTGTCATGTTATTTGTAGGTGACCATTGGTAATAAGTAATGTTAGTACCCACAGCATGAAGTGTATCCTTCAATCCATGACAGACAGAGTGGTCAAGCCCTACATTTACTGTAGGTGCAGGATATACACTCATCAGAAAAGAATCTTTCTGAGTACATCCCGAAGATACATCTGTTAAAGTAACTGAGTAATAAGTATTTACCGTTGGTGCCACATATATATCGTTGTTTGTATTTCCGGCAGGATTACTCCATAAATAATCAGTGCCGAAACTTCCAGTATTCGGATTGGAATCGTACACATTCAATTGTGTAGCGGCATCAAGCGGACAGCGAGTAGTAGGGGTTGCTGTGAAGCTGGGAATAGGTCTGTCGTTCGCGTATACCCAAGTTTGATCGCCCATTGTCGTGGATGGATTAGATGAAACAACCCTGAATGCAGGATAAGCATTGTATGGTCCCGGCGGTATAAAACCATGAATCACACAATTACCGGTAGAAGAAATGGAACCAATACTAATAGGACTTGTGAAGTTCCATGTTCCTGTATTATCAAGTTGCAGTGTAAACACATTCCCTGATTTATAAGCTTGTGTAGGATTTACTGTAACCTGTATCGAATCACCTTTAACAGTACTTACACAGGCATTAATTCAGGGAGAAGGAACTGTTAATCGTGCACTAGATATCTTTTCAATAAAAGCAGAATGATAAAGTCCCCCTCCGCCTGCCAATACAGAATCACCGAAAGTTTTAGTTCCGATAAACTGCCCTGCGCAATATGCATTTCCTTTTTTGTCGGTGGCAAGTCCATTCACCAAATCAGTTGCCTGCAAAGAACCACCGGGATTTGACAGCCATGCAAACTGCCCATACGACATATATTTAAAAGTACCAAGATAAGGTGAGCCGCAAAAAACATTACCATATTTATCAGTAGCTATAGAGTTAAACGAGGTGAATCCATTATACTGATTTGCCCAAACTGTATTTGCCGCTGTAACCTGTACTTTCTGAACAAAAGGATAATTAATGGATGATGAGCCCGGCAACACCACTTGATCGCTTCCGCTATATCCTATCACATAATTGGCTGCTCTGAAACTGCCGCAAACATAAAATGCAGAACCATTCGGTTCACTCTTTATTCCATAACAATAGTCATCGTTTGCACCTCCATAGGCTTGTTCATAAGAAAAGGTATTACCCGAACTGCTGAATACCAGCACTACTCCATCTGTTGATCCATGATTTGACATTCCTGTAGCAGGAACAGTACTTAAATTTCCGGTGTAATATCCGCAGGTATAGAGCAAATCATTATTATCAAAACTGACACCCGTACCCGTTACCGTTGTTGCAGCAAACAACTTAGTAAATAGTACATTTCCTAAACTGTTGTACTTTTTTACATAATAATAAACATTATTTGTCTCGTCACCAACTACTGCAAAGTTGCCATTGGAATAATTTACAGCTACGGAACGACCGTAATCATTGGAAGTATTACCATCTGATAATTTCATCAACAGGTTACCATTATTGTCCAGCTTTGCCACCCACATATCCGAACCGCCCAGAGAAACAAGGGAGTCATTTGGAGTGAAGAACATGTGTCCATTAAAACCACCGGTACAAAATATATTGCCGCTATTGTCAACAGTAATGCCAAAGCCTTCATCAGTACCTGTTCCACCAAAGCTCTTTGCCCATACATAATGACCGAGTGAATCTACCTTTGCCACAAATATATCCTGACTATGACTTTTTGCAGTAAGCAATATACTACCTAAATGAAGCGTATCAATATAGCTTCCTATAATGTAAGTATTTCCAACACTGTCGGCTGCAATTCCATGTGTTTGTTCAATGTCAGTTCCTGGAGAAGATGTTTTATTTCCCCATCTTATTGCCTGCGCATTGGCAAATGATATGATACTGAATAGTGAAAGTGAAAGTAATATTTTTTTCATTTTTATAATTTTGAAATAAGACATCAAAAGTATAAAAAGAATGGTAGTCAATAATGTTTTTTTTTTGAGTAGTTAGGATTTATACCGTTTCAGGTTCACAAATCAGAAGTTTCCTGTTTGTTGTTTATTTTTCTTCTTTCTATAAAAATGAAAATGTTTTTTATTCTCTGTAAACTTTTCATCCTTTTTTGCAGCTTCTTTTTTTGCCTCTTTTATTTCCTTTTTATATTCCTTTCTCTCTCTCCTCAAATTCTTTGCGTCTTCTTTATTCATCTCCTGACTGGGTTTCACTTTCATTTTCAAATAAGGATTATTTACCACTCTTCTATGGCAACTATCCATTATTATTAATGATATAAAACATAAAATCAGGATGATATTTCTTTTCATAAATAGTTGTTTGTTCATTGAAACATTAAATTACTTTTGCATCTTTATTTCTCATATTCAATAACGGAATGATTCCGAAAAGATACAGTATTTTTATTTATTTTCTTTTACCGTTAATTTACACATGTCAAAGCGATAAAAGTACTGAAAAGTATGTATATTTTGATACCGTAGCTCCAATCATTTATAAAAACTGTTCTACGTGCCATCGTTATGGCGAAGCAGCACCATTCCGACTTATCACTTATCAGGATGTAGCTTCCAGAGGCAAGGTAATCAAGTTTTCAACCCAGTCGCGCTTTATGCCGCCATGGCCTGCCGATGCTGCATATTCTCATTTTATAGGTGAGAAAGTACTTACTCAGGAAGAAATAGATTTGATTGCCCGATGGGTGGATGAAGGCTGCCCTGCCGGACATACATCCAATATTCCTGCTCCGCCGGAGTTTCCGAAAGGCTCTCAGCTTGGCAAGCCCGACCTTGTTATCAAATTCAAGGATATTTATAAAGTAAAAGGCGATAATCAGGACCGCTTTTTACTGATGCGTGTGCCTTATCAAATTCCGAAAGACACATTTATTAGTACTATAGAAGTGGTGCCCGGCAACCGAAAAGTGGTGCATCATGTAAACGCCCAATTGCTGAGTTATGATTTTGATAAGCGAAAAGATGTTTTCAAAGGCAATACCGTTGTAGATTTAAAAGATTATCCTACCAAACTGGAAGCATACAAACAACTCGACTTGGCTAATGACGACGGCACTTTCCCGATGCTTACCTATTCCGTCACCAATTATTTACCTGGAGTTACTCCGCCTATTTATCCTGATGGAATCGGCGGTTATTATTTCAACAGAAAAGGAGTTATTTTCCTGAAAGATATTCATTATGGAGGCTCGAAAGTGGATACTGTCGACCAGACTTCATTCAATGTATTTTATGCGAAGCACTCTCCTACCCGACCGTTACGCGAGTTTCAATTGGGTACTTTCGGAGTGTCGCCTACGGTGCCAGTGCTGGTTATTCCGCCGGATACTATCATGACTTTTCATTCGGATTATACATTGCCATCTGATATTTCGATATTGACTGTCAATCCCCACATGCATCTGCTCGGCAAGAAATTTCTGGCGTATGCTATTACTCCTAAAGGCGATACTATAAAGCTTATCAGAATAAATAAATGGGATTTCAGATGGCAATATTTTTATACATATAATAAGATGGTTAAAGTGCCGAAAGGTTCCATTATTCATGCCGAAGGAGTGTATGACAATACACGCCACAATCCTGATAACCCTTTCAGTCCGCCGCGACTGGTAGCCGAACGCGAAGGAAGCATGCGTACTTCAGATGAAATGTTTCAGTTTATTGTTACCTATCTTCCTTATCAGGAAGGCGATGAAAATCGTTCGCTGGTGCGGTAACAGTAGGTAATAATAATGGAAAGTAATTATTCAATAATCCCTAAATCACCATACATATTTATATATATATTTCTTAGTTTCCATTCCTCACCATCACCAAACTCACTGTTTAATACTGTTTACAACTGTTTTTGTATGTAAAAAAGCAACCTTTTCACAAAAGAAGGTGGCTTTTTTCCGCCAAAACTACACGGAGTTTTGCTAAAAGTCCACGGAGTTTTGCCACAAATGATTGGTTTTTGGCTGGAAACTACCGGAGTTATTTCGAAAATGATTGATTTTTGGCGAAAAAAGAACTGACATTTTGAAAGAAAAGGGTGGTTTTTAAGGTCTTTTTTGATGTATTTATTGCCTGTTATTCCTGCTTATTTATTGCCCTTTTATCATCAAAAATAAAATTGATTTTATTGGAAAATAAATCATCAATAAAAAAATTAATTTTTCTGTTTTATAAATCGAATAATTATTTTTTTGAACTCTTGTTTTTCTTCTAAAATAAAAGCCATAAAACAGGGCAGTAAAAAATCTGTTTTATCATGTTTTTAATTTTCTTCAAAAAAAGAATTTCGGTCTTTTGGAGTGTAAAAAACAAGACAATGACAATTGACGGATTGAAAAAGTTCTGCAGAAATGCGGGACTTTTTTTATATAGACTGATAAACTAATGACTGGGACTAATAAACCAATAACTATTCCTTCAATCCTTTATAACAAAGTACGCCTCCCACTAAAATAAGCAATGCCGAAGCGGCGAATGGAGCACCAGGGAAATAAATGGGTGCTGTATCTCTGGAGAAGTAATAAAAAAGATTAGTCATTATCAATGGGGAAATAATGGATGCAAGGCTGGTGAGCGCAGTCATCACACCTTGTAATTCCCCCTGTTCGCTTGCAGATACACGTCCCGAAAGAATACTCTGAATGGCAGGCGGAGCAATGCCTCCAAGCGAATATATAAGTATAAAAAGATACATCATCCACGATTGGGTGGCGAAAGCAAATAAAGACAAACCTATAAAATACATTATCAATCCGATAGTGATTGCTTTGTTGTTACCAAAGGCTTTCTGTGAATATTTTATCAATCCTCCTTGAACGATAGAAACCATAATACCTACAAATGCCAGCGAATACCCTATTTCCCTGTCTGTCCATTTGAAAAGGAACTTGGTATAAAATGGCCATATCGACTGCATCACCATTCCGGCAAGGTAAAGCATAAACATAGAGACAACCAGTGTACGAATATGTTTACTGTTCTTAAGATGAAGAAAAGCACCGAACGGATTTGCACGTTTGATATTAAAAGGCCTGCGATGCTCCGGTTTCAATGATTCGGGCAAAATAAAATAACCATACAGCCAATTGATTAATGAGAAACATGCCGCAGCAACAAATGGTGCACGGATTCCTATTCCGCTGAAAAGCCCGCCAAGTACAGGTCCGATGATGAAACCGAGACCAAAGGCAGCACCTACCATTCCGAAGTTCTGTGCTCTTTTTTCGGGTGCACTTACATCGGCAATATAAGCAAATGCTGTGGTGAAGCTTGCTCCGCAGATTCCTGCAATTACTCTTCCTACAAATAATAAAGGTAAAGTATTTGCAAACGAAAGGAAAACATAGTCGCATCCTAAGCCGAATAAGGAAAGCAGCAATACCGGCCGTCTGCCAAACCTGTCGGAAAGACCACCAAGGACAGGTGAAAAAATAAACTGCATTATCGCATAAGTCGCCATCATGTATCCGCTATATGTTGTAGCCTGATTTACGCTTACGTGAGCTACCGATGTTACAAGACTTGCTATCACAGGAACAATAATTCCGATACCTATACAATCGATTAATACGGTAATAAAAATAAATAAGACTGGATTTTTCGCTTTTTTCATAGGGTGACAAAAGTAACAAATTGCTTCAAGGAAAATAAAGAAAAAGAAAATTCATTGAATACGTTTTTCCATTCAATTATATTCTTTATAAATGTTAAGAAAATATTTCATTGCAAACAAATTATTTAATCCAAGTATGAATATTAAGTAGAAAATATCCTTAAAGTCATTTCATCTAAAACAAAAAAGCCTGCTCAATAAAAGAAGCAGGCTTTTTTGTTTTATAAGCTCTATTATTCAAGAATCAGCTTCCTGAACGTTGAACGTTCACCTTTTATTAGTTTAATATAATAGATACCTTTTTCTAAATATTGAAGGCTAATTTGCTTAGAATAATTGGGGTCAATATTTTTATCAATCGAATTGAATACTTCTCTGCCTTGAATATCCATAACTGAAATAATTAACTCAGAAGTATTTTCAGACGCAATGCCAATTGTAATAATACCATTAGAAGGATTGGGGTATATCGATAAATTATTATTTGTTGAGTTGGAATTAATACCTGTACAATTATCCACAGTAATTGCAGCTGAATCAGACCTTACACAAGCTCCGCTTGCATAAGTGTAAGTAATAAAATATGTTCCGTCACCCGAAATTGAAGGATCGAATGTATTTGAATTTACTCCTGTTCCGCTGTAGGTTCCTCCAGTTGGGCTTCCTCCGCTTAATGCGAATGCAGACAAATTATCACAAACTCTTCCGAATGCAGCAATTGTTACCACCGGAATTGTATTTCCTACCACATTTAATGTGCTTGGAGCACTTGACCCGCAGGCATTATCTGCAGTTACAGAAATAACTCCGCTTGTTGTAGAAGCAGTTGCGGTAATGGTATTTGTGTTGGATGTGCCTGACCAGCCTGATGGCAATGTCCAGGTATAACCTGTTGCATTAGGGTCATTCGTTACTGCATAAGCCGTTGAAGAACTGTCGCAAAGATGTGTAACACCCAGCATTGATGAAGGCTGTGCCGGAGGTATTCCCAGACTTACATTTAATGTCTGAGGACTGCTGCTTCCACAGTTACTGTTTACAACAACTGATACAGTTCCAGGATTGGTTCCAACAATGGCATAAATACTGTCAGTAGTTGAAGTTCCTGACCA
>CAIQBY010000172.1 GCA_903870175.1 uncultured Bacteroidota bacterium
TACAGAATCTACCTTTACTTTTGATAGGTAAATAAAGATGATGTATAAAAGGCTTTTGTTAGTTGGGTTCCTAAATTTCATTTTCAACCTATGCTATTCCCAATCAAACCAGCTCAGTTATTATATTCAGCAGGGATTACAAAATAGTCCACTGCTAAAGGATTATACAAATCAGATTCAATCGGCAACTATTGACAGTTCATTATTAAATGCCCAGCGCAAACCGCAGGTGAATGCTGTAAGTATGGTGATGGTGGTGCCCGAATATAATGGTTGGGGATATGATGATGCAATTACAAATGGAGGTAATTATAGCGCACAAGTGAGTGTTACTCAAAATGTATTTAATAAAAAAGCATATAAGCCGCAATTCGAAGCAATAAGTATACAAAAGCAAAGCATTGCCAATACTTCAAAACTATCGGAACATGATTTGAAAAAAACTATTACCGACCAATATATTACTGCATATAACTCATTAAAACAAGTTGATTATACTAAAGCTACATTGAATTTATTGAATGAAGAAAAGACTATTCTACAAAAACTTACCGAACAGGGCATTTATAAACAGACAGATTATTTATCGTTTGAAATTGCAATACAATCTCAGGAAATACAATGGAAACAATCGGAAATACAATATAGAAATGATGTGCGTCAACTGAATTTGATTTGCGAAATAAATGATACCGCCATAAATAAACTTGCAGCACCTGATTTGAAGATAAATGGAGTAGCGGATAAAAACAATTCTCCGTTTTTAAAACAGTTTAAGCTCGATAGCATTAGTATTATTAATCAAAAGAGTTTAGCCGGGATTAAATACCGTCCTCAGTTTAATTGGTTTGCTGATGCAGGGCTGCTGGGCTCTAACCCGTCGTTATTGTATAAAAACTTTGGAACGAGTTTCGGATTTAATTTTTCAATGCCGCTTTATGATGGCAAACAAAAGAACCTTCAATATCAGAAACTTTCCATTAGTGAATCAACGAGAATCAATTATCAATCTTTCTTCAAGAACCAGTATAC
This sequence comes from uncultured Bacteroidota bacterium, assembly GCA_903870175.1. Classification (GTDB taxonomy): domain Bacteria; phylum Bacteroidota; class Bacteroidia; order 2-12-FULL-35-15; family 2-12-FULL-35-15; genus 2-12-FULL-35-15. The sequence goes on from CAIQBY010000172.1 coordinate 1,033, forward strand.
TCAACATCTTCAGCAAATAAATTTGCAACTCGCAGATAATGATCAGTTGATTAATCAGATTCAAAAACAAATAAGTTCGGCTGAATCACTTATAAAGCAGTGTAAACAATTACTTAATACAGGAACTCTTTCGGTAACTGACTTTATTATTACGATTAAAAATTATATTGATGTAAAGAACCAATTAAATCAGGAACAGTTAACAAGAAATCAGTTGATAAGTGAATATAATTATTGGAACTGGTAAAGTATGAATAATGAATATTAATGAATTTACAAATCAATACAAATGAAAACGAAATATCAATTACTTTTTATTGCAATGATAACGCTATTGTTTTCTTGCAAACAAAGTGAAAAAGATGGTGAAGAAGATCAGGTTCCGAATGCGAAAACACCAGTGTCTCTTTGTACAGTTAATGTTGAATCTATCTCTGAATCATTTGAATTGAGAGGCACTTCGCTGTTCCAAAAGAAAGTAGCTGTTAAAGCAAATGCAACAGGTTACGTGAATAATATAACAATGAGTATTGGCGATGAAGTGTCACTTGAACAATTGTTATTTACCATAAAAACAAAAGAAGCAAGTGCAATAGATAATCAAAAAGCAGTAACAGATACGTCATTAAATTTTTCTGGATTAATAAAAATAAAAGCACAGAAGTCAGGAATAATAACAACTCTTGACCATCAGAAAGGAGATTATGTGCAAGATGGAGACCAGTTAGGTATAATTTCGGAACGTAATAGTTTGGTTTTTATCTTGGAAGTACCTTATGAATTGCATGAGTATTTAAAAGTTAATGGAGATTGTGAAATTGTATTGGCAGATAACAAAACAATTAAAGGGAAAATAAGTAAAGAACTTTCTTCGGTTGACCCTGTGGCACAAACGCAAAGCTACGTTGTGAAACCGCTTAGCGAAATTAATATTCCTGAAAATTTAATTGCTAAAATAAGAATAATAAAACATACAAATGATAAAGCGATGGTGCTTCCGAAATCCGCCTTACTTGCAGATGAGACGCAAACCAAATTCTGGGTTATGAAGTTAATCAATGACAGTATTGCCGTAAAAGTTGCGGTCAAAAAAGGAATTGAAACGACTGATAAAGTAGAAATAGAAGAACCTGTGTTTAATATAAATGACAGGATAATTTTCACTGGCAACTATGGTTTGGCAGACACTGCAAAGATTTCAATTCAGAAAAATTAAACAATGAAACATTTTTATACAGGACATAAAAATTCAATTTCATTTGTACTTGCAATAATATTGCTCGCCGGATTCTTTGCATACAATAAAATGCAAACTTCATTGTTTCCTGAAATTACTTTCCCGAAAATAAAAATTATTGCTGATAATGGTCAACAGCCTGTTGACAAGATGATGATTACGGTTACAAAACCTTTGGAGAACGCAGTGAAACAAGTACACGATTTGAAAATGATACAGAGTGCTACAAGTCGCGGTTCGTGTGAGTTGTCGGCATATTTCAACTGGGGTACCGATATTAATCTTTGTCAGCAAATGATGGAATCAAGGATTGCCGAGATAAGAAATACGCTTCCTCCTTCAGTGAATATTTCAGTAGAGAAGATGAATCCTGCGTTGCTTGCAGTAATGGGCTACACATTGGAGAGTAAAGATAAAACTCCAATAGAATTAAAACTACTGGCAAATAATACTATCAAACCTTTTCTGTCTCAGGTAGAAGGCATTGCAACAGTAAGAGTGCTTGGCGGAAAAACAAAAGAATACTGGATTGAATTGAACACACAACGAATGAGTTCATACTCTATAACACCTGATATTATAAAGTCTGCGCTTGACGCCACTAATTTTATTTCTTCAAATGGTTATTCGTATGATTATAGAAGATTGTATTTAAACCTTACTGATGCAGGATTATACAATAAAGAAGATTTGGAAAATGTTATTATCAGAAACGATGGCAAACGAGTTGTTTTATTAAAGGATATTGCTTCCGTTGAAGTAAAGGAGCAAGTAGAATACATTAAAATCAATGCTAATGGCCGCAATGCTGTTCTGTTAAATATTTTCAGGCAACCGGACGCTAACCTTGTAAAGGTTTCGGAAGATATGCAGAAAAAAATAAAAGAACTTGCTAAAATCCTGCCCTCAAATGTTACTTTAAAACCATTTTATATTCAATCTGATTTTGTTGACAGTTCCGTTAAAAGTGTTGTTGACAGTTTAGTTGTCGGGTTATTATTGGCAATAGTTGTAGCGATAATTTTCCTTCGTTCTATCAAGGCAAGCGCAACAATTCTTTTTACAATTCCAATTACTTTAGGACTTACGATGTTTATTTTATTTGTTATCGGATATACATTTAATATAATGACTTTGGGTGCGATTGCTGCTGCAATAGGCTTAATCATTGATGATGCAATTGTAGTAGTAGAACAGTTACATCGCACGCATGAAGAACATCCTGAAGAGCATACATCAGCTTTACTGGTGGAATCTATCCGTTATTTATTTCCTGCCATGGTAGGTTCTTCATTAAGTACCATTGTGATATTTATTCCTTTTGTTTTGATGGATGGTGTTGCAGGAGCTTATTTCAATGTGCTTACAAATACGATGATAATAACTTTGATATGCTCGTTCTTTGTGACATATATAGGTCTGCCGGTTGTATATCTTTTATTATCGAAAAAGAAAAGAACACTTGAAATTGAAAAGCCTGTTCAACATAAAAATTATGAATGGATTTCCTTTTTCATTAATCGTCCGATAATAAGTTTTGTATTTGTTTCTGCTTTAATTGTTTCGGTATGGTTCATCTATCCTCGATTAGAAACAGGTTTTCTACCGGAAATGGATGAAGGAACAATTGTACTTGATTACAAATCGCCTCCGGGAACTACTGTAGAAGAGACGGACAGGATAATGCGGGAAGTGGAAAAACAAATTGTAACAGTGCCTGAAGTTAAAAGTTATTCAAGGAGAACAGGTGCCGAAATGGGTTTCTTTATTACAGAACCGAACAAAGGTGATTATCTTATTCAATTAAAAAATGACAGAAAAAGAACTACTGATGAAGTAATTGCTGAAATAAGGCAGAAAGTAAAAAGTACAGAGCCTTTATTGGAAATAGATTTCGGGCAAATTATTGGAGATATGCTTGGCGATTTAATGAGTTCTACGCAGCCGATAGAAGTAAAAGTATTTGGCAATAATCAAAATGAATTAAATGAATATGCCAAGCAAATTGCTGAAATTGTATCTAAAGTAAAAGGTACTGCTGATGTGTTCGATGGAATAATTATTGCTGGACCTGAAGTAAATATTACTCCAAAGTATGCGAAACTGGCTCAATTTGGAATATCACCGGCCGATTTTCAATATCAAATGCAAACTCAATTGGAAGGAAATGTGGTAGGAAATATTTTGGAAAATCAGCAGATGACAAACATTAGAATGATTTATCCAAACAGCAAAAGTTCAGGAGTACATGGCATTTCCGAACAAACTGTTTTTCTGCCAAGCGGTAAATTAAAACCTATAAACGAGCTCGCAAATGTGGAAATTAAACCTGGTGTAGCAGAAATAAAAAGAGAGAATCTGCAATCAATGGTGCCAATTACTGCACGGCTTGATGGAAGAGATTTGGGTGCTGTGATTAAAGACATCCAAAAAGAAGTAAATGCTAAAATACATTTACCGCAAGGCTTTCATATTTCTTATGGAGGTGCATTTGCCGAACAAAAAAAATCGTTTGAAGATTTATTATTAATCATGCTTACGGCAGGTTTGCTGGTATTTGCCATTATTCTTTTTCTATTTAAAGATTATAAAATATCTCTTCTTATACTTTTTATTTCCATGCTAGGCATTTCAGGAAGTTATCTTGCTTTGTTTATTACCAATACGCCATTAAACGTTGGCAGCTATACCGGGCTTATAATGATTATAGGCATTATAGGAGAGAATGCAATATTTACTTTTCAGCAATTTAAAACAACTTTGTTAACTAGTTCGGCTGAAGAAGCTATTGTTTATGCCATTTCCACACGTCTTCGTCCAAAATTAATGACAGCATTGGGAGCAATAATTGCATTAACACCTTTGGCACTTGGAATAGGAACAGGCGCGCAACTTCACCAACCATTGGCAATTGCTGTTATCGGCGGATTTATAATTGCTATGCCATTATTATTAATTGTATTGCCAACTTTATTGAAAATAATTTATAGAAATAAAGGGAATCAGAATTAAAACAGAATTACAATTTACTTTTACATTAAATAAATAATTAAATTAATCTATATAACACAAATGAAAAAAATATTTTTATTATTAGTCATCGGATTCGCAGCAACAACGGCTAATGCGCAAAAAGTAAAAGAAGCAGAAGTACCAGCAGAAGTAAAAGCTGCATTCACAAAAAACTATCCAAATGTGAAAGCTAAAGGATGGGAAAAAGAAGACGGCAATTATGAAGTGGAATTTGACAGTAATAAAAACGAAATGACTTTGGTGATTGACCCTAAAGGAAACGTGGTGCAGACGGAAACAGAAATTAAAGTTTCGGAACTTTCAAAAACAATTACTGATTATTGTGCAAAAAATTATGCAGGTAAAAAAATCAAAGAAGCTTCTAAAATTGTGGATGCAAAAGGAGTTGTAACTTATGAGGCGGAGATTGAAAAGATGGATGTATTGTTTGATGCAAATGGTAGGTTCATTAAAGAATCTAAAGATTAATTACTGGTTTGTGAATAAAAACGGAAGAGTCCCGCAATAATGCGGGACTCTTCCGTTTTTTATTTTATTGAAAATTAATATTCGTCTTCATTAAAAAAGAAGTCTTCCTTGGTAGGATAATCAGGCCATATCTCCTCTATTGATTCATATACCTCCCCTTCATCTTCAATCTCCTGAAGATTTTCAATCACTTCCATAGGTGCTCCCGAGCGGATTGCAAAGTCAATTAATTCATCTTTTGTTGCCGGCCAAGGTGCATCTTCTAAGTTTTTTGCTAATTCAAGTGTCCAATACATTTTCTAATTTTGATTTAAAAGGTACATTTAATAAGGGTTTCAATAATTATTTTTTCTCTCCCCTCTAATTTTCTGCAAAAGTAAAAATTAATTCCATGTGTGAAAGAACTATTTTATATTTTTATTCTTTCACAACTGTAAAAGGAAAATTTAACTTGGAATTTACATTCTAGGCTTCCAGGGAATTTCCGCTGCATTCAAATCCTTGGAAAGTTTGCGGGAAAGAACAAACAAATAATCACTCAACCTGTTCAGATATTTTATCACCAAATCAGCCACAAAGCTTGTTTCCGAAAGATGTATTGTCATCCGTTCCGCTCTTCTGCATACACATCGGGCGATATGACAGTAAGAAACTGTGGTATGTCCGCCCGGCAAAACAAACGATTTCATCTCCGGCAACGATTCATCCATTTTATCCATCTCGCGTTCCAATAATAATACATCTTCTTCTTTTAAATCCGGAATTTTCATTTTACTCTTCTCCGGATCCGAAGCCAACGATGAACCAATGGTAAACAAACGGTCCTGTATTTCTATCAATACTTCTTTATAATGCAAATCGATTTCCTGATCACGAATCAATCCGATATACGAATTCAACTCATCAACAGTGCCATACGATTCTATTCTAAGGTGATGTTTCGGCACCCGTGTGCCGCCTATCAACGACGTTTCGCCTTTATCCCCTGTTTTTGTATATATTTTGAATGACATTTTAAGAAGTATTAAGTATCGAGTATTAAGTATTAAGAATGCTCCTTTACGACAACATACAAACTAATGACTAATGAACCAATCGATTACTAACTGAAATAATATTTTCGTTTTTATAATCACGTTCTACTATTCCATCTTTCAATCTCACAATTCGATGAGCATGTTCGGCAATATCTTCCTCATGTGTAACAAGCACAATAGTATTGCCTTGTTTATGTATTTCCTCAAGCAAAGCCATAATCTCAATGGATGTTTTCGAATCGAGATTACCTGTCGGTTCATCTGCCAGAATTATTGCGGGATGATTAACCAAAGCACGTGCAATTGCTACTCGCTGGCGTTGTCCACCCGACAGTTCATTCGGTTTGTGCATTATCCTGTCACCCAATCCTACCTGTTCGAGCACTTCCTTGCCTCTTTGCAGCCTATCCGTTTTATTAAAACCTGCATAAATAAGCGGAAGCATCACATTATCCAAGGCAGTAGAACGGGGCAATAAATTAAATGTCTGGAATACAAAACCAATTTCTTTATTTCGCACCTCCGCCAGTTCATTATCAAGCATCTGCGCTACGGCTATCCCATTAAGCATATATTCCCCATTCGTAGGGCTGTCAAGGCAACCAAGCATATTCATCAAAGTCGATTTTCCGCTGCCCGACGGCCCCATCAGCGCCACATATTCGTTTTTATTAATCTCCAGTGAAATATCGCGCAGCGCATGAATAACTTCTGCGCCTATTTTATAGACCTTTGCAATATTTTTAAGATGAATGATTGGTTGCATATTCTGCGAAAGTACTAATTATTCAACTTATAAATTACAAAATTATAGGGCGACCGCCATTACTGCCACCACTTAATATGCTAATGAAGTATCTTTTACTGTATGTTGAGTTCTTTAAAAGCTTTATGGCGTTTGAGTTGGAGACTATTATTGCACCACTATCTTTTTATTTACCACCGTTTTCTTCTCATCTGTTATCCTTACAAAATAAATTCCTTTGGCAAAGCCGCTCATATCCACTGTAACTTCATCTGTCACCCTGAGCGGAGTCGAAGGGCTAATTGGTAATTTATAATTCGTGATTCCCACTTCTTCGCCTAAAACAGTAAAAACTTTTATTTCTTTTATGTTTGTCCCTTCTGTATGTATTGTAAATATGCCGGTGGTAGGGTTGGGGGTGAGTTGACAGTTGAGAGTGGAGAGTTGATAGTTTTCTATGCCGACAGAATTAGAAATTGTTGGGCAGGTACCGCTCGCATTTGGTGATAAATAAGTAATGGAATCTTCTGTAAAACAAATAAAACCTACATAAGGTGACATGTGTTGTCCGCAATAAGCATTATAAAATATTTCTATTACTCCTCCTATCCCTTCAATCATTTGATTGCCACCTTTTGTATATAATCTTTTTCGGTAACTGCCACCAATTGATACCGAATCAATATTTTTAATAGTATCATGATAACATTGTGTAATTGTATCACCAACATTTAAATTAAAATCTAAAGCCAATCTTTCTGTAGTTCATGCATCAACTACATATACTCTTTTATTGGCTGTATCATTTCTAATACATCCAGAATAATAAAAGCTATATGAGCCAGGTTGTGAACATTGACCAGGTACTAATTCTTCATAATATAATTTAGCATAACTATGGCCATTTAAAACAGTATCGCCATTTGTTTTATATTGAAAATAATAGTAAAATGTTACTGACCCTCCAGCACAACAACAATCTGTATAATAGTATTTCCATAGAGCATTTGAATAAGGAATAGGATGGTATTGCCATGCCTGCCCCTTCGCTTTCCCAAAAAAGCAACAACAAATCACTACTATATATAAGGTATATTTTTTCAAATGATGAGGTGTTTTATTATAAACAAAGGTAATTGAAATGTTGGTTGGGGGCGAGGGGAAAAGAAAAAAATGTCGAATTATGAACATCGAATTATGAATAATGAAGTAAGGTCCGCATCCTTCGATATTCGATGTTCAATATTCATTATTCGACATTCTTTTAATCCTTAACTTAAAAACCAGCCCCGTAATGAACATCGAATTATGAATAATGAAGTAAGGTCCGCATCCTTCGACATTCGATGTTCAATATTCATTATTCGAAATTCTTTTAATCCTTAACTAAAAAACCAGTCCCATTTCGGCTTTCACCAAAACGGGACTGGTTTTTGTTGTTTCTCAATGATTAAAGCTAATTCAAAGGTTTTTTTGAAGGCTGAAAATCTCGAAGGAGACGAAAATCTTAGAATTACTAAAGATATTCTTAGAATTACTAAAGGTTTTCTTAGAATTACTAAAGATATTCTTAGAATTACTAAAGGTTTTCTTAGAATGACTCGAGATAATCTAAGATTTGCGTCTTCTTTGCACCTTTTTGGATTATTTAGCAGCTACTTCTATTGTCTGGCTCATCTCCTGAAGCTCATCCTGTATGCTCAATTGAGTTCTGAAATAAACAATTGAACCGCTTTTATATCCGCCTAAAGTGGTAATAGCAGAATTTGTAGCGGCTACCAGCGTGAAGGTAATATTGTCCAAAGAGCTAAACCAAAGATGTAGATGAATTAAAAAACAAATAAAATTTTCCAAAAAAAGTAACAAAAAGGAGGAACAACTTCCGTTATCCCTCCAGATTAGTAAACCAATAAACTAAGAAATCAATGACTAATAAACAGATTATTTATTCTCCGGCTCGGTGGCAAGATAACCGGCTATTGCAAACTTAATTTCGTTGTAAGTATATTCATCACCTAATGCCTGCTTTATCTGTCCGAAAAATAAAGAGTTGATGTTTTTGGCAACAGCAATAATATTATTCATTTTTTCTTCCGAGATAAAATCAGTTGCTTTCAGTTCTCCTTTTGTTACATAATGTGCCAAATGACCTTCCACAGTGCCCACAGTCATAGCCCTTTCGGCGGCAATCTGTTCGGCAGATTTCCCCTGTTTGTATAACTTAAAAGTTTCCAGTTTAGTATCTATCTTCTCTTTCTTCTCCCCTTCCGGTTTCTTTTTTCTTGGCTTTTTTTCTTTCTTCACAGCTGCTTCTCCCCCATCTTTAGTACCTTCCACGCTGCCTGACATCAATTCGCGAATCTGTTCATCTCGGTGCAAATCAGTATAAATACGTTTCACTTCTTCACCAGTAAATTCTTTGTTTTTTACGACCGACTCAATCAATAAGGAAGATTTATTAATCAGTTTCAACTGTTCGAATATCTGTACTTCCAATAAAAACAACTCTTCTACATACTTCTTAATTTTCTTTTCGGATTTTACCAAACTTATCTGCTTGAATATTTTTGTAGAAATGGCTTTAAAAACAGGCACAAAATACGCAGCAGCAGCAGCCACCCTTGTCAATAAATGTTCCACATATCCGTCTTCTTTATTTGTGGTAATATTTATAATCTGGTTTTTAAATTTATCAGCTACAGGTTTTATTTCGAGCAATTGTTTTTCAATTTCTCTTGCCCAGTTATGATACCGCTGTTTCACTGATCGTGCTTCGTCTTTTTTTACATAACTATCGGCATGTTCCTGCGCTTCGCGAATCAATAAATTAAAATCAAAACTGCGAAGTACATAATTCTTTAAAAAAAGATGAGTTTCCTGCGTTAATAATTGATTCAGGTTTTGTTCTTCTGTTTGTGCTTTCGAATAAACATTAATTTTTTCGTCCTTGCTTATACTGTTTATGTTCAACTTCGAAGTAAGCACCAGACCATCCAAAGAGCGCAATCGCGAGAGGGCAACATATACCTGCCCGCTCGCAAATGCATCACCAATATCAATTATCGCTTTATCAAATGTAAGTCCCTGGCTTTTATGCACCGTAATTGCCCATGCCAATTTTATCGGGTATTGAGTAAATGTTCCTGCTATGTTTTCTTCAATCTCGTTGTTAGCCTGATTTAATTTATACTTTATATTCTCCCATTTATAAGGTTCTACAAGTATTCTTGTTTTGGTATCACCAAATTCAACTTCTATTTTTTCATCCGTAAGTGAAGTAATAATTCCTATCCGGCCATTAAAAAAACGTTGTTGTCCGGTAGGGTCATTTTTAACAAACATTACCTGAGCGCCTTTTTTCAGTTCAAGTGTTTTCTCAATAGGATAAGCATATTCACTGAATTCATCTTCTACTTTTGCTTCAAACAAAAATGATTTATCAGTTAACTTATTAAGAAATGTTTTGTTTAATTCATTCGCTTTATAATTATGAGTTGTAAGTGTGATATAGTTTTCAGAAGGGTTTGCTTTAAAGTCGGGCTTGTAATATTTGTTAAGCAAATTATAATCTTCATTCGTCATTTCATTGTTCCGAAGATGATTCAGCAGATTTACAAATGTGTTGTCCGCCTGCCTGTAAATCTTGTCAAGCTCAATATACACAGGCTTATGCTGCTGCAATACTTTAGAATCGAAAAAATAAACACTGTTATAATATTGTCTTAAAATATCCCATTCATCATCTTTCACCACAGGAGGCAGCTGCAGCAAATCGCCTATAAACAATACCTGAACGCCGCCAAACGGAAGGCTGTTTCGCCTTACATGTTTTAAAATTAAATCAATGGCATCAAGCATATCAGCACGAAGCATGCTCACTTCATCAATGATTAATAATTCCATTTCGCGAAGCAGAGCTCTTTTCCTGTCGAACATCTGCAACCCTTTTATCAGCGAATTGGGATTAGATAATTTTGAACTTTCGTTAAAGGTAGTGGCAGGCTGAATAACAGGAATAAAACTTCCGAATGGCAACTGAAACAATGAATGCAGCGTTACTCCTTTTGCATTAATAGCAGCAATGCCAGTGGGCGCAGCTACCATACATTTTTTATAAGTATGTTTTACTATATGATGTAAAAGAGTTGTTTTGCCAGTACCCGCTTTGCCTGTGAGGAAAATGTTTTTATTTGTTCTGCTGATAAATCTTGAAACAAATTCTGCAGGTTCTAAATCATTCGTGATGATTTCCATTTTAAGAAGTTAAACTATTAGGGTTTCCTGGGAGGCATGGGCCCTCGTTTATATACTACCAACCCGTCCAGAAAGTTGCGTAACAGCTGGTCACCGCATTCTTTATAATTACGATGCTCCGGCTTTTGATACAGTGCATTTATTTCCGGGATGGAGATTTCAAAATCTGAGAGCTTCAAAATCTTTTGTACATCTTCATCCTTGAGCTGAAGCGCTACTCTTAGTTTTTTTAATATATCGTTGTTCGTTAACATTTTTTAAGATTGTCGGTAAATGTAAATATAAATATGGAATGGTTTGTGTATTTATGCCAATAAGAAAATTAATTATCTATATTTGTAAAAAAATTCATTATGAAAAAAGTAATCTTATCATTAGTAATAATCGGAACAGGTTTATTCGCTTCACCGGTTTTCTCACAGGGACAAATAAAAGATTCACTGGGATTGCCTGGCGATAACTTTAATCTTTATGCGGTGCTGGATATGTTTCAACAATGCAAGACACTGGAAGAATTTGAAGGAAAAATAAATGCTTCCGATTCGAAAATAAATAATCTGGATTTGAATGGTGACAACAAAATCGATTATATAAAAGTAGTTGATAACGGACAAGGAACGATGCACGCCATCGTTTTGAAAGATGAAATTAATGATCATGAAATGCAGGATGTTGCAGTTATTGAAGTGGATAAAGATGCCAACGGAAAAGTTAAAATTCAGGTGGTAGGCGATGAACAATTGTATGGTAAAAATTATATTGTAGAGCCTAAAGATCAATCTCCTCCTCCACCTACATCAACTCCTAATCCCGGTTATTCAGGGCCAACCGGCGGAACAACAGTGATAAACAACAACTATTATAATAATGATGATTATTACAGAAACAATGTTTATACGGATCCATATTATGGGGGTCGTGCTGTAGCTTATGTTCCTATTGACAATTGGTTTATGTGGGATTATTTATACGCGCCGGGATATGCATTTTACGTTTCTCCATATCATTATGGATATTATCCAACTTATTGGAATCCTTGGACGCCTCTTTATTATCACGAATATTACGGTTATCATTACCAACAATATGGTTATTATCAAAGAACTTATGAATATCGTGCACCTGCCGCAAATGCTTATTACGGGCAGAGGAGATCTGTTTCCACAACAGTAACTCAAAGAACCAGAGAGCATGCCTATACTAATACCTACAGTCACCGCGAATTGATGAACAGGGCAGTTGAAGAAAGACGCAGTGTTAATGAAACCAGGGCTGCTAGAAGACCAGCTAATGAAAATGAAAATCGAAACAGAGAACCAAATAGAAATAATGCGCAGAGAGAAAATGAGAATAGAAATGTGAATGGAAATCAGGAAAGAAGAGAAAATAATGCAAACGAGAATAAAGCAAGAAGCGAAGATAATTATAAAGCACCTGAGCAAAGAAAACAAAATAGCGCGAATGAGAATCCGCCAAAAAACGAGAACAGACAGGAACAAAATAACACACAGAGAAACGAAAATAATTCGAGAAGACAGGAAGGAAATAATAATAATAAACAGACGACAACTCCTAAACAAAGTCGATCTGAACGGAAAGCGGCTGCAAAACCTGCTCCTAAAGAAGAGCCAAAACATACAGAAAGTGGCGAAAGGAAAAAGTAATTAAGTTTTCTTTTTGTTTTTTGTTTTTATTTTTCATCGATTATATTTGGTTAGTTCGGTTTTAAAGTATAGTTTCGTTCGGTATTAGCTTTTATGCTTTTACAGAAATTATTATAAACCCCTAAATATTAACAGATGAAAAAAAATTATCTCGTTCTATTCTTAATAATTGGATTGTTTTCCAGTAACAACATCAAATCTCAAACAGTTTACAAAGATGTAGCTCCGATATTCTATAGTCGGTGTACACCCTGCCATCACGAAAATCAACATGGGCCGCCAATGATGACCTATTCTGAAACAGTTGCAAATTCAGCTTTAATGTTAAGTGATTTGCAAACAGGACACATGCCTCCCTGGCCTCCTGATACTTTATATACACGATTTAATCACGAACATATTATTTCAACAACAGAAAAAAATGCAATAATAAACTGGTTAAATCAAGGCGCACTTCCCGGTGATACTACACTTGCACCTGCTCCGCCAACCTATCCTCAATACCAACTAAATGGAACTCCTGATCTTATTTTGAAAACAGGTACATTTACCAGTAATGCTGCTGCCAATGATGCTTACGATTGTTTTTCCATTCCTACAAATTTGACTCAAAATAGAATTCTTCGTGCTTTTGAGATAGTCCCGGGTAATGCGCCTATAGTGCATCACGTAGTTATTGATGTGGATACTTTAGGAACCGGAACAAGTGATTTGTCGGGAACATGCTATAATAATTCGGGCAGTTTTACATTGGGATTTTATGTGCCAGGCTCAGCTCCTACAGTATATCCAGGGCAAGCTCCGCTAAAAGCAGGTGTAGTTATTAAGGCAGGTTCTAATTTCAGGCTTCAGATACATTATCCGCGAGGAACAGCCGGACAAATTGATAGCACGCAAATACGTTTGTATTTTTATCCTATTGGCACTACCGGTGTTAGACCTATTTATACTACTGTTCCTTTACAGAACTGGACAATGAATATTGCTGCGAATACTACGGCTACATATACTGCCAATTATGTATTACCGGCAACTGTTTCCCTTTTCGGCACTGGTCCTCATTCGCATAAAGTATGTACAGCTATTAAAGAATTCGCATTTCTTGGAACGGATACAATTCCTCTTATCCGTATAAATAAATGGGATTTTAACTGGCAGGGATTTTATTCTTATCCAAAAATGTTAAAAATTCCTTCAGGTTACAAGATATTGACAAGTCACTTTTTCGACAATACTGTTAACAATTTAAACAATCCTTTCAGTCCTCCTCAAAATATTACTGCCGGAACAAGTACTACAAATGAAATGCTGTTTGATGGAGTTCAATATCTTATTTATCAGCCGGGAGATGATACTATTAATGTAGCGTCATTATTAAACAATGATCCGTTGCTTACTGTTGGTGTTAATGAATTACCTTTAACAGAAGTTCAAAGTTATATTTATCCTAATCCGGCTAATGATTTGCTGAATATCTACATCTCAAAAAAATCTGATTACACTATCAGTATTTATAATATCACTGGTCAGCTTATTTACAAAACGTTGACGACAGATGATTTTACAACTATTGATACTAAAAACATTTCGGAAGGTTTGTATATTATTCAAATAACAGATTCGAAATCGAACGAAAAAATAACAAAGAAAATAGTTTTATCACATTAATATATTATTCATTCTTCCTCTAACCAAAAGAGAGGAAGAATGAATATTTTTTTATTTAAATTTACCTTTATAGAAGTGAGAATACCTTTTCTCACTTCTATTATTATGAAAAACCGAATCCTCTTTTTAATTCTTTTCTTTTTTAATTCCACTTTTTTTTATGCTCAATGTGCCGGAACTTTTAAAGCAGGATATGAAGGGGCAAATGAAATTATGGTTACAATAGCCAACAATCACAGGTTTTCTATTGAAGTAATTATTAAAAATGAAGCCCAATACAATAATATTTTATTGGCTTATGGGGAAGCAAAAGATGGAGGAGATTCAATTTTTTTAAAAGATTACATTAATGGAGAAGTGCTAAACCTGTTATATTCAGAGGACAGGACGCATGCGAATGTAGTAAAGGGAATTAATTTTCTACATGGGATTCCATTAAACAATCTCTATGTTTCCGTTGACGAAAATTTTTATGATTCCGTAAACGTTTCGAAATTTGAACTTCCCGTTACCAAGGATATTTCGCTTCCTGAGATGGGTACTTACTATAGTTTCGATGATAATTTCAATTTGAACCTGAGTAATGATGGGCAATATGTTTATTCATTGGGGCAGCATATTGTTTCGGAAGGAACATGGGAACAGAAAAAAACTGATATTCTATTAATTGATGGAAATTGCAACGCGAAATTTATTTTCAGAAAAATTTCTGATGAAGAACTTGTTTGCAATACTATTTTTGGAATAATAAAATACACCAGCCCAAACCTCTCTCCAAAGGCAAATCATTTCTTTCTTAAAAACTAATTTCCCGGAAATCTTCATTTATTAATATATCTTTTTCCAATTCCTCCGTTATAAGTATAAATAACAATTTAAAAAGGAGGAAAAATGAAAACTATCAGAATCGTTACTTTAGTTGTGTTAGCCACAGGCATCACACTAAATCCTATTATGGCAATCAATGTTATGTCGCTTGAAGATGCTGCAAAAAAAGGATTAATCAAACTTTTTATTAAAAGTAAAGGCGGATATTCGGGCGAAGTTATTGAGATGAAAATAAAAAACAGCTCGAATAAAAATCTTGATTTCAAATTGGAAACCGGTCGTAAACTGGATTCAAAAAATAATGCCGAGCAGGATATTCTGGTAACTAAGCCGCAGGAATTTAATGTTTGCGGAGGCCAGACGAGAACTATAAATGTGTTCGGAATGTGTTGTCAGGCGCACAATATGTGTCCGCGTGAAAATTCGGAATATTCAATCGGGACAATGGCTGACAGCACTTTAATAAAGCTTGCCATGTTTATTGATAAAAATAAATACTATACTAATTCCTCGGCGCAGCAAGCCGTCTGGACGGTGTCGGATAATAATTCGCTGGGCAGTATTACTGATGGAAACAAAGTGGATGTAAATAATCTGCGCAACTTTGTTTCGAAAATTACCGGCAAAACTATTCCTCCTTACGAAGTTACTTATAGCAGAGAGAACGACAGAGATTTGCTTGGTAGAGTGAAAACAATTGAAGGCACTTTTGATTATGCATTACCTGATAATACGCATGTAACTATTGGAATTTACAATTCTGATGGAGTGCTGGTTCAATCACTTTTCGAAAATATCGAGCATCAGAAAGGGGAATATAAATTGTATTATACTTTCCATACTATCAATCTTCCACAGGGAATTTATTATGCGAAGATGATTAGTAATGATGGAACAAAAAAGGATATGAAGATTGAATTTTAGGGTTGTTTTATCAGTTGATTAAGGAGGAGTTTTAAGTAAATATTAAGGGTAAATGCGGGAAAAACGGGAGTTATAACCGAAGAGGTTATGGTTATAACCGCAAAGCTTTTGGTTACAACCGGAGAGCCTTTGGTTATAACCGGAGAGCCTTTGGTTATAACCGGAGAAGTTTTGGTTATAACCGGAGAGCCTTTGGTTATAACCGGAGAGGTTTTGGTTATAACCGAAGAGCCAAGGGTTATAACCGAATGCCTTTTGGTTATAACCGAATGCCTTTTGGTTATAACCTAAGAAATTAGCCCTATTATTGAATAAAAAACGGTTTTAACCTCCTTTTCTCTTCTAAAAACTCTTTTGAAAAAATAATATGCCCTTTAAAAGACCGCAATTGTATTTTACATGGATAGTGAACTATTATGTTGTCTTTCCCATTAAAGTTGATTGGGGATTGATTGTGGAGGTCGTTTTTTCAGTAAAAATGAGGTTTTGGTCTTTTTTAGGGCAAACCAGACGCTTAAAGGAACCAATTTCCAAAGAGAAATAAGTTAAGCTGTTCCCAATTTAGTATCAATATACTTATACCATTTATAAATAATGAATCCCAAACTCATCCCCACAAGTGCGCCAACAGACACATCGGCGGGATAATGCGCTCCATCATAAATGCGGCTATAGGAAATAAAAGCTGCCCAGAGAAAAATGAAAACAGGGAAGTATTTTATACGTTTATAAAATAAAAGACTTAGAAACATTGCCAACCCAAAGGTATTGGTGGCGTGCGAAGAAATGAAACCGAACATCCCGCCACATTCTCGGTTTACATGCACCTGCGACTGGATAATTAAATTATGACAAGGGCGATAACGCTCGAAATTATTCTTGAAAACACGATTGGAAACTTGATCGGTTAATACGATTAATAAAAATGTGGAGAGTACAAGTAATACGAATCTTCTTCTGAAATATTTGAAGGCGAGATATCCAAAGAAAATATAAAGCGGAATCCAGATGAGCTTATTGCTTGCCCAAAACATTATGAAATCGAAAAAAGA
>CAIQBY010000173.1 GCA_903870175.1 uncultured Bacteroidota bacterium
CATTTGAGAAGTAAACTGATCGGAAAGACCAAGACTTTGCAACTTGAATGTATAATGTCCGAAACATAACTGGTCACCATCCTTGAATAAATTATTGCTTTGCAGCCAATGCCCTAATTTGCAGAAGGCACGGTAAGTAAGAAAATCACTTCTCAGCGGACCGAAAATAATCTTATCAAATAAAATTTCAGGATAAAAGAAAACTATTACAGCAATTATAAGAACGACCAATACCGAACGGAAAAGGTGTCCTCGTAATGCGTCAATATGACCCCAGAAAGACATCTCGCCTGCAGCGTTTGTTTTTTTAGTATTGAGTAGTCCGAATAGTGCCATTTATAAAGGCGCAAAGTTAATAGAATTTAAGAAGTGTATAAGTTTAAATTTCGAATCTTATAAGAGTGAGGAAAAACAGGGGCTGCATAACATTCCATTTTAAAAATATTTAAAATTTAAGTAGGATAAAGTCTGAATATTATTACTTAAAAAAATAAAAGTATAAATGTTTCAAGTTTAATAAAATTAAAACATGAATTTTTTGTATGTTTACATTGATATCAGAAATAAAATTCTGAATAAAAAAATATAATACAAGATAGGAAACACTTAATTAATATGATTATTATAACAGGGATTACAGGTGGAATAGGAAATTATTTATTCAATAAATATTTTGAAAACGATGAAGATATTATTGGAACTTATTATCAAAATAAGCCAGAAGGCAATCAATATAAAAATTGCTATCAGATGGATATTACTGACAATTCTGCGGTGGAGAAGTTTATCACAGCTATTTCTGCACAATTAGAAAACATTACTCTTATTAATAGTGCAGGCATATCATATAATTCTTTTGCGCATAAAGCAAATGTAGATGAATGGACTAAAGTAATTAATGTGAATTTGAATGGTACGTTCTATTTAACACGCTCTGTTTTACCATTAATGCGTAAGCAGAATTTCGGAAGAATAATAAATCTTTCTTCCATAGTTTCTCAAACGGGTGTACTTGGAACATCAGCGTATGCGGCATCAAAAGCAGGGCTTACAGGTATGATTAAAAGTATAGCATTGGAAAATGCGAAACATGCAATCACAGCAAATAATATTAATTTAGGATATTTTAAAGTTGGCATGATTAATACTGTATCTCAGGAAATGCAGGAGAAAATAAAATCAAAAATTGCATTAAATGAATTCGGTGATCCGGAAAATATTTATAAGACCATTCAGTATATAAGGGAAACAGCCTATTTAACAGGTTCATGCATTGATTTGAATGGCGGGATTGTTTAACTCGAGAAAAAAACAAACTGCAATTATATTACTCTCATTAGTATACTCAATTTTTTAATCGATTATAATATTCACTTGGTAGTATTTATATTTATTTGTATAAATAGTTTGTCTGTATAATAAATTTTTATTATATATTTACATTTAAAATATTTTAAAAACACATAAAAACAATAGAAATAATGCTTGAGGCAGAGACAACAACACTTCATCAGTACTTACACAAATTTTTTGGATTCGACACTTTTAAGGGTGAGCAGGAGGCAATAATTACAAGTTTATTAGAGAAAAAAGACACATTCGTTATTATGCCTACCGGTGGAGGCAAATCCTTATGTTATCAATTACCAGCTCTTGTTAGCGAAGGTACTGCAATTATTATTTCTCCGCTTATTGCATTGATGAAAAATCAGGTGGATGCATTACGTAACTTCGGTAATGAGGATGGAATAGCACACTTCTTAAATTCTTCTTTAACAAAACCTGAAATCGCAAGAGTTAAACAGGATATCAAAGATGGAAAAACAAAACTATTATATGTGGCTCCGGAGAGCTTAACTAAACAAGAGAATGTTGTTTTTTTTAATGAAATAAAAATTTCTTTTTTTGCAATTGATGAAGCGCATTGTATTTCAGAATGGGGGCATGACTTCCGTCCTGAGTACAGAAGAATACGTACCATTATTGAAGAAATTGGTACTGTGCCTATTATTGCGCTAACTGCTACTGCAACACCTAAAGTTCAACAGGATATTCAGAAAAATCTTGGAATGACTGATGCTAACGTCTATAAATCTTCTTTTAATCGCGGTAACTTATATTACGAAGTTCGTCCGAAACAAAATGTAATCAAAGAGATTATTAAATATGTAAAAACCCAGCACGGTAAATCTGGAATTATTTATTGCTTGAGCCGAAAAAAAGTTGAAGAGCTTGCTGAAACATTACGTGTTAATGGTGTTAAAGCACAAGCCTATCATGCAGGATTGGAAGCTAAAGAACGTGCTTCTACTCAGGATGCATTTCTTATGGAAGATATAGATGTGATAGTTGCAACTATTGCATTTGGTATGGGCATTGACAAGCCAGATGTTCGATTTGTAATCCATCATGACATTCCAAAATCACTTGAAGGATATTATCAGGAAACTGGACGCGGAGGAAGAGATGGCGGAGAAGGAAACTGTGTTACTTTTTACAGTCATGATGATATTGTAAAGCTGGAAAAGTTCATGAAAGGAAAGCCTGTAGCTGAACAGGAAATTGGGAAACAATTATTACATGAAACAGTTTCTTATGCTGAAACATCAAGTTGTCGCAGAAAATTTTTATTACACTATTTTGGTGAAGAATTTGATGAAGCAAATTGTGGTGGAATGTGCGATAACTGCCGCAATCCAAAACAAAAATTCGAGGCTAAGGATGATGTTGAGTTGGCGCTTGAAGCAATAGAAGATATGAAGGAAAAGTTCAAGACAAAGGACGTAATAAATGTACTTTTAGGCAATGTAACTGCTACTGTAAAATCTTACAAGCATAATGACTTGGAATGTTTCGGAAAAGGTTCAGAGGATGATAAGAATGAAAAATACTGGAATGCAGTTATCCGTCAGGCTTTAGTTTCCGGGCTTTTATCAAAAGATATAGAGAATTATGGTCTATTAAAAATCACCAAAGAAGGTCATTCTTTTATCAAGAAACCTTATTCAGTTATGGTTACTAAAGACCATGATTATGAAGGTACAGAAAATGATGATGATGATGCATCAGGTGGTGGAAACAAAGGAGGTTCCGGTGCAGATGCTATTTTATTCAGCGCTTTAAAAGATTTATTAAAGCAAACCGCACATAAATTAAAACTACCACCTTATGTAATTTTTCAGGAAATTTCCTTGGAAGAAATGGCGATTCAATATCCGATTAAAATGGATGAATTGGTTAATATCACTGGAGTAGGGCAAGGGAAAGCACAGAAATTCGGGAAACCATTCCTTGATTTAATTGCAAAATATGTTGAAGAAAATGAGATAGAAAGACCATTGGATATGGTTGTAAAATCTATTGTTAATAAATCAGGATTAAAAGTTTACATTATTCAAAGCATCGACCGTAAACTTCCTCTTGAAGATATTGCAAGTGCAAAAGGATTAGGTCTTTCGGATTTAATAACTGAGATTGAAAGTATAGTTTCTTCCGGTACAAAAGTAAATATTGCTTATTACATCAATGAAAATTTAGATGAAGATAAACAACATGAAGCATTGCAATATTTCAAAGAATCTCATAGCGATTCGGTTGAGGAAGCATTAAAAGAATTAGGAGAAGAAGAATACTCGGAAGATGAAATTCGTTTGTTGAGAATTAAATTTATGAGTGAATTTGGAAATTAATTCTGAAATAATAATAATAAATAAAAAAACTCTAAGTACTAACTTAGAGTTTTTTTATTCGTTTAATTCACAAATTGCCAGCCAGGCCATCAGCCCAGAACCGATTTCCAAAGCTCGTTCATCTATATCAAATTTAGGAGTATGCACTCCGCTTGTTATACCTTTGGATTTATTTCCAGTTCCTAATCTATAAAAACATGAAGGAATAAGTTGAGAATAAAATGCAAAATCCTCAGCAGTCATTCTCATCGGCAATTCTTCAACATTTTCCTGCCCAAGATATTCTTCTGCTGCACGACGCGCTTTGGTTGTAAGGTTTTCATCATTAACTAAAAACGGATAGCCTAATTCTATCCTGAATTCACAAGACCCATTAAGTTTTTTTGCTATGCCTTCTGCCAGCATTTTCATTTTTCCATGCGCTTCTTCCCGCCATATTTCATCCATTGTTCTAAATGTTCCTTCAATTTTAACTTCATCAGGAATTACATTCGTTGCACCATTTCCGGTAATCTTTCCAAATGCTAATACAGTTGGAATCTTTTGTTCGTAAGACATGAAAAATTTATTTAATTCCAACAAAATTTCAGATGCAATTAAAAGTGGATTGTTATATTCAGCAGGCATGGCAGCATGACCGCCTTTTCCTTTTACTGTCAAATAAAGTTCATCGGTACTTGCCATATACATTCCACTTCTAAAACCAACTTTGCCAACCTCCATATTTGGAAAAACATGTTGCGCAAATATTGAAGTTGGATGAGGATTTTCAAGCACTCCTTCTTTTATCATTAACGAAGCTCCTCCAGGCAATTTTTCTTCCCCTGGCTGAAAGATTAATTTGATACTACCTTCAAATTCATTTCTTAACTCATATAAGATTTTAGCTGCCGAAAGCAATGAAGCACTATGCACATCATGCCCGCATGCATGCATCACTCCATTATTAGTTGACTTATATTCACAGTTATTTAGCTCAGTTATTGGAAGCGCATCCATATCTGCACGCAATGCAATAATTTTTTTCGTTGGATTTTTGCCTTCTATTAAAGCAACAATTCCTGTTTTTACTATGCCTTGCTGATAAGGAATCCCCAATTGCTTTAATTTAGAAGCAATATAATCGGAAGTTCTGAATTCTTGAAAAGATAATTCGGGGTTTGCATGTAAATGCCTCCTTATTTCTATTGTTTCAGCGAGATACTGTGTTGCCAGCGTTTGGATTTTTAATTTCAAGGACATATTATTTTCCTAAAATCATTTTGAGCGCTATTAGAAATAAAAACCCTCCGAAAATTTTCTTCAACATATTTTGATCCATTGAAATTGCAATTTTAGAACCGAAATAACCCCCAATCAAAAAAGAGGAAGCAATAATTAATGTCATTTTAATATCAACATATCCAGCTTTATAATAATTGTAAACTGCAAATATTCCAACAGGTAATAAAAGTACAGCTAGCGAAGTTCCTTGTGCTTCGTGCTGACTCATGCTGATAAAAAGTACTAATGCAGGAACAATAATAATCCCTCCTCCTACACCAACTATTCCGCTTAGTATGCCTGCCAACAAACCAATGATAAGTAAAATCATGATTGTATTCATATTTAATGAAGGTTTCAAATTGAATTATTAAAAATCAAGACTCAACGATAAATAAGTAATAGGCTTTAACACGATACCGTCTTCAACTCCCCAAGCCCTGTCAATACGAATAAAATAACCAAACAGCCTGAATCTTATTCCCAAACCATAGCCACCAATAATAGGATTATGTTGAGTATTTAAAGTTATAAGCAACGGCGTTTGAGAGTTGCCGATAATCGTTGTATTTAATGAATTTGAATTTGAATACGGTGAAGGACCATTCCATGCTGTACCGATATCTCCAAAGCCTATAATTTGGAAGTTCTCAATAAAATCTGAACGAATAGGGCGTTTATAAAAATACTTGAAAATAGGGAAGCGTAGTTCACTATTATCAACTACAAAACTATTTCCGTTACGCGCATTCTGATAAAAGCCTCGCATATTTGTTGCCAATGTTTGGTATGCATAATTTTGATCTGTTGCAATATTTGTTGTGTTATCAAATTTTGCCCCGAACCAATTATCCACACCTCCCATATAATAAATCAACTTTTGATTACCAAAAGAAGTGCTTCCTGCAAGACGGTTTGCCCAGATAAAACAACGGCTGATTTTTTTGTAAGTCCTAAAATCAAAACCTACAACAAAAAAATCTGTTTTGTCTTTATCAATCTGACGATAATATTCACCGAATACTTTGCCCCGTATACCGTTGTATAAATTTAACCCTTTACTTATTGTGTTATCATATACATATTCCAGTTTAGCTGTTCCCCAATTTTCAAAGGTATTAGGGGCTGCTAAATTAGCATCATCTGTAGCCAAATAAATGGTTTCATCATTTCGATAACATATAGAACCGCGAAGGCTCGCAACTTCTGAAAAAGGATATTTTAATATATATCTGATATCATTTGTATGAGTCTTAAACAATGAATTGTCATTCGAACTCATCAACGTATTTCTATGAACTATTATTTCTCTGTCAATTAAATGTACTCTATTTTCATAACTTAAAAAATACTCATTACTATTCAAATCTCCTGTAAACCGCATCGCACCTATTATTCTATAATCTTCAAACAAATCACTTATTCCTACTTTAAATAAAGCATCCAAACCTGGATTAAGATAAACAGGGCCTCCACCTCCGGTAAATTTCTGATACGATTGATTTAAAAAAGAATTATCAAGTTGAGTTACGACATAATCAACCGAATAATTTAAATTATAATTTCTCTGTTTACCTATTTTGAAATCCGAATTTGATGTTACTGCAGCTGTAATATTTGTAGTATCTATAGTATTTATAGCATTATTACGAACTTCCTGCTTGTTTTCATTTTTATTTTTTTCGTTTTCAAAAATATAATTATTGATATCTATATCTGTCGAATCTGGTTTCTTTTTTACATTCACTATTTCCTTTATATTATCTAGCATCGGTGCGTCAACTAAAAATTTATTCTTCGCGTCTGCTTCTTCCTGTTCTTTTTTATCAAGTTTATTTTTGTAATCACGGTACGAAGTATTCTTTAATTCAATAGGAGCAAGGGCTTTTGAACTTACTAAAGGAGCCACATACATTTTATATTTTCCGTTCTCATATATAATTTCTGTATATTTATTTGCCTTTGCATTCACATCCTGTTCCACAATGTTGCGCGAATAATTACTGATTGGGAACGAAGTAACCACAGTTCTATAATGAGCCGCCGTATCCACATAAGCTATAGTGCTGTCAAATTGGGCTATGTACCGATTTCTTATTCCATTCAAATCACTTAAATATGAAACATGAGTACTGTCGTAATCTGCGGGATACATTTCATCAATTGTCGGTGTATTGGTAATCCGTTTTAGCACATGCGATTTTGTAACATTATTAAACATAAATAAATCCTTATGCTGCTGCGCATCCGGCAATCTTTTTTTCGTATCGAACGAAAGTGTATCTGTTGGACGATTTGATGCAAAAACTATTTCTTTTGAATTATGAACAAACCTCGGATTCAAGTCGTCATATATATCTTTTGTTATTTGTTCATACCCGTTCGAACCTGCAGTGAAAATAAAAATATCTGTCTGCCCTTTCTGAACAGCCGACATCACAAACTTCTTACCATCGCTATTATACGAATAATCAAGTATCTTTTCGAAATCAAAAATATTACGCTGCGTTTTCTCTCCTGTTTCCAATTCATAGGTTGTAAGTACCAATCTGTTTTTCCGTTCTATAATATACGAAAACATTTTTCCGCTTGGATGCCACGCTAACAATGGAAAAGAATAATCATTAATCCTGTCAATCTTTTTCCCCGACTTCAATATTCTTGTAGTTACATTATTCTCCGCATCATACAACCATATTTTATATTGCCCCATTTCATTTGTTGTATACACTATGAAATTCCCATCCGGGCTCACTTTCAGCTGACTATAAACACGAGTTGATTTTATCTTTTTTAGTTTTACAATCGGATCCTGCTTCGGCAATGTTTTAGTTCTATCCTTATCCGAATATTTATTTCTATAAGAATCATAACATTCTTTCCACAAATTTTTTGAAGAAATGCCAAGCACAAACATCAGTGAATTATCAATGCTTCTGCTTATTTTAGTCATGTATAAAATATTCGAAATCACCGGCTCGCCGTAATTATCAGCAATATATTTCCATAATGCATGTCCGGCATACATGGCATCATCACCTTCCAGCCGGTTCAGGTTTTCAAATTTCCCGCTCATCATCCCATCTTTCACTTTATTATCAATGTCCGCATTCCATTCTGTTGCAACATAAGTACTCAGCCCCTTTGTGTACCATGCCGGCAGGTTCAGCAGCGTATTGTTTTTCACCATCTCCCTCACATTTCCGCCATACATCATCTGATTTATCAATACAGTCGCCGCCCCTTCACGTATCTGCGCATCCAGTAAAGCATGGTCGCCTTCATAATACAAACATACTTTTGTCCCTGCAATCCTCGTCACACCGCCTGTATTATATTGTGCATCAGTTGACAGACCGATATTACTTTGTTTAAAATCTGTCAGTTTATTATAAACCAAAAACTGAATTTTTCCGTCAAACTGATAATCAAATAATTTCTCGACGTGCTCCATTTGCTTTTTAGCAGCCAGGGATACGTAATTTGCATAATCCCTGCCTTGCTCATAAAAATAAACATCATACCGTTCATATTGATAAAATGTCCAGAAAAAATCCTCATACTTCATTCTGTTTTTCCCGAAGTCCATTTGCGAGCCTGTATAAAACTGTGCTCTCACTACATTACCCGATAATACAACAAGGATAAAAATGAATAATAATGAAGTCTTTTTATACATCGAATAATCTTTTTTCACTTCTTTAAAAGTTTGGAACGCTAAATTAATAAATATACTACTACCCTCAACTTATTTACACCGATAAGTTTTACTAATTTTGGCGCTAAATAAAATTAAAATGATTACCATAAAATCTTTTACACTTGGCCCTTTTCAGGAAAACACCTATGTTCTTTCTGATGAAACAAACCAGTGCATTATTATCGACCCTGGCTGTTACGACGAAAACGACCGAGCCGAACTATCCAATTATATTGATGCCAACGACAAAAAACCTGTTCGATTAATCAACACACATTGCCATCTCGACCATATTTTCGGCAACGGATTTATAGCACATAAATACAATTTATTGCCCGAATTCAACCAACACGACCGAATAGTTTTCGATTCCTATTTAACAGTCTCAACCATTTATAATCTCAATGCCGAGCCATCTCCCGAGCCAAAACAATATTTGAACGAAGGTGATAAAATAACTTTTGGAAACTCCACACTCGAAATAGTTTTCACTCCCGGACATTCTCCCGGAAGCATCAGTTTTTATAATCGCGAACAAAAATTCATCATCGCCGGCGATGTGCTTTTCTATGGAAGCATTGGCAGAACCGATCTTCCCGGCGGACATCACCAGACACTTTTAGACAGCATCAAAACAAAATTATTTCCTCTCGGAGATGATTATAAAGTATATAGCGGTCACGGGCCAAGCACTACTATTGGCTTCGAACGAAACAATAATCCGTTTTTGGTTTAATTAAAATCTTTCATTTGAATAAAATGGCACTCAAACCCGGCAAATACAAACACTACAAAGGAAATCTGTATCAGGTTTTAGGCATAGCCCGCCACAGCGAAACATTGGAAGAACACGTAGTTTACAAAGCATTATACCAATCCGAAGGCAAAAATATTTGGGTACGTCCCCTCCAAATGTTCACCGAAACAATAGAAATAAACGGACAACAAATCGCAAGATTTCAATTTATCGAAGAATAATAAGTCCTCCTCCTCCTCTCTCATTTTAGAGAAAATTAAGGGGGGAGTTACCTAATAATTCAAAAATCAACCAATTACAATTACCCAACCTTCAAGTATTACCCAAAAACTTCCAAGTTTTGTCAGCTAACCTCCAAGTATTGACATAAAACCTCCAAGTTTGGTTAGCCAACCTCCAAGTTTTGCTAGTCAACCTCCAAGTTTAGTCAGCCAACCTCCAAGTATTGCCAACAAACCTCCAAGTTTTACCAGCAAACTTGCAAGTTTGGTTCACGAACCTCTAAGTTTAATCAGCGAATCTCCAAGTTTTTTACATGTCAATTTCGCGCTCGATTCCTTTATATTAGCAAAAGCATAAATAAAAAAGTCCCGAATTACTTCGAGACTTTTTATCTATATTAAACTCTGTTTCTCCTATGTATAATAAAAAACTACGAAATCATCTCAAAACCCGTATAAGGAACAAGTGCTTTCGGAATCCTGATTCCATCTGCTGTTTGATTATTCTCCAGCAAACAAGCCACAATGCGAGGCAAAGCCAAAGCACTTCCGTTTAATGTATGTGCTAATACAGGTTTTCCGTCACCTTCTTTAAATCGTAATTTCATACGGTTACTTTGGAAAGTTTCAAAGTTCGAAACCGAACTTACCTCCAGCCATTTCTGTTGAGCAGTACTATATGTTTCGAAATCATAAGTAAGTGCAGAAGCAAAGCTCATATCACCTCCGCAAAGTTTCAATGTACGGAAAGGTAACTCTAAATCACGAAGCAACCCTGCCACATAAGCACGCATTTCTTCCAATATCTGATATGATTTTTCTGGGTGAGCAATCTGTACTATCTCTACTTTATCAAACTGATGCAAACGATTTAATCCACGAACATCTTTACCATAACTTCCTGCTTCCCTGCGGAAACAAGGTGTATAGCCGCAATTTTTTACCGGCAACTGATCCGCTTTCAATATCACATCTCTGTATATATTGGTAATAGGCACTTCCGCAGTAGGTATCAAATATAAATTATCAATTGTCGCATGATACATCTGCCCTTCCTTATCAGGCAATTGTCCGGTCGCATATCCCGAAGCTTCATTAACCAATATCGGTGGTTGAATCTCCAGATAACCTGCTGCTGTTGCTCTGTCAAGGAAAAAATTAATTAATGCACGTTGCAACCTAGCTCCTTTGCCTTTATAGACAGGAAATCCTGCACCTGTTAATTTATTTCCTAATTCGAAGTCAATCAAATCATATTGAGTAGTCAACTCCCAATGCGGTTTTGCACCATCATATAATTTTGG
>CAIQBY010000174.1 GCA_903870175.1 uncultured Bacteroidota bacterium
AAAATCGCTAAGTATAAAAAGAAAAAAGAAGGAAGTTATTAACAGCCGATTGTAAGTTTTAAACATTTTCCTGAATTAATAATCGGTAAATGTAACAAACTTTATTAATCCATGCAAATATTATAGATTTTTGGTATAATAATAAAAGTATATATAATTTTAAAAAGCAAGAATATTATGAATTTGACTAAACTACTATACAAATACTACATTTCTCACTATATAAAGGCGAAGTTCTTTTTATTTGAGTTCCTGGGAACAGACAAGATTGATTTTGACAGAATCTAATAGCATTATTCAGGCAAGCCAATAGTACTATTCAAAGTTCCAATAGCATTATTCGGGCAAGCCAATAGTATTATTTAAAGTTCCAATAGTACTATTGGGGTAAGCCAATAGTACTATTCAAGGCTCCAATAGTACTATTTGGACAAGTCAATAGCACTATTCAGATTTCCAATAGTACTATTCAAGATTCCAATAGTACTATTGGGACAAGCCAATAGTACTATTCAGATTTCAAATAGCACTATTTTGAAACCTCACAATTATATAAAATTTTAATAAACAATAAATTAACTAAAAAACACTAAAGTGGTAAACAATTTAACTACACTAATAACTCTTTGTTTTAACGATGCTTTTCAAAATTTGTATAGTAGTTTAGAATTGGGCATAATTTTATGCCAATAAAGCCCTTGAGATAACAATTTTCTGAACTTCTGTAGTACCTTCGTAAATTTGGGTGATTTTTGCGTCACGCATTAATCGCTCCACGTGAAATTCTTTCACAAAGCCATATCCTCCATGAATCTGAACAGCTTCGATAGTAGTATCCATAGCTACTTTGGAAGAAAACACTTTTGCCATTGCACTTGCGGTAGTGTAATCAAGATGTTTATCTTTTAACCACGCAGCTTTCAAGCAAAGTAAACGAGCCGCTTCTATTTGTGTAGCCATATCAGCCAATTTAAACTGAATTGCCTGATGCTGATTAATCGTTTTTCCGAACGCTTTTCGTTCCTTTGAATATGCCAATGCCAGTTCGTAGGCTCCGGATGCAATACCAAGTGCCTGAGAGGCTATTCCAATTCTGCCTCCAGTTAAAGTCTGCATAGCGAATTTAAAACCAAAACCATCTTCTCCTATACGATTTTCCTTAGGAACCTTCACATTATCAAACATCAGCGAATGAGTATCCGAACCGCGGATTCCCAATTTGTTTTCTTTCGGGCCCACAACAAAACCAGGCATTCCTTTCTCAACTATTAACGCATTAATTCCTTTATGGCCTTTCTCCGGATGTGTCTGTGCAATAACTAAATATACAGATGCGCTGCTTCCATTGGTTATCCAATTTTTTGTTCCATTCAAAATATAATGATCTCCTTTATCCTCTGCCGTTGTTCTTTGCGATGTCGCATCTGAACCTGCTTCCGGTTCAGACAAACAGAATGCTCCAATTATCTGACCTG
This sequence comes from uncultured Bacteroidota bacterium, assembly GCA_903870175.1. Taxonomy (GTDB): domain Bacteria; phylum Bacteroidota; class Bacteroidia; order 2-12-FULL-35-15; family 2-12-FULL-35-15; genus 2-12-FULL-35-15. The sequence continues at coordinate 1,476 of CAIQBY010000174.1, forward strand.
TTGCCAAACGAGGTAAATATTTTAATTTTTGTTCTTCTGTGCCAAATGTTTCAAGGCCCCAGCAAACTAATGAATTATTTACAGACATTACAACCGAACATGAAGCATCTATCTTCGAAATTTCTTCCATTGCCAACACATAAGAAATACAATCCATTCCGCCGCCACCGTATTTTGGATCAACCATCATTCCCAAGAATCCCAATTCGCCCATTTGTTTTATTTCTGCTGCCGGAAATTTTTGATGTTCGTCGCGCTCGATAACTCCTGGTTTTAGCACATCATTTGCGAAATCGCGTGCTGCTTTTTGAATCATCAAATGTTCTTCTGTAAGATTAAATAACATGTTGTATATTTTTTATGATTAATATTGTTTTATTTTTGAGAGGTGCAAAAGTAAATTTATTATTCAAATTTTACTACTAAATATGACAAATATCAATTCCAAAGTATATAATGTTATCGGTTTAATGTCTGGTACGTCTCTCGATGGTCTGGATATTGCCTTTTGTAAGTTCACTTTAGATGATAACATCTGGAATTATGAAATTGTTCAGGCGGAAACGATTAATTATACAGATGTTTGGAAACAAAAATTATTGTCACTTGAATCTACTAATGCTCTCGATTTTCAGCAGGCCAACGTCGACTATGGTTTTTTCCTTGGGCAAAGAGTTTCCGACTTTATAATTAAAAATAACATAAATGCCGATTTTGTTTCTTCTCACGGCCATACTGTTTTTCATCAGCCGGAAAATAAACTTACTGTTCAGATTGGTGCTGGCAGTGCGATTGCTTCCCGCTGCAGACTTTCGGTGGTATCCGATTTTCGTTCGCTGGATGTTGCTTTAGGCGGGCAAGGTGCGCCGTTAGTACCTATTGGCGATAAATTATTGTTTGCTGATTATAACTTCTGTTTAAATCTAGGTGGGTTTTCAAATGTATCTTATGAATATAATAATCAACGAACGGCTTTCGATATTTGTCCGGTAAATATTGTGTTGAATGAAATTTGCAATAGAATTGGCAAACCGTATGATGATGGAGGAGAACTTGCAAAAGATGGAATGTTGAGTCATTATTTATTAAATGAACTGAATCAACTGTCATATTATAAACAGATGGCAAACATCCCAAAATCATTAGGCAAAGAATGGGTTTTAAAAAATATTTATCCTCTTTTGAATCAATATGAATTAGATGAAAAAGATTTACTGCGAACTTTCTGTGAGCACATAGCAATACAAATTTCGAAAGCATTAAATGTTCAGCCGAAAGGAAAGATACTGGTAACGGGAGGAGGTGCGTATAATTCTTTTTTAATTGATTGCATAAAAAACAATACTTCTCATCAGTTAATTGTTCCGGATAAAAAGTTAATAGAATTTAAAGAAGCTCTGATATTTGCTTTCCTTGGTGTGTTAAGAATGCGGAATGAAATTAATTGTTTGAAAAGTGTAACAGGTGCAAGTATGGATAGTTGCGGAGGAAGTGTTTATCATTTCCAATAGATTCAAATATTGAATTAATGATAAACCAAATTCATTTCTATTAAATGAATTTTATTATGAATCTGCAACTAAATGTAGTATTAATTAAAAATCTTCTGAGTAAAAATCTTCATCTTCGTCATCATCAAAGTGGCTGTCAAGTTTGACATCATCCTCCATTCGGAAATCCTCTTCATCATCATCAAGGTTATGTTTCCATCCCTTTTTTTCTTTTTCTTTAAGCGGTTTAAGCTTAGTCGGTTTTCTTAATTCGTCCGAATCCTTAGCTTTTTCAGTG
>CAIQBY010000175.1 GCA_903870175.1 uncultured Bacteroidota bacterium
ACATGATGAGTGCTAATTTAAAAGGTGATTTCAGAAAATTTAATACTGAAGTAACAAGTATTGGTAATGATTTCAGTAATGCAAAAATTGAAGTAACTGTTGATCCGTCATCAATATTTACCAATGACGACCAACGCGACGGGCATTTAAAGGCTCCTGATTTCTTTGATGTTGAAAATCACAAAGAAATTACTTTTGAAGGAACATCGTTTACAAAAGTATCTGATGATAACTTTAAGCTTACCGGAAACCTTACTATTAAAGGTATCAGCGAAGAAGTAACGCTTGATGTGGAATTCGGCGGAATCAACAAAGACCCTTACGGCAGAACAAAAGCAGGCTTTACTATCAACGGGAAAATCAACAGAAAAGATTGGGGATTAGTTTGGAATGCAGCTTTGGAAACTGGCGGTGTATTAGTGAGTGATGAAGTAAAAATTGCTGCTGAAGTGCAGTTGGTGAAGGAAGCGTAAGCAACAATTAATTCTCGCAAAGCCGCAAAGAAAGCAAAGTTTGATAATTAATATTTCTTTGCGACCTTTGCCTCTCTGCGAGATTTTTTTCATCTAATGGACAGAAAACAATTTTTAAAAACTTTAGCTTTAATCCCATTAACTGGAACAGCAATGAAACTGAATGAACTCAACAAAATAACAACTCCTTTTGGCAATACGGATAAAATGCCTGTGCTTTTTTTAGGACACGGCAGCCCGATGAATGCTATCGAAGAAAATGAATTTGTAACAGGATTCAGAAATATAGGCAAGGAGATTCCTAAACCCAACGCTATCCTTTGTGTGTCGGCGCATTGGGAAACTCGCGGTACTTTTATTACTGCTATGGAAAAGCCCAAAACAATTCACGACTTTGGTGGATTTCCACAGGCATTATTTGATGTTCAGTATCCTGCGCCGGGCAGCCCCGAGTTGGCAAAAGAAACAAAAGGCATCATCAAAAAAACAGAAGTTGGTTTGGATCAAAGCTGGGGATTAGACCACGGTTGCTGGAGTGTAGTGAAAAACATGTATCCTGCGGCTGATGTTCCAGTCATTCAAATGAGTCTTGATTATTATCAAACTCCTCAATATCATTACGAGTTGGCGAAAGAACTTGTTTCGCTCCGCAAAAAAGGTGTGCTTATTATCGGCAGCGGAAACATGGTGCATAACCTTGGAATGATTGCCTGGGATAAATTGAACACCTCGGATTATGGCTACGATTGGGCGATAGAAGCAAGTGATAAAATGAAGGAATATATTCTCGACAACGACCATCAATCATTAATCAATTATAAATCGCAGGGAAAAGCCTGGGACCTTGCCATTCCTTCGCCCGACCATTATTTGCCTTTATTATATGCGCTTGCATTAAAGGAAGAAAATGAAAAGGTAAGTTTATTTAACGACAAAGCGGTGGCAGGTTCGCTCACGATGACATCGGTAAAAATTGGATAATTATAATTCATGAGATTCATCCCCATCACCCTATTATTACTCACAATAAATATAACTGCAGGATGCAGTTATGTAAAAAAACCTGAAACAATGCTGCATTATCTTGTTAGAGAACCAAAAATCAAATCGGCCAAACCGCCTGTTATTATTATGATGCACGGATACGGCAGCAATGAGGCTGATTTATTTTCGCTCGCACAGTACCTGCCGGATAAGTTTCTGGTGGTTTCTGCCAGAGGACCTCAAACGCTCGGCGCCGAAAGTTATGCATGGTATCAAGCCGACTTTTCGAAAGACCCGCCTCTAATTAATAAAGCCCAGGCAGACAGCAGCCGTAAAGCAATACTTGATTTTATTAATGATTTGCAACAGGCACACCCCTTTGACGAATCGCAGATATATCTCGTCGGTTTTAGTCAGGGAGCAATAATGGCGTATAGTTTGGGGCTTACCGAACCTCATAAATTCAAAGGAATAGCAGCCATGAGCGGCAGAATTTTAAACGAGATGAAACCCATTGTTGCTCCTCAGGAAAAGCTGAAAGGCTTGAATATTTTTATTACACACGGTACCAACGACCCTGTTATCAATATTAAAAATGCACGCGACAGCAAAGCGTTTTTGAATACTTTAAATATACAGCCTACCTATAAAGAATATCCCGAAGGACATACCATAAGCCAGCAAATGCTTGTCGATTTGGTAACTTGGTTGAATGGGAAGTAGTTTTTTATTTATTATTTATTTGGGCGACCAACGTCTCAGCAATCTCGCAAGTTCCTTCCCGCTTTTGTTCCAATCTTTTTATTCTTCTGAAAAAGAAGAATAAAAAGGATTTCCACGACAATCGGGCGCAGTTGCCAGTTCATCGTTCTCCTCACCTTTTACATACCAACACAAAAAAACTTCGACTAAGGTATATCGCTATAATCTTTCAATAATTAATATGCTTGTTTCTTAAACACGGAACATCACATTCATCAGAACATGGTAAGTAATAAATAATTGAAATATCCTTTAAAAAATTATTCCCAATAATAAATGCTGCATCCGGTGTTTGATTCCAGGTATTCATACAAATAGTATCAGATGCGCTCATGGAAATGCAATTATTTAATCCTTTTGAATATTTTATTACAAGACTATCATAATTGGGTTTGTTTTTCTTAGTATCCGAAAATATTACATAAGCTCCTGGTGGCAAACAAATATGGAAACTGCCATCAATTTCGGTTTTAAACTCCATAATAATAGGCTTAGAGAAATAATTACTGTCACCACACCGCACATACATTGTTTTATTGGGAAGAGGTCTTGGTTTTATATAGTTGGCAGTTTCATCAGTATGCACATCAGTACACCAAGGGTGAACAAGCTTTACAAATCCATCTACATGCCCAGCAACTTTTTTTATACTGTCCGGTAAGTTTTTCTTAGGTGTTTTTACAGAAGTATCATCTAATTTTCCATTTATATAGGTAGCTTCCCAAGCAACTCCTCCATCTTCTCTATACATTTTCTCAATGCCTTGTTTCTTATCCTCAAAGTAAGGAATTTCATATTGTAACTTACCATCAGCATAGTATTCCTTGGTCAAGCCATTTCTTTTACCACTTGCAAATGTAACCTCTGATGATACTGTTAAACCATCTGGATGATATGATTTCTGCAATCCGTTCATCAAATTTCCCACATAAGGCGTTTCACATTTCATTCTACCAGTAGTTTCGTAATAGTCTTTTACAATTCCAAAAACCGTATCATTAATAAACGGTATTTCACTTTTTACACCTCTATTATAGTAGTAGTACTTTTTCATTATTCCATTCCTTTTACCATTACTATAAGGGATTGTACAGAAGAGTTGTTTTGTTCCACGGTCATATTTCCTTAAAAGACCAACAGGTAATCCATCCTTATATATAATTAAATGATTATAGACAGCATCTTTTTCAGACGAAACTGGGCGGTCGAAGTTATCTACAAATTCTACCCATTTTCCTTGTTTGACACCATTCACGGTAACATTTTTCGCCTCTGCTATGTCTGTGAAACCGCTATCCGATAGCACTTCCTGCGCTTGAGCAAATGTCAATTGGAATGTTAAAAGTGCAAAAAGTATTATTGATGTTATGATTTTCATTATTCTTTTTCTCCTTTGTTGGTCTTCCTTTAAGTTAGCAGAAACTTGCCTTTTGCTGGTGTTTTTTCACCTGCAAACTTACTAATCTTTCCCTACCAAAAATATTTATTGCGCACAATCCCCAACTAAGAACGGCGCGCAAGCCCGAAAAGATACGGAGCCGCGCCCGCCTGTGCGTTGACCGATTATCTTTTCTTGAACTTTTGTTTCTTTTGTTTTAAGACAAAAGAAAAGAAAAAAAACAAAAAA
>CAIQBY010000176.1 GCA_903870175.1 uncultured Bacteroidota bacterium
CTTTTTGTTTTTGTATTACTAACTAATAAATCTTTTAATGTTAATAATATTACTTACCTTTGGCGTTAGTATCAATTTGCGTTAGTATGATAATTTCCTTTGGTAATAAAGAAACAGAAAAGATTTGGAATGGAGAACGAGTAAAAGGACTGCCGAATGAAATTCAGGAAATAGCAAGAAGAAAATTAAGAATGATTAATAACTCCATTAATATTGCCGACCTAAGAATTCCTCCTGCCAATAGACTTGAAAAGCTATCAGGCAAGTCGAAGAATTTTTACAGCATCCGTATCAATGACCAATGGCGCATCATCTTTAAATGGAACAATGGCAATGCAACTGAAATAGAAATAATAGATTATCATAAAAAATGAAAAAACTTAAAAACATACATCCTGGCGAAATTCTTTTGGAAGAATTCCTTTTACCTCTTAATGTTTCCGCTTATAGGTTAGCAAAAGATATAAGTATTCCTCAAACTAGAATTTCTGGAATTATAAAAGGAAACAGAAGAATAACAGCGGATACGGCTCTTAGACTATCTGCTTACTTTGGCAATTCAGCAAAGTTCTGGTTAGGTTTACAAGATGATTTTGATTTAGAAGAAGAGACTCTGGTTAAGAAAAAAGAGTTGCAGGCAATACCCAAAGCACATAATCACGCTGCGTAATTAACTCCTTCTGTAAGTCCTTATTTTACCTTTCATCTTCTCTTTTACAGAAGCACTTCCAAGGTTCACCTTTTTGTTCTTTTCTTTCTTCTCATGAAATGCAGGTCCCGGCACATATTTATCTTTTCCTTTTTTCTGTTTAATCTTATCCACCATCTTCGGAATCTCATCATCCGTAAGTACTTTGGATATTACTACTTCTTCAGGAATCGATTCATAAGGAATCGCTTTATTCATCATTGTTTCAATTGCTACCTGAAATTCCTGTTCGGTTTCATTGATAAAAGTAATGGCAACACCATCTTTGTTGGCTCTGCCGGTACGACCAATGCGATGGATATAATCTTCCGGAGTTTCGGGCGTATCAAAATTAACAACATGAGTAACATCTGTAATGTCCAAACCTCGCGCTACAATGTCAGTAGCCACCAGCACACGCTTTGTTCCCTCATGAAATTGTTTCAGCGAATTGATACGTGCAGTCTGTGATAAATTGGAATGAATAACAACCACTTCATTCGGGAATCGTTGATTTAACTGCTCATATACATTGTCTGCAAGTTTTTTGGTAGCAGAAAATACAAGTACTTTATTTAATGAATCATCATGTTTTAATAAGTATTCAAGTAGATTAACTTTTGTATTAAAATTAGGCACATGATAACAAACCTGTACAATCTTCTCAAGCGGAGTGCCATGTGGCGCCACTTCTATCTTCACTGGTTCATAAAAGTATTTGGTAATTACAGCTTCTATTTCTTCATTCATCGTTGCCGAAAACATTAACGTTTGTTTCTTGCTCGGCATCGTTTCAAGGAAACTTAATAACTGTTGACGGAAGCCAAGGCTAAGCATTTGGTCCACTTCATCAATCACCAGTTGTTTTATATCCTTCAATCGAAGAATACCTGTAAGACTTAAATCCACTAACCTTCCGGGAGTAGCTACTATAATATCAACGCCATTATATACTAATTGTTTTTGTGTATTAATGTTGGTACCGCCATATATCGCAAGAAAGCGGGTGCTTGTGTAAACACTCAGTTTCTCTATCTCTTTTACAATCTGAAGAACCAGTTCTCGGGTAGGCACTATTATCAATACTCTTGGGTGTCGCTGGTCGGAATATTTGAGTGAACGAAGTATAGGAAGCAAGTAAGCAAACGTTTTCCCTGTACCTGTCTGTGCAATTCCTATCACATCTTTCCCTGACATAATAATAGGAAACGCCCTTTCCTGAATAGGAGTAGGCTCAATATATCCTAAATCATCAAGAGCGGAAATAAGAGGTTTGTTTAAATTTAGTTTTTCGAAAGACATTAGTTTGTATTAATTTGAATGCAAAAGTAGCTTTAAGAAAGGATATATTACCAATAATAATTCAGAAGGGCTGGCATTCTAAATAATGCGATAATAATAAGAAGTCATAATTTAGTCTTATCTTTAACCTGCTTTTATTTTAAAGATGCTTAAAAATAAAGAGAATATTACAGGTTACATACTTGCAGGAGGTAGGAGTTCGCGAATGGGGGAGGACAAAGGATTGATTCTTTTAAACCGAAAACCAATTATCAGTTATGTAATTAATCAGCTGAAACCGGCAGTTGATAAGATAATTATTGTTTCCAATAACATAGATTATGCTCAATTTGGATATGAAGTAATTACCGATACTATTAAAAACATTGGACCTTCTGCAGGAATACTTGCAGCATTAAATCATACAGACACAGAAAAGAATTTAATTGTTAGCTGTGATATGCCTTTTATAACAACAGATACAATTGAATGTATTATTAATAAATCCAATGATTATCAAATTGCAGTTCCTGTTTATAAGGATAAATACGAACCAATGTTTGCAATATATTCAAAAGAATGCCTTAATAGATGGGAAGAGTTAATAATGAATGGAACCTATAAAATGATTGATATTATTAATCATTTCAGCGTTCTAAAAGTAAATGTTGACAATAATCAATTGTTTAACGATTCAATATTTATTAATATCAACACAAAGGACGATTATCAAAAAGCACTAGATAAACTTGTTGATAACAGCGGTTAATAACATCACAAATATCCTTGTATTGTATAGCCTTTATTTGGTAAATTTGATGCTCGAATAATTAACGACAAATAACAATTAAAAATAATTTATGACAAAGGAAGTACCATCGGATTTGGAGATTGCGCAAACCGCAAAGATTAAGCACATTAATGAAATAGCTGCCAAGTTAGGCATTGCAATAGATGACCTTGAACATTATGGTAAGTATAAAGCAAAATTACCACTCAATTTAATTGACGAAGACAAGATTAAGAAACACAAATTGGTGTTAGTAACTGCTATCAGTCCAACCCCTGCAGGAGAAGGTAAAACAACGACATCAATCGGCTTAACTGAAGGCTTGAATATCATTGGGAAGAAAGCAACTGTTGTTCTTCGCGAACCATCGTTAGGGCCAGTATTCGGTATTAAAGGTGGCGCCGCCGGCGGCGGATACTCTCAGGTTATTCCTATGGAAGATATTAATCTTCATTTCACAGGAGATTTCTCTGCCATTGAAAAAGCCAATAATCTACTGGCTGCATTGATAGATAATAACATTCAGAATAAAACAAACAATCTTCATATTGATGCACGTACAGTTGTTTGGAAACGAGTGATGGATATGAACGATAGAGCGTTAAGAAATATTGTTATAGGTCTGGGAGGAACAACTAATGGAACTCCACGCCAGGATGGGTTTAACATTACTCCTGCTTCCGAAGTGATGGCGATATTATGTATGTCGAAGAACATTGAAGACCTGAAAACAAAGCTTGGAAACATATTTGTCGGATACACTTTTGAAGGTAAGCCAATATTTGCAAGAGATTTAAAAGCAGAAGGAGCAATGGCAATTTTATTGAAAGATGCTATTAAACCTAATCTGGTACAAACACTGGAAGGCAATCCTGCCATCATTCACGGAGGGCCGTTTGCAAATATTGCACAAGGAACAAATACTATTGTTGCTACTAAAATGGGTTTAAGTTTATCCGATTATGTTGTTACAGAAGCAGGTTTCGGTGCTGATTTAGGTGCTGAGAAGTTTATGAATATCAAATGCGGATATGCAGGTTTGAAGCCTAATGCAGTTGTTCTTGTGGCTACTATCAGAGCTCTGCGTCATCATGGAGGAGCGAAGAAAGAAGAATACAATATACCCAGTTTGGAACGTGTGAAGAAAGGATTTGAGAACCTGGAGAAACACATTGAGAACATTTTAAAATTCGGAATTAAACCTGTTGTAGCAATCAATAGTTTCATAAGTGATTCAACAGAAGAAGTTGATTTTATTAAAACAGAATGTGCTAAACATGGCGTGGATGCTGTGCTATCGGAGTGCTGGGCTAAAGGTGGCAAAGGAACAACTGATCTTGCAAAGGCTGTTGTTAAAGTTGCAGAAGGAGAAAACAATTTCAAACCTTTATACGATTGGAATTTATCTATTGAAGAAAAGATTAAGATAATAGCAACTGAAATTTATGGTGCAACTGATGTTGAATATTCTGCAAAAGCACGTTCAGGACTTAAAACAATAAAAGCATTGGGTTACGATAAACTGCCTATCTGTATGGCAAAGACACAAAAGTCTTTATCAGATAACGAAACAAAGATTGGCAGACCACGTAACTTTAATGTTACTGTTCGTGAGTTTGAATTTGCAGCAGGTGCAGGCTTTGTAATTCCAATTCTTGGAGAAATGATGCGTATGCCGGGATTGCCGGTACATCCTGCTTCAGAAGGAATGGATATAGATGCTAATGGAAAAATAACAGGACTATCCTAAATGATGATAGAACAATATGCCGGTGTGTTTTTTAATGGAAAAGAATCTTCTCAAGTAGCAGATTTTGTTTCCGTTGAAGTAGCATTGAGTATTGCCGTTAATGATGTTCCGTTTACTGTTACAATGCAAACTCCAGGCAATGAAACAGACCTTGTTCGGGGCTTATTATTTACTGAAAATATATACAGAGACTTAAACCATACGTCGGAAATAGAAGTTACATCAAGGAATAAAGAAGGACATATCTTATCTGTAAATGTTCGTATTCCGAAAGAATTAATCCTAAAGGATTTTGCAGGAACAAGAAACGTAATTTCCGCTTCTTCCTGTGGTGTATGTGGTAAAACGGTATTGGATGATATGAGTTGCGACATAGTTAGAAACACAGAAATATTAAAAGTTGAACTTGTTCCAACATTATTTGAACAGATAAACAGTGGACAGAAAGACTTTCAGAAATCAGGAGGCACACATGCTGCAGGTGCTTTCACTATAGATGGAAAGATGATTACTCTTCAGGAAGATATCGGCAGACATAACGCCGTGGATAAAGTTATAGGATACCTTATTAATAATAAATTATTGAACAAAGCCAAGTGCTTAACACTAAGTGGCAGAGTATCATCAGAGATAATAAATAAAACAAGAGCAGCAGGCATTCCTTTTTTGGCAGCTGTTTCAGCCCCCTCATCTCTTGCTATAGAACAGGCACAGGAATCAGGAATAACATTAATGGCGTTCTGCAGAAATAATAAATTTACGATTTATTCAAATCCTCAACAGGTTGTAGTTGGCAACAGTCAATTGGTAACAGGTAAGGTTAATATAAAAAATAATGTCAAATAATTTAAGTCATCTTTTAGGCCGAAAAGGCATTAATAAAAACCTGTTCGAAGAACTTGGTAAAGCAGCTTTTGAAACAGGAACACCAAAGCAGGAAGCACTTGATAAACTTCGCGATGAATTCCTTGTTGGCAAATCAACTGTTTATGGAACAGTTTCTTTTTATGACTTTTTGAAGCCTGAGAATAAAGGAAAGAAAGTGTATATATGCAATGGAAGTGCTTGTATGACTGCAGGAACGCAAGATAATCTTCATAAAAAACTATCCGCAAATTACAAAGAAGAAGAAATAGGAGAAATGTGTTGCCTTGGCCGTTGTCACGAAAACAGCGCATTTCACATTGATGGAAAGAATTATTCAGGAAATGATATTGATGATATTGTAACAATAAGAAAAGAGAAATCAACTACTAAAGAAAGATATAATGTTGGTTTTAAAGGCTCGCCAATACTAACAAGTGAATACGGTTCCATAAAAGAATATTATAAAATATTTATTGATTGCCTTAAACAATCTCCTGACGAACTTATTGTTGAGCTTAAAGACTCAGGCTTGAGAGGCAGAGGTGGTGCAGGATTTTCAATGGCATTCAAATTGGAGTCATGTAAAAATGTAGCTTCCGATTCAAAGTTTATTGTGTGCAATGCAGACGAAGGCGACCCTGGTGCTTATTCCGATCGTTATATAATGGAACAACGCCCTCACGAATTGTTAATGGGTATGATGATTGCCGGTTACATTACCGGTGCTGATTGCGGAGTTATTTATATTAGAGGTGAGTATCCTGAATCAGTTGACATTATTACGGATTGCATTGAAGAATTAATAAAAGAAAAACTGCTTGGTGAAAACATAAATGGAGGTGGTTTTAATTTCAACTTTAAAGTTATAAAGGCTCAGGGAGCTTATATCTGCGGAGAAGAAACCGCATTGCTTTCTTCTATTGAAGGACAAAGACCGGAAGTGCGTGTGCGTCCACCATATCCAACTCAAAAAGGTTTATTCAATCAACCAACTGTGGTAAATAACGTGGAAACACTTGCTAACCTGCCTTTTATTATGAAAAATGGTGGTAAAGCATTTGCTGCTATAGGAACTAATAAATCATCGGGTACAAAATTAATTTCATTGGATGGTTATTTTAATAAGCCGGGAATTTATGAAGTGGATATGGGAACTCCATTGTCTGTTGTAGTAAATGAACTGGGTGGAGGATTCGGAAAGCCTGTTAAAGCTATGCACATTGGAGGACCACTTGGTGGACTTGTGCCAGTGGATAAAATAAATAATCTTACTGTTGATTTTGATTCATTTGCCAAAGAAGGATTTCTTTTAGGTCACGCATCGGTTGTGTGCATTCCGGAAGAATATCCGTTGGTAAAATATATTGAACACCTGTTTAAATTTACTGCTCACGAGAGTTGTGGTAAATGTTTCCCTTGCAGATTAGGTTCTGTGCGTGGGTATGAAATGATGGAGAAAGCGCAGAATGAAAATTATAAAATCGATTATACTTTAATGAACGATTTGCTTGAAACAATGGAAACAGGTTCTCTTTGTGCTTTGGGTGGCGGACTTCCGCTTCCGATAAAAAATGCAATGAAGTATTTTGAAAACGAACTGGCTCCTTACTTTAAAAAATAAAATACCATGGAAGCAACAGCATATATTAACGATAAAATTTATTTTATCAAGGATGGTGAAACTATTCTAAGTTTTGTTAGAAGACATCTTGGGCAGGATTTCGTGCCGACACTTTGCGATGCACCCAATCTTGATCCTTTCGGTTCCTGCAGAGTTTGCAGTGTTGATGTTGCATTAAAGCAAAACGGTCCTGCAAAAGCCCAGGCTTCCTGCCATACTCCCGTTATTCCCAATTCATATATTTATACACATAGCGACAGGATAGTTAAGTTGCGGAAAAATATTATAGAACTTGTTCTTACTGATCATCCACTGGATTGCCTTACCTGTGAGGTAAATAATAATTGTGAATTGCAAAGTGTCGCTGCAAAAGTTGGAGTGCGTGATGTTCGTTATCCCGAAGGGAAAAATCATTTGGATAGAGAAAAAGATTTAAGTCATCCATATATGACTTCTGATTTTTCCAAGTGTATCAATTGTTTCAGGTGTGTGAGGGCATGTGATGAAGTACAGGGAGAAATGGTATTGACAATGGCAGGAAGAGGTTTCGACAGTCATATTGTGAAGAGTAATAATAATTCTTTTTTTGATTCTGACTGTGTGAGTTGTGGTGCCTGTGCACAGGCTTGTCCTACATCAGCTATTTCTGATGTGTTTGAATCAAAATCGATGGTTGCTGATAAAAAGGTTCGTACAGTTTGTACTTATTGTGGAGTTGGATGTAACCTTGAAGTATCTGTATTAAATGGAAAAGTAAAATCTATCCAGGCACCTTATGATGCAGAAGTAAACCAGGGACATACTTGTTTAAAGGGGCGTTTTGCTTTTTCTTTTTATAATCATCCTGATAGAATTAAAACTCCACTTATAAGAAGAAACGGAGTTCTGGAACCAGCTACTTGGGATGAGGCTTATACTTTTATTGCTGATAAATTAACGGAGATAAAAGCAAAACACGGTCCTGATTCAATTGCAGGTATTTCTTCTGCAAGATGTACTAATGAGGAAAACTACCTGATGCAGAAATTTATTCGCGCTGTTATCGGAACAAATAATATTGATTGTTGTGCCCGTGTTTGCCATTCACCAACAGCTTTGGGTATGCAAAGAGCGTTTGGAACAGGTGCTGCAACCAATTCTGTAGAAGATATTAAATACACGGATTGCATTATGATTATTGGCGCAAACCCAACAGATGCACATCCTGTAACAGGTGCTAAACTAAAGCAGTTTGCAATGAAAGGCAAAACTACAATTGTTATTGACCCAAGAAGAACAGAAATGGCGAAGTATGCAACTTACCATTTGCAGCTGAAACCGGGTACCAATGTGGCATTGATAAATATGATGCTGTATTATATCATCACTGAAAAATTAGAAGCTAAAGAGTTTATTGAAAACAGAACGGAAGGTTATGAAGCTTTCAAAGAACAGATTTTGAAAGTTGATATCAATGAAATGGAAAAAATAACAGGAGTTGATAAAGCTCTTGTAAGGGAAGCAACCATTGCTTATGCTACTGCCCGCAATGCAATGTCATTTCACGGTTTGGGAGTTACTGAACATACTCAAGGTTCATTTACAGTGATGCTGATTTCGGATTTAGCAATGATTACGGGCAATATAGGACGAAGGGGAGTTGGAGTAAATCCGCTGCGCGGACAAAATAATGTTCAGGGAGCAGCCGATATGGGTTGTCAGCCGCATCAGGGAGCAGGCTATATGAGTTCGTACGACCCTGAAATAAATAAACAATACGAGGCATTTTATAAAACAAAAATTCCTTTCAGCAGAGGTTTAAAGATTCCAGAAATGTTTGAAGCTTCTATTGAAGGTAAGTTGAAAGCATTGTGGTTGATGGGCGAAGATGTAGTTCAGACTGACCCGAACACCAACAAAGTGATTGCAGCAATGGAACATTTGGAGCTACTAGTATTACAGGAAATATTTATAACTGAGACAGCAAAATATGCAACTGTTGTATTACCAGGTGCTACATTCCTTGAAAAGAGTGGTACTTATACTAATGCTGAAAGAAGAATTCAACGTGTACAGAAAGTGGTTGAACCATTGTTAGGAACAAAAAGTGATGGTGAAATAATGGTTGACATAATGAATAAAATGGGATATGCACAACCTGCATTAAAACCTGATACAATTCTTGAAGAGATTTCCCAGATTGTGCCTTTCTTTGCCGGTGTGGTATGGGATGAGCTTGGTGATAATGGTAAACAATGGCCCGTGAAGAAAGATGGAACAGATACCGAAATACTTCATAAAGAAAGTTTCCAGAGAGGTAAAGGTAAATTCCATTATTTTGATTGGATAGAGAGTGAAGAAACAAAACAAAACGGTAAAGAATATCCTTATATAATTACAACAAATAGAGAACTTGAACATTACAATTCTGGTACAATGACGCGCAGAACAGGCAATGTGGAAATACTTACTGAAGACGTTATAATGGTAAATCCGGCAGATGCCAAAAAGCATTTGATTAATGAAGGTGATATGGTTTGTGTGGAATCTGCCAGAGGAAAAGTGGATATTAAAGCACGCATAACTGATGAAGTGAAGCCCGGAATACTAAGTACTACGTTCCACTTCCCAGAAGTGCAACTCAATATTATTACGAGTGATGAGCACGATAGTGAAGCAATGTGTCCTGAATATAAAGTAGTGGCTGTAAATATCAGGAAGAGTAAAGGGCAGTATAAAAAATAGAGCCGACATTCACTTTTTTATGATCTTCTAACTATTATTACTTTAAAATCATCACAAATTTAAGAAGACATTAGCCTACTATACATACTTAAAAGGAAGGGTTATTTTCTAATTCTATTTAGTTAATAGGGAATTAAGTGCGAATCCAATAATTCTATTGAACCACAATTTTTTTGTTTATAAGGTTTCTTTCAGGAGTAATTATCTGGACGAAGTATATTCCTGCCGACATGTTTCCATTTTCTAAAATATATTCCTTGGTTTCACTTACCTGTAAATTTCTAACTTCATTACCTAGTATATCCAGCACTCTAATTGTTATTGGGTGTTGTTTATCAGATAATGGAAGAGTAATGGTTGTGTAATAATGAAATGGATTAGGAGCAATAATGACTCCATATTCATTATTATTAAGTGGTACCGCGGTTAATGTCGAATCAATATACACATGGTTTGAATCTGCTATATAATCACGTTGTGCAAATATTGTATCTGTTGCTGAAACTATAACAGTATAAGTCGAGTCTCTGTTAAGCCCTGGGATATCTACATATATTTTATAATTTCCTGTATCAATATTGTTGAAAGTATATTGTCCGCTATTGTCAGTACTCGTGTTGGTTACCATTTGTCCACCCGGATTACGGCCTATTTTTACATCAATGCCTGGTATTGGGTCTCCCAAGTTTTTTGGCTGGTTCCCAATTGCACCAAATGATGCATAACCATAACCTTTAGTTACCCTGCCGATTATTTTACCATGACCTATTGACGGATTATTTGTATTTGCAGTCATTGTAATATAAATACTATCATTGGTACTACAGGTATGCGGCCATGTAACTATTGAATCCCAAAGGTTTTTATTCCCATTATAAGTTGTTACGTATTGATTGGAATAATGCATTGTATCTGCAATTACTTTAACAAAATAGTTAAGGTTTAACACACTAGCAAAATGTGCAATATTAGTTCCAATAAGTGTTACCGAATCCTGAGGATGCAGATATCTGTAGTTTGTTTGGCGTGCATATAAATAAACTTTTCCATAATTAATAGGTGCAGCAGCAGCATTGGTTGCAAATACATAAATATCGGTAGCTGTAGTCTGAACTTTTGCAAGGAAAAAATCATACGTGGTGCCTGTTGCATCAGAATTGGCAATATGATTGCCACCCAAATATACATTTGTACTGGGTGTATATCCTGCAACTATTACATTGTTACTAATATTCCCGGAAACGGCGATTCCCTGATTTCCGCCTGTGCTTATTACCTGCTTACCCCATAATGCATTGCCCGACTCATCATATTTTAAAAGCATCAAGGCATTGGAACTTGATGTAGAGTCATTTAAAGTACTTGATCCGAAAGTAATATTGCCCGAACTATTAAAGCTTCCGCAAACATATACATATCCACAGGCATCAATATTAATGGCATTCGCAAATTCATCGCCTGTACCGCCAATTGACTTTGCCCAAAGTGCAGTGCCTGATGTGTTATATTTTACAGTAAAAATATCATAAGTTCCCGGTGAGGAATTCGTTAATGTAAAGGTACTGGCATCATTACTCATAGTTGCACTGCTAAATGAACCTGTTAAGAATATATTGCCGCTTACATCCGTCATTACATCAATGCCTTTATCATTAGCTGTATTGCCTATTTGATGCGCCCATACTGCTGTTCCGCCTGTATTTATCTTTGTAATGAATAAATTTTCGTTACCATTATTAGTAAGAGTAATTGTTCCAAATGTAAGTGCAGGACCAATAAAACTACCTGTAATAAAGCTATTGCCACTTGCGTCAACAGTAATGGCTTTTGCATATTCATCAAATGAACTTGCTGCACTGTGCGCCCATTGTACAGTTCCGCTGGTATCGTACTTCGCATAAAATATATCATTAGCACCAACGTTTGTTAAAGTAGTACTTCCAAACAGCAGAGAAGAACTGGTAAAATTTCCTGTTATATAAATATTGTTATTTATATCTATTGCTATGTCATTTATATTATCATCGCTTGTTCCACCTGCCCTTTTAGCCCATTTAACATTACCACTTGCATCATATTTCACAATAAATATATCGTTGGTTCCCGCACTTGCATTTGTCAAGGTGGTAGTTCCAAAAGTAATGGATGAACTATTGAAATATCCGGTAACATATAAATTACCAGCATTATCAGTTGCAATGCTCGTAGCAGAATCGGCACCTGAGCCGCCTGCGCTCTTTGCCCATAC
>CAIQBY010000177.1 GCA_903870175.1 uncultured Bacteroidota bacterium
CAAAACTCTTTGATTACAAGTAAAACGGTAGAAGTAAAAAAAATATTTACTTCTGTTGTTGTGCAAAACGATTATTATCCCATTACTTTAATTTCTCTTGCCTGCAATTATCAGTTAGGTAAACTTGACCCTAAAGGATACCATCTCTGGAATGTAATATTACATATTTTTAATACTCTCCTTGTTTTTCTGTTTGTTTTTCTTCTTACAAAACGGAATTTATTAATGGCTTCGATTGTTGCCTTGTTCTTTGGTATCCATCCTATGCATGTGGAATCAGTTACCTGGATAACTGAACGGAAAGATGTTTTGTTTATGTTCTTTTTTATGGCTGGTTTAATTACTTATTTACGTTTCAGGGATTCAAGGAAATTAATGTGGTACATAATTACTCTCGTTCTATTTCTACTTTCCTGCTTGTCTAAAGGAACAGCAGTAGTGTTTCCTTTTATTTTATTGTTGATTGATTACTTATTAACTGAAAAACTTAACAGGAAAATGATCCTTGAGAAGATTCCTTATTTTTTAATTTCTGTTGCTTTTATTGTCCTCACTTATTTATTACATAAAAAGGGAGTATTACAATCGTATGTGGAACATAAAACCATTGTTCATCGGATTATTTTTGCTTCGTATGATTTTCTCTGGTATGTTTATAAACTATTTATTCCTTCCAATCTTTCAACGTATTATTCTTATCCGCCTGAAAATGCTATCCCTTTGGTTTATTACCTTTCTCCTTTTGTTTTAACTGGTTTGATTGCCTGTATTTATTTTTTTCTTCGAAAGGAAAAGTCTGTCATTTTCGGCTTACTTTTTTATTTTTTAAGTATTGTATTAATGCTTCAATTTATTCCTACAGGCAGCGGTGATTTTAATATGGCGGACAGATATACTTATCTTGCTTACATTGGATTAGTTTATGTTGCTGCATTTTATATAAATAAATTATGGGTACAGAAAAATAAATTCAGATACGCAATTATCGGCATCACTTTAATTACCGCATCCTTGTTTTGTTTTCAGACTTATGCCCGCACTAAGGTGTGGCAAAACAGTGAAACTCTTTGGACAGATGCTATAAATAAAAATCCTGATGAAAGTTTTTTATACTTCAAAAGAGTGAATTATTATCAGACCGAGAAAAATGATATTGATAAGGTATTGCCTGATTATAACAAGGCATTGGAACTTAATCCTACTTATATTCCTGCCTATATTAACAGAGGAACTATATTTTTAAATCAAAATAAATTTGAACTGGCACTTGCAGATTTTAATAAATGTATTTCATTGGATTCAGCTAATGCAGAAGCCTACAGCAATCGTGGATTGTTGTATAATAAAACTGGGCATAGTGATTTAGCAATGGATGATTATAAAAAATCAATCCGGTTGAACCCAACTTTTTATCTGGCTTATTTTAATCGTGGTGAGATTTATTTTAATCGCAAACAATATGATTTGGCAATGTATGATTATAATAAATCAATAGAACTGTATCCGACTTATGCAGCTGCATATTCAAACAGGGGTGTGATATACATCTATCGCGACCAATATGATAAAGCTTTAGTTGAATTTAATAAAGCCATTGAACTGAATTCGGAAGAACCTGATTATTGGATAAAACGGTCGATGACTGAAAATACACTTGGCAAAAAGGAAGAAGCAAAAGCCGATGCACTAAAAGCTCAGCAATTAGGAATGAATGTGGACGCTGATTATCTTAAGGCAATTGGATTATAAATTTTATACTTTATACCTATTAATTAATATTTATTTTTTTATCTCCCCGATTTTTTTTAATTTAGCCATTCAAACTAAATTCTGAAATCATGAAAAAATTAATACTTTCTATAATTGCAGTTATTGCATTGCAGTTATCAATCAAGGCTCAGGATAACTGGGCAAATGTAGTGTATGATGGTATTGACCATTCTCCGAATAAAACAATTACTTCAATGACTGTGTTTAACGGAATGCTGTATGCCTCAGCAGGCACGGATAGCGGCTATATTTATCGAAGTGCTACCGGCAATCCTAATTCGTGGTCAAAGGTATTTGCCAATTATAATTCTACAAGTTCTTTGGCTACAACTACATTAGGAGGTGGAAATATGTATGTTTCTACTGCCGAAACGTATTCCATGACTGCTGTATATCGCACGCCTGATGGAGTAAACTGGACTCCTTACTTCAATTTATATGGCAACAGCATTCCTTATGTTTTTCCTTTCAGCGGCAGCGGAACTACTGATTCCATGTATGTTGTAGTAGATAATTATAATGGAAGTACGCTTTATAAATCGGCTTACGACAGTAACGACCCTTCTCATTATACCAGTGCCTGGACTACTCCTCTGGATTTTAATGCCTCCCAGTCCAATATTAATATTTATGCATATTGTAATTATAACAATAAACTTTATTTAGGCACAAACAACCTATCGGCGTTGATTTATAGTTCGGTTGACGGTAATAACTGGGTGGCTGATACCAACTGTCATTTCCCTAATATCAGTAATATTTCTGCAATGACATCTTATGGCGGATATTTATATATTGCTGCGGATACCAGCGGTATTCCTGCGATATGGAGAACTAATAATGATACTACTTTTACGTTTGTTACTTCGTTTCCGAATTATACAAACCTGAATAATTTTATTGTTGCCAATGGAGAGCTGTGGGTAGCTCTTTCAGGCAATATGTTTGGAAGCCACGGTGCTATTATGAAAAGCAGTGATGGATTAACGTTCACCTCTTCCAATGCCAATGGATTCGGGCTTACTTATGAGGGCGGTGATCAGGGAAACTTTGCAGTATTTAAGAATAATCTTTATTATGCTGATAATTATACTCCTTCTTCCGGATCAAAATCGCTTAACACTGATGGCGGACAGATATGGAGGTATTGCCTCGGAAATCAAGTGCCGGCTGTAAATCTTGGTCCTGATCAGGCTCTATGTATAAGTAATGCCGTTACTCTTGATGCCGGCTCGGGCTTTGTTTCCTATTTATGGAGTTCTGCAGATACTACTCAAACTATTGCCGCATCCACGCCGGGGAATAATGCCTACTCTGTTACTGTATGTAATATCAATGGATGTTATAGTTCGGATACTGTAAATGTTAATCTGGTGGCTTTGCCCAATGCACCTGTTTTAAGCCGTGATACGTTAATCTGTCACGGAAATTCTGTTACATTAACTGCTGCCATTGGGCTTGTAGATAAACCAGCTTTGGATTTTGCGATGGATTATGCTTATCTGAAAAGTCCGGATTATACTTCGCACATGAATACTGATGAATCGATGACCATTGAAATGTGGTTTAAAGCCAATGGTCAGGGAGTTTTGCTTGCCGAAAAAGATTCTACCGGTTATTGGCAGGAAGATGATCTGGAAGTGGATTCGGGAGGTAATTTATATGCAAGAGTTGATGGTGTATCAACAGATACAATAGGTTCCATAGTTTTCGGAACCTGGAACCATGTAGCTTTACGTTATAATAAATCAATCTTGAAATTAGATGGAGTGCTCAATGGAATTGCGCCAACAGCCTATCAATCGGGAGATAGAAATGCGCCATGGGAATATAATTATAATCAGGGATTCATTGTCGGTGCTCCTACATATTCTCCTATAATTACTTCCAGCCCTTTCAGCGGATTGATAAGAGATATCCGTATCTGGAATATTGCACGAACTGATGCTGATATTGCATTGTACAAGGATTCTGTTATTTCGCTTGCAACTGCCGGCCTGGTGGCAAATTATTTATGCAATGAAGGAACAGGTAATATTGCGCATGACCGCAGCATCAATGGATTGAATGATTCATTAATTAACGGTTCGAGTTCGGGAACACAGTTTATTTTACCGCCTGTGTACAGCTGGTTGCCTGTTACCGGACTGAATATTGCAATGGGAGATACAGTAATTTCTACACCATCAGCCACCACCACATATACGGTAAGTGTTACCAATACCTTTGGCTGCAGCAATTCATCCGCAGTTACTGTCACTGTTCCGCATCCGCAGATAAGCCCTGCTTCATCAAATGCCTGTACCAATATTCCTGTAAATTATACCAATACAGGAAATGTGCCCGACAGTACTCACTGGCTGGTGAACGGAGTGCTGTCTTCCAACGGTGCATCATACACGTATAATCCAATTGCTGCGGGGTCTGAAAATATTGCATTGGTAAGTTTCACCAATACATGTATTGATTCGTCATTTGCAACACTCACTGTAAATCCAAGTCCAACGTCAGTTGCCACAACCGGGCAAATAGTATGTTATGGCGATAGTGTAACATTCGTAGATACGATAAGCGGCGGCACTGCGCCATTTACTTATTTATGGACAAATGGGACAACTACTTATACTAATCCTGTCCTTTCGATTCCGGCAGTAATTACAGGTGATATTTATGTAACTGCTACAGATGCGAACGGCTGTGCTACCACTACTTCCACTTCTATCGGTACCATTCCGCTTACGGATATTTATGGCCATGTAACTTATTCGGGCGGTGCTGTATTGCATGCCTCGGCCAAGCTATACCATTATGTCAATCATTTAACGCATTTTATTCTTGTGGATAGTGTTGGGGTGGATGTATCTACAGGTATTTACCACTTTGCAGGTGTTTACCACAGCGAGTATCTTATAAAAGTAATAGCTGATACAGCATACTATCCTACACTTATTCCTACTTATTACGGAAACGCTTATTTATGGACTTCAGCTACTCATGTATTTCATAATTGCAGCACCAACGATACTTTGGATGTAGCCATGGTAGAACCTGCAGCTGTTGGGTCAGGTACCGGTTATTTAAGAGGAAAAATTAAAAAAGGGCAGGGTTTTGGAAGGAATTTGGGTGACCCTATTCCGGGTATTGATGTTAAGATTGGCCGTAATCCTGGTGGGCAAATGGTTACTTCTACCACCACCTCACCTCTCACCGCAACTGATTTGGGAGGTTATTATTATTTTACCAATATTGATACCGGCAGCTACACTGTATATGTTGATATTCCCGGACTTGGCAGAGATTCTTCCTATACTTTCAGAGTAACTCCAACTAATGAAACATTCCTGTATCTTGATTATATAGTTGATTCAACAATGATTCGCATTGACCCTAATGCAGGAGTCGGCATCAGCAATCCTGAAACTGCGATGATGAATAAATTTGAAGTATATCCTAATCCTACAGAAGGAAATACTACTATCAACTACACCATTACCAAAGATGCAGAAGTGAATTTAAAAGTAGTGGATGTCCTTGGCAATCTCATCAAAACATTTGTCAATGTCCGGCAGCAGCAGGGCCAATACAGTTATCAGTTATATACCGATACCGAAAAGTTAAAGTCAGGAGTATATTTCGTTACACTGATTATTGACGGCAAATCAACCACTCAGCGATTAGTTATTATAGAGTAGTTATTTTATTCCAAAAAAGCGTCCGATAGTACTATCGGGCGCTTTTTTATTGTCGATATATCCGCCAAAGATTAAATTGAAACCCTATACTAAACTACTATACAAATTTTTTATTTTTTGCTCCGTAGGAGCATTCTGTTTGTAGAACAATATAATGTAATATGAATCAAGCTCCGTAGGAGCGACCTGTTTTATTCAGACCGTTCCTACGGAGCTTGACATTTTTCGTTTAATGTATTACTACAAACAGCCTACCCCTACAGGGTTTCAGAAAAAATGTAGTTATCGAATCCATTTCCTAAGTCATCAAATCCACTTCCTAAGTCATCGAATCCACTTCCCAAGTGATCAAATCCACTTCCCAAGTGATCGAATCCACTTCCCAAGTGATCGAATCCACTTCCCAAGTGATCAAATCCACTTCCCAAGTGATCGAATCCACTTCCTAAGTCATCAAATCCACTTCCTAAGTGCATCCGAAATAGTTCACATATCATAATATCAACACTTTAGCGTTTTTCAGCTTTCCCCTGCTCCCCTCCCTAAAACACACACCGGAAACCGACAAAACAAAGCTCAAAAAAACTAACTTTGACTACCGAAACACGAAATGCACAACGGTTATTAATACAGAAATTTATTGTAGGGATATCTCTTAAGATGCAGTGCTTTTACATTATCATAAAGCACCTTCTTGAATTCATCAATATGGTCTTTATTGATAGCAGAAATGAACAAACAAGGCATATCCGGCTTATTCATCCATGTTTTTTCCAGTTGCTCCAGACTTATATTTCTTTTTGTAGAAGGAGTTAAATCATCCTCTTCCTTTTCATCAAAAGTAAAGGCATCTGTTTTGTTGAACACCATAATCACCGGTTTATCGCCTGCGCCAATATCAGTCAGCGTTTGATTCACTACATTTATCTGGTCTTCAAATCCGGGATGGGAAATATCCACTACATGCAATAATATATCTGCTTCGCGAACTTCATCCAGCGTTGATTTAAACGATTCGACAAGCGTAGTAGGCAATTTACGGATAAACCCAACAGTATCAGATAATAAAAACGGAAGGTTCTCAATCACAACTTTCCGCACTGTAGTATCCAGAGTAGCAAACAGTTTATTTTCTGCAAACACATCACTCTTGCTCAACAGGTTCATAATAGTGCTTTTTCCGACATTGGTATAACCCACAAGCGCCACACGAATAAGCTCTCCCCTGCTCTTCCGCTGTGTTTCCATCTGTCTGTCGATGGTCAAAAGTTTTTCTTTGAGCAGCGAAATCCGGTCGCGTACAATCCTTCGGTCAGTTTCAATTTCCTTTTCACCTGCTCCTTTCATCCCAATCCCGCCTTTTATCCTGTCGTGATGGCTCCATAAATTAGTAAGCCGGGGAAGCAAGTATTGATATTGCGCAAGCTCCACCTGTGTTTTGGCATGAGCAGTACGAGCTCGCGAAGCAAATATATCAAGGATTAAAGTAGTGCGGTCAAGTACTTTTATCTTATGTTTCGGATTGATATTTATTTCCTTTTCAAAGTTCCGCTGCTGTGCCGGACTAATCTCATCGTCAATGATAACAATATCTATGGCGTTGTCGTTCACAAAAGTACGAACATCATTCAGCTTTCCTGAACCTATAAACGTACGTGTATCGGGGTGTTCGAGCCGTTGTGTAAATCGTTTCTTTATTTCAGCTCCGGCAGTATCCGCCAGAAACTCAAGTTCATCAAGGTATTCGGTAATTGTTTCTTCGTCCTGACCTTTATTTATAAGTCCAATCAGTACAGCAGTTTCTTTTTTCTTTGAAGTATCGTGCATTAAGTTTAAAGTTAAAAAGTCAAAAGTTGGAAAGCTTTAAGATGTGTGTGATAACTCTAAACTTTCCAACTTTAAACTTTAAACTGATGTTCATTTTATTTCCTAAACGTTACAATATAAGCAACCACAGCGCTTAGTTCCTGCTCACTCATCACATCCTTAAATGGCGGCATCGACATTGAGCCTGCTTTTATCTGCGCCTTCATTTCCTCAAAACTCTTCTTGGAAATAGTCAAGTCCGCACCACCGGCTCCATTGGTTCCACCTGTTCCGTGGCAACTTTGGCAATAAGCCGTATATATTGCTTCTCCGTGTTTTTTAATATCATAGTTTGGGCTGTTCACATCAGCAACAGAGGGCGCTATGGTTTGTTTGTCAATTCTTTTCTTGTTCATCTCCGCAAAGCCATAAGCCATAATTATCAATAGCATGGCGATAACAGCGAGTACTTTGTTGCTCTTCTTGAATCCGATAATAGCAATAGGAATGGATGCAAACACAAAACAGATTTTAATAATCAGCAATTTTGTAGTGCCCATTTGTACAAGCAGATAAATACCAGTAATCAGAAACAGCGTGCTGATAATCATTTCAGGAACTTTAAACCCTTTCGAGAATTTCTCAAGAGCTTCTTTTTTGTTTGCTAAAAGCAAAATTGTTTTTATTAGGTAAGCAAATAAAAATATATTTACCGAGATAAGATGTGTGTAAAATAGTGCTTTATACATAATGATTTATTTAAGGGTTTAATTTTATGCGGTCAAAAGTAACAAAATTCCGCTGGTTTTACCGTTCATATAAATTTTACGGCAAATCATTTAATTAATACTATTTTTGTTTCCGCTCAAATAAGACAAACTTCTTCAAATATGAAAAAAATATTCTTCGTACTTTTTACCATTGTCATTTCTTCTGCAGCCATTGCTCAGGAAACGTTTCCTGTAAACGGCACAACCAATAAAATCCATACTACCTATGCATTTACCAATGCCAATATTATTATCAGCCCGGATGAAACCATTGCCAATGCTACTCTTTTAATTAAAGATGGAATAATTCTGGAGACAGGCACAAAAGTAACAATTCCGAAAGGCAGTGTAGTGTATGATTTGAAAGGCAAATCCATTTATCCCGCATTGATTGATGCCTATACTAATTACGGAATTGCAGAACCAAAAGTTTTACCACGGACAATTCCTTTTCCTCAGATGGAAAGTAATATTAAAGGAGCTTATGGCTGGAATCAGGCTGTGAAAGCGGATATGGAAGCCTATAAACTATTTAATGACAACATTCTTGCTTCTGACGAAATGCGTAAGATGGGTTTTGGTGCTGTGCTTACTTTTCAGAGAGACGGAATTGTAAGAGGAAGTGCCGCAGTTGTTTCGCTTGCTGATGGCAAAGAAAATAATTTAATTATTGCCGACCGTGCTGCCGCAATGTTTTCATTTGATAAAGGAACAAGTACGCAGGATTATCCTTCTTCGTTAATGGGCGCCATCGCATTATTGCGTCAGACTTATTTAGATGCAGAGTGGTATAAAAACGATAAAACAAAAAAGGAATATAATATTTCGCTCGATGCGTTTAACAATTTACAATCTCTGCCTCAAATCTTCGAAACCACTGATAAATTAAACGCTTTACGAGCAGATAAGATAGGTGATGAGTTTAAAATAAAATATATTATTAAAGGCTGCGGCAATGAATATCAACGGCTGGATGATATAAAGGCGACTAAATGCAAATTTATCATTCCGCTTAATTTCCCTGCTGCGTATGATGTAGAAGATGCGTATGATGAGGCTAATGTATCGCTTACAGAATTAAAACACTGGGAAATGGCTCCCGTAAATGCGTTTGCATTGGAGAAAAATTTTATTCCATTTGCCATTACTACTGCTGATTTAAAAGATAAAAAAGATTTCTGGAAGAACCTGCGTAAGGCAATTAGTTACGGACTTACAGAAAAACAGGCATTAAAATCATTAACAACAATTCCTGCCGAGATACTTAATATTGCTGATAAAATAGGGACTCTTAAAAAAGGAATGATTGCCAACTTTATAATTACTTCAGGCAATTTATTCGATGAGAAAACGATTATTTATGAAAACTGGATTCAAGGAAACCCATATAAAATTAATGATTACAACACTATTGATATCAGAGGCAATTATGATTTCGCTTACGATAAAAAAGCAAATCTTCAATTAAAAATAGAAGGCGAAATAGATAAACTAAAAGGAACTGCCGTGATTGATACTATCAAAACACCAGTAAACATTAGTGTTATGGGTAATAATATCACGCTCACTTTTAATCCGAAGGACATAACAGGTACTATCCGCTTGAG
>CAIQBY010000178.1 GCA_903870175.1 uncultured Bacteroidota bacterium
TGTATGCGAGAACCGCACGTACAGTGGTGTGAGAGGTGCACTCCGTTATCGCTTGATAACGGAGCCGCCTACTCGATTCTAAAATATCTTTGAGAATCAGTTTTGGTTTTGTTTTCAGCTTTGTGAAATCAAATTTTTTATCTTTATGTCCAATTATTATAATCCTCTCGCGGTTTTGAGCAACACCAAAATCTGATGCGTTTAGCAATTTCCAAGAAACTTTGTAGCCAAGTTCTTCTAAATCTTTTAAGATAGTTTTGAGTGTTGTCCCATCGTTATGATGTATTAAATGTTTTACATTTTCAAGAAAGACAACCTTTGG
Organism: uncultured Bacteroidota bacterium; assembly: GCA_903870175.1. Lineage (GTDB taxonomy): Bacteria > Bacteroidota > Bacteroidia > 2-12-FULL-35-15 > 2-12-FULL-35-15 > 2-12-FULL-35-15. The sequence goes on from CAIQBY010000178.1 coordinate 323, forward strand.
TTGTCTTTTCTGAATGATTTGAAAAACATTGTAAATAAGCGTTCCTCTCGTGTCTTCAAATCCTTTCATTTTCCCTGAAATACTAAATGGTTGGCAAGGAAAACCTGCTGTTAAAACTTCGTGTTTAGGAACAATATTTAAGTCAAGTTTTGTAATGTCGCCAAATGGTACTTCGCCAAAATTCATTTCATAAGAACGCTGAGCCCAATAATTAAATTCGGAGGTAAAAACACATTTGCCACCTAATTCTTGCATTGGAATTCTGAAGCCTCCAATCCCTGCAAATAAATCTATAAATGTAAAATCATAATCAACAGGTGGCGGAAATGGAACATCAAATTTCATAGGCAAAAGTTGTTGCATTTGTGGTTCCTCCACAAGTTGCAACCCTTCCGAAATTTGTTTTAAATATTCTTTTGCAGGTTTTTTGTAATGTTGTGAAACTCCGTTGACATGGTTCTGAAAGTAATGGGTAAGGTGAGCTAAACCAATGTCGTTGGCTCGTTCCACTTCAAATTTAAGTTTCTTTTTTATTGCTGAATACTTAACCATTATATAGATTATTATTTATTTTTTAAAGGTGCAAGTTCGCAATTTTTTGTTTGTGGAAATGACTAAATAATTAAAACTTCCTAACAAAATTTTTTGTGTTCAAATATTTTTTCCAGAATAAATTACAAACTAAAAAGTTATCAGGTGCGTTAATTGTATTCATCGTACTGATTATTGTAACAGCTAATTTATTCTGACCTTGAAAAAGGTCAAATGTTTATAGAAAACAAACTATCATAATATTTATACGACCCTGAAAAGGCCGCATTTTTTTATATCATTATCTTTTCTATAAACATAAGATACCTATCGGCATCTGTTAATTTTGTTTCAATAAATGAACAAAATATTAGCCCAAATAAATGTCGAAAAGCATCAAAAAAATGTTGAAACCTACTAATTAGCGGAATTGTCGGGCGGCTGGAATCAGAGTTTTACCTTTACCGGTATAAACAAATAAAAACCCGGAAATAATGGCTTTGAGCAACATCAGTAAATCGCATCTTGATCAGTATGCAAGATTGGAATTGTTATTCAGTAATAATGCAGGTGCTGTGAGTGATATAACAGCATTCTCGGACAGAAGAAATGCTTTTGGCAAAAGTATGCTGGTATGTTATGGTTATCGAGATACGGCAAACGGGACGACCAAAGGTTTTACGAAAGCAAAGAATGCTGCGAAAAAAACATCGAGTGATTCTGCAAGTAATATTACCGGAAAAGCAGTGAGTTATGCGATTACAGTAAAAAATGTAGACCTTAAAGATAAGGTGAATCAATGGACTCAAAATTTCCTATATAAGACGAACGACCCTGATTATGCAGGTGTGATACAAAAGATAGATGATTTGCTGTTCCCATACACTGCAAGCGACCCAACAGGGACGGCAGATTATTTTACTCCGTCGCAACTGGCGGATATGAAAAAGGATTCGGACGCGTATGAAACTACTCTGAATTTGTATAACAATGCTTTATCGGTAATAAATATAGGGAAAAGTAATTTTAAAATAATACAGATTCCGGTGATGAAGCTTCATATTGTTTTCTTTGATGGTTTTATGAGTGATTTGGCTGTTGATTATGCCGGTTTTGTGTCGCAGTATAAAGTGATAATTGAGAAACTTGATGTGCTTGGAAAACGGAATCAAGGTGTGGAAGCACTTATGGTATATGATGTGGACGGAAAAGTGATTGCTTTAGTTGGTGAACTGAATATGGTTAATTATCCTGTTACTAAAAAACCAAAGAAAGCCAGGACTAACAGTAACGGTGAAATACCGCTGATGAAATTAAAAGTAGGAACATGGGATGCTGTGTTTAAAGCTCCGGGCTGCATTGACCAGCCTGTGACGATAAAGGTGGAAGCCAAAAAGGTGACTTCGCTTATTATTAGAATGATGGCAGCACCAATAATAGCAGGTGCTGCGGTTAAAGCTCCGAAGAAATAAATATAAAAGTATTGTGTATTAAGTCCCGAAGAAATTCGGGACTTTTTTGTGTATTGATGGAAAACCTGCAAAAGAATGATGAACTTGCAACTGCGCCCGATTGTACCGGAAATCCTTTTTATTCTTCTTTTTCGGAAGAATAAAAAGATTGGATACTTCGGCAAGCTCAGTACAGGCTCCAGCAGGGAGGAACTTGATGGATGGCAGAATGGAGATTCGCCCCAAAATAGAAACTTATTAATATGCATTCTCCAACGGCATTCATCCTCAATAATCACCACTTATAAAATGCTTGGGTGAAAACCGAAGTATTTAAACTATTTTTGTAGTTATTAAAAACAAAGATGTTCGATTTAGATAACTGGCAGGAAATATTCGCAACGATAAAGAAGAATAAGTTGCGCACCTTTCTTACATCGCTTGGTGTAGGCTGGGGAATATTTATGCTGGTGATAATGCTTGGTGCGGGCAACGGACTGAAGAATGGGGTGATGTCGGATTTCAGGGGGAGTGCGACGAATAGTTTTTTTATGTGGGCACAGACCACTGCTAAAGCGTATAAAGGAATGAAACCGGGGCGGAATTATAACTTTAATAATGCGGATGTGATGGTGCTGCAGCAGATGAAGGAGCTTGCTGTGGTGTCGCCGCAGATACAAATGGGCGGTTACAGAGGCAGCAATAATGCGATACGGGGCTTGAAGACAGGCAACTTCGAGATTGGCGGCGTGTACCCTAACATAAGTGATATACAGGAAATACGGGTGGTGCAGGGTCGTTTCCTGAATGAGAATGATGTGCGGGAGAAGCGGAAAGTATGTGTTATAGGGTCGCGTGTGAAGGAAGTATTGTTTCGTGCTGACGAAAATCCGATAGGTGATTATATATTGATAAGCGGAGTTTATTTTCAGGTGATAGGTGTGACCACGCCGATGGGAAATGGCGGTGATGCACGGCAACAGGCGCAACGGATACAGGTTCCGTTTCCTACGTTTCAGAATGCTTTTAACTGCGGAGATATTGTTGGCTGGTTTGCAATATCGGCTAAGAAGGGGATTCCGGCTTCGGATGCGGAAAAGAAAGTGATGGCATTGGTGAAGGAGCGTCATAAGATAGCAGTGGATGATGAACAGGCAATAGGGCATTGGAACATGGAAAAACAATTTAATAAAGTGAATGGCTTATTTGTCGGCATCAATGCGCTGGTATGGTTTGTAGGGATAGGTACGCTGATAGCAGGCGTTATCGGAATTAGTAATATTATGCTTATTATTGTAAAAGAAAGAACAAAGGAGATAGGTGTGAAACGTGCGCTGGGCGCTACTCCTTCAATTGTTGTGGGGCAGATAATACTGGAGTCGGTATTTCTGACACTGATGGCAGGCTACTTCGGACTGGTATTCGGAATAGGATTGCTGGAACTGATAAATAAACTGGTGGGAGCGGGTGTGCCGATGTTTAAAAATCCTTCGGTAGATTTGAAAGCTGCATTGATTGCATTGTCGGTGCTGGTAGTGGCTGGTGCGCTGGCAGGATTGATACCTGCAAGAAGGGCTGTGGCGGTGCATCCGGTGGAGGCGCTGAGGGCGGAGTAGAAAATAAAAATAGTAATAATGAATAACGAACATCGAATGTTGAATAATGAAGTTTGGAACCCGCTACACTTCGATATTCATTATTCGATATTCATCATTCGGCATTTAATTAAAATAAAAGATATATGATAAAGAGAATAATTAAGATTGGTGTGCTTGTGGTTTTGCTGGGTGTGTTCGCCTGGACCATTTACTTTTTGTATGCGAAGTCGGCACAACCTCCTGTGGTGTACCAAACGATTTCTCCGTTTGATACTACTATCGTAAAGAAAACTGTTGCTACCGGAAGTGTGATTCCGCGCAAGGAAGTGAACATGAAATCGCAGGTTTCGGGCATCATCGAGAAGCTATACGTAATTGCCGGACAGGAAATAAAGGAAGGTGATGTGCTAGCGAAGATTAAAATAATACCAAACATGATTAACCTTGCAAATGCCGAAAATAGGATGAATCAGGCAACGATAAGTTATGATAATGCAAAGCAGGAGTTTGACCGTAATGAAACATTGTTCAAGCAAAATGTGATTTCGAAAGCGGAATTTCTTCCTTACGAACTGAAGATTAAATCGGCAAAAGAAGAAGTGGATGCAGCGGATAATAACTTGCAATTGATAAAGGAAGGTGTAACCAAATCGGCTGGAATAGCTACCAATACGCTTATCCGTTCTACCATTACAGGTATGGTGCTGGATGTTCCGATAAA
>CAIQBY010000179.1 GCA_903870175.1 uncultured Bacteroidota bacterium
AACAATAAGCGACATCAAAAAATTGTTTTTAAAAACAATACACGCTGTCTCGTTGAATGGCTTTTTGATTAAGTTGATTCTATTCGTGTTTGCTCTCCAGCTAATTAAATTTATGAACTAGCAAGTTGAGTTAATTATATCATTTTTAGCTTTTACAATTATATTGACCTCTTGTGAAAATAAGGATTTGGAAATTAAAATATCTAGATGCAGCATAGAAATCCTTAATCATAATAATTTAGGATTTAATAAAATTACTATTGCAGACAGTTCTGCCTATACTGATATATCATCAAAAGAAAAAATGAAATTTCTTCATGAAATAAATCTTTGTGAAATAGATACTAACTTTTATATACGAACAAAATACCCTCAAGATAATAAATTCAAATCCCATTCTTGGGGGTTAATTATATATGATAATAAAACAAAGGATATATTTTCTACATACATATTTGAATTATTTCAATCCATTGAATTAATTAAGCACGATACAATCCTTAAATTAAAACCAGTAGAAATTTAATGATTTACTTTTTTGATTTAAATTGAAGTAATATAGATAAATCTTTACATCTTGGAAATTCAAACTCATTCAAATTTAACTACTTATTACTATCCGTTCGGAGTAATAGTAAGTATATAAATTTGGATGAACTTATTTTGAATAATTCTATACTTTTTACTAACTTTCCTTTCTTGTATTTCATATTCGATTAAACTTTAATGATCAAAAGCTTTATGATAATTTTTTATTATCATTCTTTTTACTTCATCTGCTTTATCTTTCTTAGCCCAAATATCAACATAATCAATTACTGAATCAAGGGAAGTTATTCGTTCTTCAGAAATCTTATAAAATTTATCAATTATTTTTTTTATATCCGGATTAAAACCTAATATAATTAAATTAATATTTGTGTTCACATATAAACCCCATTTTGTAGAAGATCCTATTAACAGTGAATCTAAATTATGATAAAAATAGTGCTCTTGAAAATTATTAAACGCTTTAAAATCAAAATTTGTATTGAATTCAAGAACTGCCCTATATTCTGATTTCTGGAACCCTTTAACTTCTAATGAAAAAATATATTCTTCAATATTGGTTTGACCAAAGGAATCTGGAATTAGAAATATACTTTTTTCTTCAATTTCATTTAAAAAATTCTTGAAATTCTTAAAGGTAGAATCACTAAAAATATTCCAACTTTCCAAACAATACACCCCCCATTCTTGTTTACAAAATACAGCTTCAGGAAATTCTAGTCCTGTAAAATGTTCTCTTGCTATCGTTTGAATAAACTCTAGTTTTGAATATTCGGATATGATTTTATTGCTTCGCAAATCTTACTTTTGTTTGTTCACTTACTCCTTCGACCTTTTTGCTTATTGTCGGATCTCCTTTACTACTTCCTCTTAATGTATAGGTTTCCTTTCCTTTTGTAAAAGTACTTACTCCTTCACCTTTATCAACTATGTCTTCGACCTTTCCTCCTTCACTTTTTACAATACTATTGAATGTTTCAGAAGCACTACCTGGATTTGAATATTCTACAAAGGTTTTCGTTTCATTTATACAAGTGCTTCCTTCTAGTACCTCATCAAAAGCACCTTCGACTGCCAATGCAATCGCTGATTCTCCTAGAGCACCAAATAGCATTTCAGGGATAACAACTATAGGAGCCCCGGAAACACCGTCTTGAAGAGATTTATTTGAACCATATCCAAACTCTCCGACACCGCCTTCAACAGTACCTTCTATTTGGCTTTTGCTTTTGGAAATCATTTGTTGCTTTTCGGAATTTTTTCTATCCTGAACAGCTCCTGGAGCCATATTTAAAGGTCCGACAAATGATTCTTTAGGTTTATTAGGTGGCGGGGGTGGTGGTTTAACCGGATGAATAATATTGTTATATTGAGCTGTTGTATACGCACCGGCCGTTTGGTCAACAGCCATAGTCATTACGCCAAATTTACCATATGGTACACTTTCTTTTTTTTGTTCCCCACCATCTAAATCTATAAATTCAATTGGGTTATTTCCAGTAAATTGATATGGTGAATAAAAAGGATAATTCTTTGTTAAAGGGTCAACTGATAAGAAAACGACTAAATCTCGATTATAAATCCGCATTCCATAATCCTGTGTTTCCGTCTCATCATCATCCTCTTTTCCGTTAAATCCATAGCGGTCTTTATTACCAAAAGTACGCTCCTTCATTGCTATCCCGAACGGATAGTAATCTGTGCTTGCTACTAATTTGTTTTCAAGAATATACATGCCAGTTAAAAACGTAAAATTAAGTAAAAAACGGTCAAAAACGATGCTTTTTCTGAAATCCTTGCCAGTATTGGGCTACAAGGCAGAAAAAATCATTTATTTGTTGCGGTCATTTTTTCGCAAAAATGATGAAATGATTGTAAATAAAGGGTTTTAAAGATAATTAGATAAAATAAATTATTTTTTGGAGTTGAAAAAAAATGGTGGTTTTATAATAGCTCCAAAAAATGATATGGATTTTTTAAGTTATTTCATTTTCAAATTGCTTCTTTACCGCTTAATCAAAATAACGACCGTTCACCTGCCAAATACCTACCACTCGCAGGATTTGGAATTTTAAATGTTTGAACAACCGTATGATAAATAATATTTATTCAATCTTATTGAATTTAATGAAATAAAAAATCCTGCATCTTTTGAGGCAGGATTTTTTTTAAAATTATTAAACGAAATTATACTCTAATTTCTATCCCTGTTTTTTTTATTTCATTAATAAGCGGGTCGCCTTGCAAAAAATATTCAGTAGGAAATGTATGTGCATCTATAATGCTGAAATGTTTATTTACGGGCGCAATCAATTTTGCATTTTCCCATTTATCATACCCAAAACTATCCGACACCAATAATAAATCTATATCCGAATAAGCCGAAGTATCGTCTCTTAAAGCCGAACCAAACAGTATTACGTTTTTAAAAACAATATTATGTGCTCTGCAATCCACAATAAATTCTTTAGCTTTGGCTATTGCAATTTCTTTTGTAAGCATTCAAATAAATTTTTTGATTGGTTAATAATTCCTTCCGCTTTTCCTTTAGTTGTGGTATTGTGCAACATTGAAATATAATCAGGATAACGACCCTCTATCTGATATACATTCATCATTTGCAGCAAATCTGTTTGGCCTTCACTCAACGTTATTCCGCAGTTTTCATAAAGGTAAATTAAGTTATGAGTTTTCGGAGGAAAATTATGCTCATTACATTTTACCCAAAGTGCTTTTAGTATTTTCTCCAAAGACAGGTGTGCAAAAAACAATGCCTGAACATATTTTTTTCCTTCAAACAAATAAATTATAGACTCCAAATCATCAATAGCAGTCCTTACCCAATATGCTATTTGTTTTTCTTTATCATTCATTTAATGGAACCTGTTATGCTTTTAAAATTAATGGTTACAAAGATACGTTAATTCCTAAACTCTCAGTCTTCAAAAAATGATATGGATTTTACAAGTTATTTCATTTTCAAATTCTCAAATCAGCATATCTTCAAATCGATTCTTTACCGCTTAATCAAAATAACGACCGTTCACCTGCCAAATACCTACCACTCGCAGGATTTGAAATATTTTGTATCTTTTCTGCAGTATCTTCGTTATATAATAACAATGTAAAAAATAAATGCCATGACAAAATACGATGTAATAGAAGGAAGAGCAGCTGACGGAAATTTTAAATGTATCCGGTATATGGATATTGTATTTATAATGGCAGGTGCCAATGAAATAAGGATAATGGTTGGTAAAATTGTTTACACTCATCCCTGTTCGCTGGACGATTTTATGTTTCATACGCTGTCGCTTGGTTTGTTCTGCAGAGCACATTATAAATATATTGCCAACATGGACAGGATAGACGGCTATGGCAAAACAACACTTGAACTGGTAATGGATAATGAAAGCAGAATAAGTTTTTCGCAGGAAGGGCTGAAAGCCTATTTATTGCTGAAAAAGCCATCTAATATAGTAAGAATTATTAAAACAAAAATTAAAATTAAACTCATAAAACCTATACTCAAAATAGTAAAGAAAATTAAAAAAAGGAAGAAAAAATAATTCTGATTCATTATGAATCTGTTTAAATTCCATTCAAAGAAAATACAGTACAACAATATTTGTGATACAATACTCCTTCGACAAGCTCAGGATGACTACCAAATGCCGTCAGTCTGACCTTGTCGAAGACTTTTAGATTTGTCATATCAATTTATTAAAATGAAATTTAAACAGGCTCTAAATCATTTATAGCTTAATTGAAAAAGAATACCACAGATTTTAAAAACAAAATCAATCTTATGTAATACACCAGCGGGATTTAATCTGTGAATCTGTGGTAATAATAAAACCCTTATATAAAATCCAAACTACACCAACACCTCTCCTAAATAAGCTGAACACTTCATATCTACAGTGTTTCAGGCACTACTTCCAATAAAATTCCGAAAGTTTAAAATATTTACAGTAGAAATTACCCTATCCGGCGTAATAAATACCGAGCGGGCGTAAATGTGTTATCATCCTTTATTCCTATATAATTTTACAAACAAAAAAACAACAATGCTAAAATTGATTTATCATGAAAGACAGGGGAAATAATAAAGGAGAAAAAGTAACAAAGATTATGCAGAAATATATTATATCTGCATTAGTATTGTTTGCAATTAATACAAATTGTTCTGCTTTTTTTTGTGATAATTTTCAGCACGAAGAGGTTTGGTGTGTTACAATTGAAACATCTTCATGCCAAACCGGAATGTCTTCATGTCAAACTGGAACGTCTGTATGTCAAACTGAAACGTCTTCATGTCAAACTGAAACATCTTCATGCCAAACTGGAATGTCTTCATGTCAAACTGGAACGTCTTCATGTCAAACTGGAACATCTTCATGCCAAACTGAAACGTCTTCATGTCAAACTGAAACGTCTTCATGTCAAATTGGAATGTCTTCATGCCAAACTGGAATGTCTTCATGCCAAACTGAAACGTCTTCATGTCAAACTGAAACGTCTTCATGTCAAACTGGAACGTCTTCATGTCAAACTGGAACGTCTGCATGTCAAACTGAAACATCTTCATGTCAAACCGAAACGTCTGGAATACCACATCAGGTTAAATCATGCATGATAAAAATAGATTTACACTTGAAAATGAATGATTTAATAAAACAGCCAATTTGTTTTACAGAGGAATATTGTGTAATAAGCAGTATTATATCACAACGATTCAGGCTGCCATTGCCGGATGTATAGTTTGGATTTCAGATTAAGGAATTGGCAGGTTTCAGATTAAGAAATTAAAAATTACGACAATTTGCAATCTGATATTTGTGAATTTGAAATTATAAATTTTAAAAATAATAAAAATGAAATATAGAAAAATTGGAGGAATCCTGACTCGCAAAGAGCGTAAAGCTTTAATAAAAAGCATAAATGACTTACTTGGGTTTCAAAAAAATCCATTGTATATGATACTCTTAACATCGAGTTCATCGATTACAATTCAGGGAAAATTAGGTTTCGATAAAGGATTGAAAGATGCTGATTTTCTGATTAACGCACAGGCAATTTTTGATGCGCTTACTGTAAACATAAGTGGATTTTACACTCCTCCATTTGTAGATATGCCAAAATTTCAGGGCTGTTTAAAAGACTTTACAAATGCAATTAAAAACAGTAAGCAACGTTTGTTGGATTCGGCAGCTCAGAAAAAAACTGCCAAGACAAATTTATATGGTGTACTGAAAGATGCACTTGCTTATGTAAATAGTCTTGCTTGGGATAATTTGGATGCTGCTGCTATTATTACAGGAGCAAAAATGGTTGTGAAAGCCAATAAAACATCCAAAAAACAGGATTTTAAAGTGAAGCAGGGGTTGACAACAGGAGAAGCATTAATAATTTCTCTTGCTTTAATGCTTGACGGTAAATATCTGAAAGCTACGTATTACTGGCAATACAGCCTTGATGGCGGGGTTACATGGATTGATATTCCTCAGACATCAAGGGCAAATACCACTCTTATAGGTATGCCTGCCGGTGTGCCTGCCAAGTTCCGTAAACGAACTTATTCTGCAAAAACAGGATTAAGTAAATGGTGCACACCAATTGATTTTACGGTTCAGTAATCATTTTAGTTTGAAAGTTTTTAAGTTAATAAGTTTGTAAGTTAGCTTAGTACTTCACTTCCAGTCACTCCTCTCCTTGTCATGCTGAGCCTGTCGAAGTATCGAGGAGATAGCCTGTCCCGTTTTTTCGGGAGGCTGGGGGTGAGGTTAAACAAAAAAGTCCCGAATTACTTCGGGACTTTTTTATTTTAACAATAAGGTTATTTATTCCTTTTTCCCTTCTGAATTTTCACCTTCTGCAGGTTCTTCTTCGTGTTTGCCGGATAAAGCATCTTTATTCAGCTTTTCTTTTTGAAGAACAATAAGGTCATCCATTTTTTGTTTATGCACTCTGCAATAGTTTGCTTCAGTAATCGAAATGAAAACAAAATATAAAATGAATATCATATAAGGAGCAAGAATCGAATACTTAAGAGATTTCTTTTCGCCTCCCAAGTGCATAAAACTAAATACAATGAAAAATGCTTTAGCTATGGTTAACCCAATGAAAATAACTTTCAGTATTAAAGTTGAATGTCTTTCTCCATCCAATAAGCCCCATTTCAAAGCAAACGAGCCTATAATTAATTCTAATATTGTAACACCAAGCATAATCCAGAAAACGTTCCAAAGTTTTCTGCGCATTGGTATTCCTTCTTCTTCGCTATGATGAGCCATAAACTCATACTGTGGGTAATCATCTTGAAATTCTGACATATTTTATTTTTTAAATTCTAATTATTAATTCCAATGGTTTCTTAATACTTTGTACTCGATACTTAATTCTTTTTTACAATAGGTAGAAAAAGGTAAATACAAACACCCAAACCAAATCCACAAAGTGCCAATACAACCCTGTTTTTTCAATCATTTCATAGTGTCCGCGTCTTTCGTAAGTTCCTCTTACCACATTAATAAAAATAACAAGATTGATAATTACTCCACTGAATACATGGAAGCCGTGGAAACCGGTAATAAAGAAGAAGAAATTAGCAAATACAGGTAATCCGTATTCATTCACTGTCATGTTTGCACCGTAAATTGTCTGCTTCACCCAGGTACCATCAACATTTACACTGCGAAGCGCTCCGTGAGGAGTACCAACAATGAAGTGATACCATTCCCAAGCCTGAGAACCAACGAACATTGCACCTCCGATAATTGTCAAAAACAACCAAATGGTAACTTTCTTTTTATCGTTACGATGCCCTGCTTCTACCGCCAACACCATAGTTACTGACGACATAATCAAAATCAATGTCATTAACCCAACATAAGCTAATGGAATATGACCATGATAAAATGGAAAGTGAGTAAATACATCGGCTGGATTAGGCCATACTTCAGGATGTTTATGGCGCATAAATGCATATGCGACCAATAATCCAGAAAATGTTAATGCATCCGATACAAGGAAAAACCACATAAATAGTTTCCCATAACTAACGCCAAACGGAGATTTACCACCACTCCATGGAGAACTTGAATCTGTTTCTGCAACTGCGTGACTTGACATACTTTTTACTAAATTTTAAATTAATTATTTATTTTTCGGGTACGAATATGCGAATTTTTATTTAGAATTCATCTAACAAACAATAAAAATAGAAACAAATATATCCACAATACATCCAAAAAGTGCCAAAAAATGGCGCAAAGCTTAATGCCTAAAAGGTTTTCGGAATTATATTTATTTTTTAAAGATTTCACCCAGACAAACAGCAAAGAAAAAATTCCACCTATCAAATGTACTAAATGCAAACCTGTCATTATGTATAAATAAGACCCGGCAGCATTACTATATTTTCCTGCAAAAAAAACTTTCTGGTCTACTAAATTGCCCCAGGCTTTAAACTGGCAAACAACGAATGCTAAGCCAAGAATTAATGTTATTAAAGAAGCTAACTTAATGTTTTTATAATTATTATTTTTTGCCGAGGACAAAACCCAATTCATGGTAACGCTGCTTATTATTATGATTGCAGTGCTGACATAAAATAATTGCGGCAAGTCGAATTTAAGCCAGTCTCCTTTCCCTTGCCTTACAACATAAGCACTGGTCAATCCGGCAAATATCATTGCCATCGAAACCATGCTTAACCAAAGCAAAGGTTTGGCTGCCTTCTCACGGATTTCTTTTTTTTCTTCTATTGAAATTTCACTCATAAATTCTAAATCCTAATTTCTAAATTCTAATCTTTTTTTCCTGGTAACGAATAATTACAAATTTACGAATCTGGTTGTCCCTGTTGCTTGTATAAATTTTGATTCGCAAATTCGTACCATTAGTTATCCGTAACTTAATATCCAAGCATCACTGCTATTTGCACCACCGGTAAATAGATAAATGAACCGAACATTAATTTACGTGCTGCTTCTACGGTACATTCTTTATATAATGTATATGCCTGATAAGTAAAGAAAATACCGCAAACCAAAATAATAAAAGCGGATACAATGCCTGACATGTGAAACATTACTGGTAATAAACTAATAGGCAATAAAAATAAAGTGTAAACCAATACTTGAAAAGCACTGCTTTTATCACGTCCGCCTAAAGAAGGCAACATTCTGAATCCTGCTTTTTTATAATCATCATCAAGCACCCAGGCTATTGCCCAGAAATGAGGAAACTGCCACATAAATTGAACGGCAAATAAAATCCAAGCCTGAAAAGTAATTTCACCAAAACCTGAGGTAGATGCAACATAACCCAACAACGGAGGAATGGCACCCGGAATAGCGCCTACAAAAACTGCAAATGGAGTTACTCTTTTTAAAGGAGTATAAACGAGCGTATATAATAATAATGCTGTTAAACCAAGAATGCCGCTCATCGGATTCATGAATATCCAAAGGATGCATATTCCTGTAATACCCATTATCATTGCCAAAATGAATGATTCAATTAATGTCATGCGGTCTTGAGGTAATGGTCGCATGTGAGTACGATGCATTAATTTATCAAGATTCCGTTCGATAATCTGATTAAAACCATTGGAAGAACCGGTAACTAAAAATCCTCCTAATATAAGGAGCAGCATTTTATTCCAGTTTACCTGATGCGAACCGATAACAAAACTGAAAGCAGCTGAAAGTACAACCAAAGCTGCTAAACGAAGCTTTAAAAATTGTGCGTAGTCGCGAACTTTACTTGGAACAGCTACTGGTTTTTCAGTTGTTTTTAATTCTTCTGTACGCAATTGTTTGTTTTATTTATAGGGCTTTTGAAATCGGGTGCAATTTTACCAATAATTCTCCTAACAGAGAAGGTAAAACGTAAATTAAAGTTCATTTGATAAGAATAATATTTGCCATTGCTCAAAAATTCTTAATACTTAATCTTTGTTACCTTTGCCCAATGGATTCGGAAATAGAAATTAAATTTACAGAAGTTTTAAAAGTAATGTCGAAACAATTCGGTGATGATTTGGACATTCAGGCACTATTATTTTTGATTGGAATTCAAGAATTAGGAAAAGGCAGAATTAATCTTTCGAAGAATGAAAAGCTGGATGTGATGCATATTGCAATATGTACTTTACTTGCACCTTATGGATATTATGAATATGAAGGATTGGATAAAGACGGTTGGCCGCATTGGAAAGCGAGCGAAAAACTTCCTCCATTAAAACCTAATCAGCAACAGGAAATAATGAAACAGGCAATAGTTGATTACTTTAAAAGCAACGAATTGATAAATTAAAAAGGGGAGTTTATTATTGTATTTTTACAGTGAGCCAGGCTTCTTTTCTCGGCTCATCCACATTTACCAGGCCTTTTCCATACATTAACGGGAAATTTGCTTTAGTTGCAGTAACATTAAAGATAGCAGGTAAAGCAATATCGAATGTAATATTTCCGGCACCATCAGTAGTTCCATGATATGTTACTTGTCCACCAACATTATTAGCATCTAAAACCACCGTTGCTCCCTGAACTTTATGATTGGCTGTATCGTTCACAGTAATGTATGCATGGCAGGTTTGATCTTTTTTACATGATGTAACAAAAGTTGAAGAAACAGCTAAAAGTGCAATACAACAAACAGTTGAAAATTTAAGTACTACTGATTTCATTTTATAAATTTAATTTTTAATAAGTTTTTTGATTTTTACATTTTGACAGTAAGCCAAGCTTCTTTTCTTGGTTCATCAATATTTACCAACCCTTTTCCATATTGGAGTGGAAGTGAAGCTTTGGTAACAGTAACATTAAAAATAGCAGGCAAAGCAATATCAAAAGTTACATTTCCAGAAGCATCAGTTGTGCCTTTATACGTTACCTGTCCGCCCACATTATTTGCATCTAAAACAACTAATGCTCCTGCAACTTTATTATTTGAACTATCGTTCACAGTAATGTAAGCATGGCAGGTTTGATCTTTTTTACAAGATGTAACCAAAAATAAAAGTACGATACAACAAACTGTTGAAAATTTAAGTAGATATGATTTCATTTTATATGTATAAAAAATATTTTACTTGATTTACGATAACTCTTATTTATCTTTACGGTCAACAAATTTAATAAAAATATTGATGAACCGTACAAATTTTTTTTCTATAACCTTTATTTTCCTTCTGGCGATAATATCATTTGCCTCTTTTAAGCCTTTAAATGATGGGGGTGCAGAACAAATAAAAGTATTGATGCTTACTAATTTCGGAGTGATAAAAATTAAGCTTTATAACGAAACTCCCAGGCATCGCGACAATTTTGTAAAGTTAATCAAGGCACATTATTATGACAGTTTGCTTTTTCACAGGGTGATTCAAAACTTTATGATACAGGGAGGCGACCCTGATTCGAAGAGAGCTGCGGCCGATTCGATATTGGGAAACGGTGGTCCTGATTATACTATTCCTGCAGAGTTCAATCAGAAATTATTTCATAAAAAAGGTGTGATTGCTGCTGCGCGCGACGGAGATTTGGATAATCCTTTGCAGGCATCTTCGGGCTCCCAGTTTTATATTGTTCAGGGAAAAGTTTATAACGAATCGGAGTTAAAGAAGCAGGCTATGAGGATTACGAAAATGAAACTGTTTAATGAAATTATCAATCGGTCTGAAAATAAATCATTATTGGAAATTTATAAAAGAGTTGCAAAGGCTAATATTCCAGATAGTGTAAAATTTGTAAATGACAGTATTGATAAACAATTGAAAATTGAATTGCCTGCTTATCCTGCATATACTTTCTCGGAGGAGCAGATAAAAGCATATACTACAGTGGGCGGAACACCTCATCTTGATGGCAGCTACACGGTTTTCGGAGAAGTGTATGATGGATTTGAAGTGATTGATGATATTGCAAAAGAGAAAACCGGACGAAATAACAGACCGATAAAAGATGTTAGAATAATAAGTATTTCAATTATTCCGTAACTTCGCGCTCCGATAAAAAAAGAATGAAAGACAGGATAGAAAATTTATTGAACGAAATTGAAGCTTTTACTGCATCTGGCAAGGAGCAGGTGGAGGAATTCCGGATTAAGATATTAAGCAAAAAAGGAAAAATTACCGAATTGTTTGATGATTTTAAAACGGTGGCTCCCGAACTCCGCAAGGAAATTGGTCAGCAATTAAATGAACTGAAAAATAAGGCGCAGGATAAAATTAATCTTCTGAAAGAAAAATTTGAAGGTGGTGATGCTTCTCAAAATAAAGATATTGATTTGACTTTGCCCGGCGAAAAGATGCCGCTTGGCTCTCGCCATCCATTGTCATTGGTAAGAAATCAGATAGTTGATATTTTCGGGCGTATTGGTTTTACTGTTTCGGAAGGGCCGGAAATAGAAGACGATTGGCATAATTTTACTGCCTTGAATACGCCACACGACCACCCTGCACGCGATATGCAGGATACTTTTTACATCAGCGAAAATCCGGATATTGTATTGCGTACTCAAACTTCGTCGGTTCAGGTTCATATTATGGAAGGCAGCAAACCGCCTATCCGTACCATTTCTCCGGGACG
>CAIQBY010000180.1 GCA_903870175.1 uncultured Bacteroidota bacterium
ATGAAACATTCCACTTTGGATTTGCCATTACATAATCCACAATTTGAGGCATCATTTCCTTTGCCTTGCTCCATTCAGGCTGCAGAAAAAGAATGCACTCTTTACCTACATGAGCGGCATTTTTCTCAGCCCATTCAAAATCACTTTTGTTATAAACAATCACTTTTAATTCATTTGCTTTTGCAAAATTCTCTTGAAGCGGTTCACTTGTTTTCTTAGGTGAAAGGCATACCCAGTCCCATTGTCCCGTTAATTTATAAGCTCCGGAAGTTTCAATAAAAGTTTGAATTCCTTTTAATTTCAATTGCTGAGTTATGTAATCAAGGTTATACATCGAAGGCTCACCACCGGTAACCACCACAGCTTTCCCGGGAAACTTTATAGCATTCTCAACTATCAAATCAGTTTTGGTAAGCGGGTGCAACGATGCATCCCAGCTTTCTTTTACATCACACCAATGACAACCTACATCACAGCCACCTACACGAATAAAGTATGCTGATTTACCTGAATGAAATCCTTCTCCCTGAATCGTGTAAAACTCCTCCATTAAAGGCAATTCGAGGCCCTGTTCCAATAATGTTTTATTTATTTCTTTCATTTCCATTATTCCAATATCAACATTTCAAACTCAAATGGATTAAAAGATTCCTTTAAATCAGCGATTAATCCTTTGCCGGATTTTAAATAATATGGCATGAAATTATCGTATCGTTCCTGCAGATTACCGGCAGGAAAAAACTTATCCTTTATCTTTCGTATTTGATTTAAACTTATTTCCTGTTTTTGCTTTTCTGCTTTTATTAATTTACTCTCTATGTTTTTTAAACTGTTTAAGGCTTTCTGCATTTCGGCTTCCACAGAAGCTTTCAGCGTCACATCTACTTTAGCAGCTTTAGTTATTATTTCCTGAAAGTTAGCAGTTAATTTTTCCTCTTCCGCTTTCAAACTAATGTCATCACCTGAGTTTTTAGTGATAAATTCTTTAATCAATACGTCTGTTTCTTTAAAAATATCTTCCGTTTTAAAACCCAATTTATGTAATTGACTAATTAACTTTTCATCCATTTGCAACGCAAAGTTGCGGGGAATTAAAACAGGGAAATTAATCTTATGATGTTCGAACATTGATTTATATTCAAGCCAGTAAGCAAGCTCACCCGGACCGCCAATGTAAGCTAAGTTCGGTAATATCTTTTGCTGATAGAGTGGGCGCAGCACCACATTCGGGCTGTATGCTTCCGGTTTTAGGTTTAATGTTTCATTGTTGTTATGCTCAATTCTCACCCTGTTATTATCTGATAACTCAAATATATTTATCTCACGAGGATTTACCTGTGCGCCGAAACCCACTTGTTTCAACTCTTCTATGGTGTTATTTACAAGATGAAAATTAGTGTTGTTGGTAATATCATCTTTTATAATGCCAATAAATTCATTCTTTAATCGCGCATCATCTGCATCAAGAATAATTAAACTGTATTCCTGAAACAGTGTATGAACAAGGTAACGGGTGGCATCTGCAAGGTTAGTATGTTTTAAATAAGCAGTTGTAAACAGCTCCATTAATTCCTTTGCATTCGCCGAATCGCCAACAATTTGTTTCAATTCATCAATAACAATTGAAATTGATTCAGTATTCAAACGCCCTACAGCGCCTTTGGCTGAAGGATTATCCCAACTTATTTTTTTACCGAATAAATTAATACTGCTCACTTCCTCAAAGTCATGGTCTTCGGAAGCCATCCAATAAACAGGAACAAAATTATTTGTTGGGTATTGTTTTTTTAATTCTTCAGCAAGATTAATGGTAGTTATAATCTTGTAAATAAAATATAGAGGACCTGTGAAAAGGCATAATTGATGACCGGTACAGACAGTATACGTATTTTCACTTTGCAAATTTGTAATCTGTAATTTGTAATCTGTAATACCTATTCTCTCGTATTGTTCTGTTAAAACTTCAACCAGTAATTTACGATTAATCTCTTCCTTTGATTTGTCTTCAATCACTTGTTTAAAGGAAGATAGAGCAGGGGAGTAGGCATAGAATTTACGCAACGCTTGCTCGCCATTGACATAATCTACTATCAATTTCGAGAACTGCTTTGTATCAGATAATTTAACTGTGGATTTTTTGAAAGACATAGAGGGCAAAGGTAGTTATTAACTTCGCTCCTCCCAAACCATAGCAAGATTAACTATTGTGGACACTGCTTTTTCCATATCCTGAACAGAAACCCATTCGTGTTTCGAATGAAAAGCATGTTCGCCTGCAAAAATATTAGGACAAGGCAATCCCATATACGAAAAACGGGAACCGTCAGTTCCTCCGCGAATGCTTGACAGCACAGGTTCAACACCGGCTCTCCTCACTGCTTCCATAGCATTTTCAACTATTGCAGGGTTTTTATCAAGCACTTCTTTCATGTTCCTGTATTGATTCTTGACAACAATATCGTAGGTAGAATGAGGGTATGCTTTAATAATAACTTCGGTTAACTGTTTCAAAAAATCTTCCTGTCTTTTTAATGCAGCCTCATCAAAAGCACGGATTATAAATTGTATTGTTGCTTCCTCCACAGCACCGGTAATAGATACAGGGTGTACAAAAGGTTGCATTTTCTCCGTACTTTCAGGACTCATCTCATCATCAGGCAATGCAGCCACTATTTCCGAAGCAATTTTAATGGCACTTTCCATCTTGTTTTTCGCAAAGCCCGGATGCGTGCTTACCCCATGAATATTGATAGTCAGCCCATCGGCGGAAAATGTTTCATTCTCAATATGCCCCAGTTCTTCACCGTCAATAGTATATCCATAGTCGGCACCAAGCTTCTTCAAATCCGCTTTATCAGCGCCTCTTCCTATCTCTTCGTCAGGTGTAAATAGTATTTTTATGGTGCCATGTTTCTTGTCAGGGCGCGACATCAGATGATTTGCAGCATCCATTATTTCGGCTACACCAGCCTTGTTATCTGCGCCAAGCAAAGTAGTTCCGTCAGTTGTAATAATATCATTGCCTGTCTGTTTGAGCAGCGACGGATGTTCGCTCACTTTTATTATTTGCGAAGCATCATTTATAAGAGCAATATCCTTGCCGTCATAGTTCCTGTAAACCTGCGGATTCACATTCTTTCCCGAGCAGTCAGGCGAAGTATCCATGTGCGAACAAAAACAAATTACAGGAACTTTCTTCTCTGTATTACTTTCTATCGTGCCGTACACATAACCGTTTTCATCCATGTGCGCATCCTTCACGCCCATATCCAGAAGCTCCTGAACCAGCACCCTTCCCAAATCCTTTTGTTTATCAGTGCTTGGGCACGTAGGTGAAGTTGGGTCACTCTGCGTATCTATCTTTACATATCTCAAAAATCGTTCTGTTACCGTATGGTTTATCATTGTTTCATCTATTTTAAATTCAAAAGAAAATTGCATGGCTAAGAAAGCCTCACCCCCTGCCCCTCTCCAAAGGAGAGGGGTGACGGAATGTGAAGTATTATGTAATTATATTTATGATTTTTATTTATTTTTATTTTCACCTAACGCCCCCTCTCTTTTGGAGAGGGGATAAAGGGGTGAGGCTTTTACTCTATTATTAACTTCCCATTCGCTACCATTTCGTCCTTGTCATACAACCTGTAATAATACATTCCGTCACTCAATTTCCCTTTATTTATAGTTACTTCAGCAGTATTAATATTTTTTATTTCATTCACCATTTTGCCCAGCACATCATATATTTTAAGCGAATAATCCTTCGGTGTTTTTCCTCCGATAGTAATAACAGTCGAATTCACGAACGGATTAGGAGCCGCACTAGCAGTTACTTTAGCCATCGATAATTCGTTTACACCCACCACATCAGTATAGCAATAATGAATCCGCCCGTTCCAGATACGCGGCGAATAAGGCGTTCCCGAAAACGGATATTTAATACCGCATCCCTGCCTGAACAGTAAATTATTATCATGTGCATACATTTGACCGGCAGAATCACCTACAGTATAATTTTGAATCACATTAGCTGTCTTTGACGTAAGATAAAAAGCATACGTTTGTCCCGAAGAAATATCTAAAACAGAAGGAAGCGGAAAATAGGTGGGAGCACCATGTGGCTTGGCTTTCAGCGTATCGGTATAATAAATAATTGTCCAGTCGGCAGGAATATTTTCATGATGAAGATACGTTCCTACACGGTAATATACTATAAAACCGCAGGTATCACTCAAACTGACATCAAAACCGGTAATCCCCACAGGTCCTGTTACCGAAAGAGAAGTAACGTCGAACATCGTGCCCTGCAAACCATTGCCGCCAGCCAACGTACTTGTAAGGCTATCGCAGGCTATATAGGTACTGTCCACCTGCCTGCCCTGCATAGTTGCCTTTGCGGCGGCTTCCAGATGCGGATTTACAACTGCAATCGTATTAATAATTCCAGTATCCGGCATGTCGGCATCCTGAGCCGAAGCCCTGCCTGCAAACAAAATAATAATTAAAAAAAATAGAGTAATTATTTTCTTCATTAATGTTAGAATTAGAATAGTCAAAATTGGGATTA
>CAIQBY010000181.1 GCA_903870175.1 uncultured Bacteroidota bacterium
ACCGTATTGAACCGTAAAATTGCCGAGTTAGGTATTTATCCTGCGGTGGATCCTTTGGATTCTACTTCACGTATCCTTACTCCTATCGTTTTGGGCGATGCTCATTACAATACCGCACAACGTGTTAAAAATATATTACAGCGTTATAAAGAATTACAGGATATCATCGCAATTCTCGGTATGGATGAGTTATCAGAAGAAGATAAATTGGTTGTATCACGTGCACGTCGTGTTCAGCGTTTCTTGTCTCAGCCGTTCCACGTAGCAGAGCAGTTCACTGGTTTAAAAGGTGTATTTGTTCCTATCGAAGATACAATCAAAGGTTTCAATATGATTATGGACGGTGCAGTGGATGAATATCCAGAAGCGGCTTTCAACCTTGTTGGAACAATTGAAGATGCCATAGAAAAAGGTAAGAAAATAATAGCGGAAGCGAAATAAATAGTATTAAGTACAAAGTATTAAGTATTAAGACACGATACTCAATTCTTTGTACATAGTACATAATACATAATACTATGTTCCTAGAAATAATAACAGCGGAAAATAAAATGTACAGTGGCGATGTGGAAGCCGTTAAACTTCCTGGCTCTGATGGCTCGTTTGGTATTTTGGATAATCACGCACCAATGATTGCATCTTTGAAAAAAGGTACTGTTAAAGTTACTGATACTAAAAAAAATGTGGAGAACTTTGAAATCAACGGTGGAGTTGTTGAAGTTTTAAATAATAAAGTGGTTGTACTTGCCGAAAAAGCATAGTTAGTAATTAAGAATAATAAAATCCCGTTTGGCAGCAATGTTAAACGGGATTTTTTGTTTTGAGGATGGATGAGAATTTGAAAGAAAGGTGGGGAAACACGAAAGAAAGGTGGGGGAAATGAAAAGGTGGAGGGAGGAAATGGAAGTAAAGGGGTGAGAAATGGAAGTAAAGGGGTGGAATATGGAAGTAGAGGGGTGGAAACACGAAGTAGAGGGGTGAGAAAATAAGATGGGGATTTTGGGGGAGAGGAATTGAAGTTGGGTTTGATTTACGGTTGCACATGAACTGGAACTCAACAGTCAACTGTTGGTTGCTTTCTTGGTTAATTAAATGAAAGGCTGGTGTGAGGAGCAGATTTTTTGCTCGAAAAGAGCGTTTGAGGGTCGCGATGTGAAGATTGAGAGTCGCGATGTGAAGATTGAGGGTCGCGATGCGAAGATTGAGGGTTGCGATGTGAAGATTGGGGGTCGCGATGTGAAGATTGAGGGTCGCGATGTGAAGATTGAGGGTTGCGATGTGAAGATTGAAGGTTGCGATGTGAAGATGGAGGGTTGTGATGCGAAGATTGAGAGTCGCGATGATGCAGAATGGACAAGACCACACCCCCAGCCCCTCTCCTTGCAAAAAGGAGAGGGGTGCCTGGATGTGAAGTGCCAAATTGTTAAATGTTTGTTAATCCATATTATTAGACCTCACCCTCGTCTTCTCCCCTTGCCCTTCGACTGCGCTCAGGGTGACTGGGAGAGGGGAGCCTAGATGTGAAGTGCCAAATTGTTATATGTTTGTTAATCTATATTATTAGACCTCACCCCCTGCCCCTCTCCTTGCAAAAAGGAGAGGGGAGCCTGGATTTGAAGTGCCAAATTGTTATATGTTTGTTAATCTATATAATGTGTATTGAATTATTTATTTAATTTTTAAAAGGTTAGGATGTGTTAATTAAAAGTATCTTTGTACGTCTTTAAGTAGGCAGCCCTTTAGATTTTTACCAATCTCTATCGCGTAAAACGATGATATAGGTGGAAATCTAAGGGGCTTTTTATTTGTATAAACTTTAAATATTAAAATGTTATGGAAAAAAAAGGATTGAATCAGGGTTCGACAAATCATTATGACCAATGGGTGCGCATTGATACGTTGAACACAAAAAACCCGGGTGCTACAGGGTTGCGACCTGTATACCAAAACAGGGCAACGCAATTAAGCAACGACCTAGTTGCTGTTGCAAAGGTTACTACAAGGGCTAATGCTGACATCAGCGGTATTACTGGAGCGAAGGATGCTGCTAAATTAACGGCTTCGCAAATGTGGGGTGTGATAGCAGGGAATGCTTTTTCGTTTGCGGAGGACAATGGTTTGATGGATTTGAAAAAACAGATGCTGAACGCTACTGAGAGTAAGGTATTGAAAACAAAGGATGAAAACTTTGCAGGGAAGTGTACTAACTTGAATACTGTATTGACAAAGGTGTTGGCGGATTATACAAGTGCTGCGGATTATTTTACGACAAGTGATTTGAGTGATGCAACGGATGCAGTAACAACGTTTAGTGGTTATTTGGGTAATTATGCGAATGCAAAAGCTGATGTGGATGGTGCGAAAAAGGAATTTAAAACCACATGGATGCCTAAAATGAAAACACATATTGCTGTGTTGCAAGGATTGCTTGGCGGGGCGATTAAGAATAAATTTCCGGCTTTTGTTATTTCATTTATTAAATTGAAAAAGATTGTGAATGCAGGGAAACGCGACCAAGGTACTACGCCTGTAATGATTGACAGTGTTACGAAAAAGCCTTTTATAAATATTGCCACTTTTGAAACGGTGAATTATATAAAGGTGAAGAAACAGAAATTGAACAAGAGTGACAGCAAAGGTTTATTAGCATTGATGAGTTTGAAGGTGGGCGACTGGACAATTTTATTTAAAGTACCGGGATATGTTGACCAGAAAATAATTGTGAGTGTGGTTGCCAGTGAAGTGACGAAAATGGTGGTGGAGATGGTGGCGGTGGCGTAATGTGAAGATGTGCTGATTAGCTGATGTGCTGATGAAGGAAATCCTGCTGTTGAGAAATGGCGGGATTTTTTTTGTTACAAAAGTATTTTAAAGTGGTGTGTGAATTAGTAGTATTTTTGCTTTTGAAAATAATTAAAAGAAAAAATGAAATAGAAAAAAGCATATTTATAATATAGCGTTTCGCTAAATATTCTGTATCTAAAAAGACGAAGATTAGAAGCCTACAGGGAAGTTCAGCAAACGCTCACGGAAAGCGTGAGCGTTGCTTTACTTTGTAGGCAGGGATTCGTCTCCCTTAGATACAAGTAGTGCAATTAGCTCACGCTGATTTTTTTATATGAGTTATGAAAAAACAATAAATTAAATAATAACAACAAAAACAAGAAAACAAAATGAAAAAAATTACAACTCTCTTAGTAGTCATTTTTCTGTTCGTTACAACTTACAGAGTAAATGCGCAACAATGGATGAAATCAGTAAAAACAGACCATCCAACATTTTTTGAAATCCAAAAAGCATTTAACGATTATTTTAAAGAAAATCCCGAAGAAGAAAACGCGAGAAAAGAAAAAGATGGTGATGTTGAAAAATACAAACGTTGGGAATGGTATTGGGAACAGCGTGTTTCAGCAACAGGTGAATTTCAATCTTCTGATATTATTTGGAAAGAATGGAAAAAATATGTTGCTTCTCATCCTACTGCAAAAGAAAAAAATCAAAAGAGCATAACAAATACAGGCAACTGGACTTTCATTGGACCAAATACAAACTCTAATTTAACAAACTATGTAGGAATAGGTAGAGTAAGTTGTATTGGTTTTCACCCAACAGACCCAAATACTTTTTGGGTTGGAACACCTGCTGGAGGGCTTTGGAAAACAATGGATGCAGGTGCAACTTGGTCAACCAACACAGACAATTTACCAGTTTTAGGAATTAGTGATATTGCAATTGACCCTACAAATCCAAATAATATGTATGTAGCAACAGGCGATGGAGATGCCTCTCAAAGCCTTTCTAATGGCTCAAATGGAAATGGAGATACTAAAAGCATTGGCATATTAAATTCTACTGATGGCGGAAATACTTGGGCTTTTACCAGTATGAATTGGAATGTAACATCAGAGAAACTTATTAGAAGATTAATTATTAACCCAACTAATCCATCAATTTTACTTGCAGCAGCTTCTGATGGTATATGGCGTACAACTGATGGAGGAGTAACTTGGACAAATGAAACCGCAGGTTCAGGATTTTATTTTATGGACTTGCAATTTAATCCAGTAAACCCAAACATTGTTTATGCTGCTTCTGCGGGCAATGCACAAATATTTACTTCAAATGATGGTGGTGTTAATTGGACACAAGTAACAACTTTTACAGGTATAATAAGAATAAAATTAGCTGTTTCTCCAGCGTGGGCAGATGAGGTTGACGCGTTATGCTCAAATAGCAATGATGGTATGGACGGCTTATATTATTCAGCAAATGATGGAGCATCATTTGCTGAATATTTTCCTGCCAATTGTTCTAATAATTTATTGGGTAGAACTTATCCGTTATCTACTTCTACTTGCGATGGTCAAGGTCATTACGATATTGCGTATGCAATAAATCCAAGCGATGAAAGTCAATTTTTTTTAGGTGGGGTTTATACTTGGAGTTCTTTAGATTCGGGCTCACTTTGGTATCCTAATAATTATTGGGTTAGTTCAGTTGTAAGTGTACCTACTGTTCACGCTGATAAACATTTTTTAGCTTTTCACCCTCTGAATAATAGTTATGTTTTTGAAGGTAATGATGGTGGTGTAGATTATACAAATGATGGAGGTACAACTTGGAATAACATATCAAATGGCTTAGAGATTAGTGAAATTTACCGTATTTGCCCTTCACAAACCGTTGCTAACAAAATTATATGTGGCTTACAAGATAATGGAACAAAAGGATTAAATGGCGGTACTTGGTATGATTTAGAAGGAGGAGATGGCACTAATTGTCTTATTGATTATACTAATTCAAATATAGAATATGCGGCTTATGTACAAGGACTAATTTACAAAACAACCGATGGATGGAATACTCAAACAACAATTTCCACAAATATTCCACTTTTACCAAGCGAGCTACAATCAACTGGAGACCCAAAGGGGGCTTGGGTTACACCTTATGTTCTTCATCCTACTAACCCAAATATTTTGTTTGCAGGGTACAAAAGACTTTACGAAACCCCAGACCAAGGCAACACTTGGTCTGCAATTTCTCCACAATTGACAAGCGACAATTTAAGGTCTATTGCCATTGCGCCATCAAACCCAAGTACAATATATACTGCTTCTTTAGATACATTGTATATTACACATAATGGAGGAACAACTTGGTCATATAACCCTCTTGGTATTGCCAATACTAAAATAACTTACCTTGCAGTTAATCCAACAAATTCACAAGTAGTTTGGATGACTCTTTCTGGTTATATGTCAGGACAAAAAGTTTATCAATCAATTGATGGTGGCGTAACTTGGACAAACGTTTCTGGAACATTGCCAAATCTACCTGTTAATTGCATAGTTTATCAAACGGGTAGTAATGTTGGTTTGTATATCGGAACTGATGTTGGTGTTTTTTATAGAGATGCTACTTTGAGCGATTGGATACAATACAATACTGGCTTGCCAAACGTTGTTGTTAATGATTTACAAATTTCATATAACAATAATAAATTGTGGGCAGGTACTTTTGGAAGAGGTTTATGGAATTCTGACCTATACACCACCACAGTAGGTGTTTCGCAAGTTCCAAATTTCAATTCAACAATTTCTATTTATCCAAATCCGTTCACAAACCAAACTACTATTTCATTTAGTGAAGAGCAATATAACACAACTATAAAAATAATGGATGTAGTAGGTAAAGAAATAAAAACAATAAACTTTACAGGCAAACAATGTATAATTGATAAAGGAGAAATGAGCAAAGGAATTTATTTTGTACAAATAATAGATGCAAATAAAAATGTGGTGAATAGGAAAGTGGTGGTGCAGTAGGTATACATATTTGTATTAAACCTGACAGATTTTAAAAATCTGTCAGGTTTTTTTGTGTTGGTATGGAAAACTTGAGGAGAACGATGAACTGGCAACTGCGCCCGATTGCAGTGGAAATCCTTTTTATTTTTTCTTCAAAAATAAAAAGATTGGAACGTAAAGCGGGTACGAACTTGCGAGATGGCAGGATGGTTGGTCGCCCACTTCGACAAGCTCAGTGACCGTGACATATTACCAGTGACTTATGAAACCCTTACTCTTGGGTCGAGCAAGCCATAGATTATATCGACTGCAATGTTTATCAATACAAATACTACTGCAAATATAAGTGTTGTGCCCATTACTACGGGCAAATCATTATTATTAAGTGCATCGACCACTTCGAAACCGATGCCGCGCCAGTTAAATATTATTTCTACAAATACTGCTCCTGCCATTAATCCTGCAAACCAACCGGATATAGCAGTAACAACAGGATTCAAGGCGTTTTTTAAAGCGTGATTGGTAACTACTTTATAAAAACTTAAGCCTTTTGCAGTTGCTGTTCGTATATAATCCTGCGACATTACTTCCAATAAAGA
>CAIQBY010000182.1 GCA_903870175.1 uncultured Bacteroidota bacterium
ATACGATAACAACAATCCCGAAATTGCCACCATTGCTGACATCTTTGAATGTAATGGATAATCAATTGACAGTGTTACCTGCGTTACCAAATTCATTAACTTATCTAGAATGTGAACAGAATCAATTAACTAGTTTGCCGGTGCTGCCTAGTAATTTGCAAACTTTGTTTTGCGACGGCAATCTTATTACAAGTCTTCCTGCATTACCAACAAGTTTGCAAAATCTAAATTGCTCAATGGATTCCCTTACAAGTTTGCCTGTATTACCAAGTTCGTTAACTCAATTATCCTGTCAACAAAATAAACTGACAACACTACCTGCTTTGCCTTCTGGTCTTCAGTATTTAGATTGCGTTGGAAATAAAATTACAAGTATTCCTGCTTTACCATCTTCCTTATTACAATTAATGTTCGGCTCTAATCATGTTTCAATTATTCCCTCTTTACCTAGTTCATTAAATTTATTAGATTGCTCAGTTAATCATATTTCATCTTTACCTACATTACCAAATACATTAACAAGACTTTTTTGTAGTAATAATCAGATTGTTAATTTACCTGCATTACCGAGTAGTATTTATGAGTTGTATTGCGACAATAATCTGCTAACATCATTACCAACTTTGCCATCAGCTCTTCAAAATTTTTATTGTAATAATAATCAAATTTCTGTTCTTCCTGCATTGCCACTATCGCTGACGTATTTAGAATGTAGTTATAACCAGTTAACTTCTATTCCTTCTTTACCTACCTCTCTCACTGATTTAACTTGTGATTATAACCAATTAACTTACCTCCCTATCCTTCCTGCAGCATTACAGAATTTATCATGCAATAATAATTTATTGACTTATCTTCCGGCTTTACCCGTTTCTTTGTATACATTATATATTGAAAATAATAACATTTCCTGCTTTCCGCCATTTCCAGTTCAATTATCCGATATATCAATAAATGGAAATTCATTTACCTGCCTTCCTAATTATAACCAATATATGGATGCATCATTGTTGGCTTATCCATTGTGTGTTTCAGGAGATGTAATACATAATCCTAACGGATGTGCAAATTCAAAAGGAATTACCGGCAATACTTATAAAGACAATAATGCAAATTGTACGTATGATGTTACTGATACAGGGATTAATCATTTTAGCTTAAAAACATTTGATAATACAGGAACTTTATTGGCTCAGTCATATTCTTATTATGATGGACGTTACTTTTTTCAGGATTCAATTGGAACATTTACAATAGCGTTGGATACAGCAGGTATGCCATTTACCGTTCTTTGCCCGCATCCGGGAGTTGACAGCACTTTAATTCTAAGCACCGCAAATCCATTGGCTAAAAACATAAATTTTGCAATTGCCTGCAAACCTGGTTTTGATATTGGGGTGCAATCTATTGTTTCCGATGGGATTATTTTTCCTGGGGAAAGCAATAACTGGTCATTTAATGTTGGGGATTTGAGTAGTTTGTATGGTTTACATTGTGCTTCAGGAATAAGCGGGCAAGTTGTTATTTCTGTTTCCGGTCCAGTTACTTTTAATAGTGTATCTTCAGGTTCTCTCATTCCTTACATTTCCGGAAATGTCTTCACATATAATGTTGCCGACTTTGGAACAATAAATATATATTCAGCATTTCAATTATTATTTACCACAGATACTGCGGCAGTGATAGGCGATTCAATATGTGTAAGTATTTCAGTCACTCCTACTAACGGAGATAATAATATAGGTAATAATAATTATCATTTCTGTTTTATTGTTGGTAATTCTTACGACCCTAACGAAAAAGAAACGTATCCTGTAAATGTGCAGCCCAGATTCAATGATTATTTTACATACACTGTTCAGTTTCAAAATACAGGCACAGCAGCAGCACATAATATAAGTGTAACAGATACGTTATCTTCACTGCTTGATTTATCCACTTTTCAACTGCTTAATTATTCAAATGCGAATATCACTTCTGTATTAGGCAATACATTAATAGTTCGTTTCCCTAATATTAATTTAGTCGACAGCACAGTTAGTGCCGATAGTTCAATAGGATATTTTCAATACCGTATTAAGCCAAAAGCAAATCTTCCAGCAGGAACACAAATATTTAATAAAGCAAATATTTATTTTGATTACAATGCACCTGTTGTTACAAATACAACAGTAAATAATTATGTGCTTACTACAGGAATTAATAAGGTTCAAAATACTTCTTTATCCATCTATCCAAATCCAAGCAACGGAAAATACTTTGTGAATATTTCGGATGCAAAAGATGTCTCGAAACTTACAATAGAAGTTACTAACCTGCTTGGTGAATCTATATACAAATCCTTAATCCTTAATCCTAAATCAGAATTGGATTTAAGCAATCAAGCCAATGGAGTTTATTTTGTAAGAATAATAGGAGGGGAGCAATCGCTGAATAAAAAGATAGTGAAACAGTAAAGAGAAAATTCTAATATCTAAATTCTAAAAAAGCCTTGAGAAATCGGGGCTTTTTTAATTCCTGAAAAGCTATATTTTTCAACTTGCAATACAAGGTTATGTATACAAAAAATGTTAAGAAAATATATTTGAATATTTCATGCAAAAAATCGCTGAATTTTGATATATTCGCAGTCCCAAAAAAAAGATAAGTAAGTAAGCGCGGGAATATTAATAACAGTATGAAAATTTTCACAGGGTTAAACTCAACTAATACTACTCGATTCACAGGATTAAAAAAGATATTTTTTGTAATTGCTTTTGTTTTATTTTGTTCGTTTTATGCACAGGCACAATTCAAATTTACGCTCTCCGGAGTTATTACAAAGGATGATAAAAAACTGGAAGGAGCTGTTGTAACCTTATACAAAGGGACTACAGTAGTTCAACAAATTTCCACCACTTCGAACGGTAAATATTCTTTCAATCTCGATCCTAATACAGATTATACAGTGCAGATAACCAGACCTGGTTATATAGTTAAAAAAATATCGTGTTCTACCAGAGGTCTTTCTGATGATCAGATAAAAAATTATGAAGGACATAAAGGAGCACAGGCAGATGTAGGGATATTTGAAATGCCTAAGGACGCTAATCTGGCTTCACAAATCAATTCAATTTTAAGTAAACCTATTGCAAAATTATATTTTGATCCGGTAAAAGAAGATGTGGATTATGATGCAGCATACAGCAAATCGATGGTTGCAGCTGTTGATGATTTGAAAAAGCTGGAAGAGGAGGCAAATAAAAAGATGGAGGAAGAAAATGCAAAGTATAAAGCTGCTATCACAAAAGCAGAT
>CAIQBY010000183.1 GCA_903870175.1 uncultured Bacteroidota bacterium
AGCCAATAGTCGGAAATAGAAGCATTCAATTGAATTGCTTTTGAAAAATCAGCCTTTGCCAAATCATATTTTTTAAGTTTATAATAGGATTTTCCCCGGGCATTAAAAACATCAGGATTATTTGGATTTGATAAAGCGAGCGAATTGAAATCATCAATAGCTTTCTCGTCTTCGTTAATTAAACTATACGTTTTTCCTCTGCTAAAATGAGTGTCGGCATCGGTATCATCCAATGATAATACACTGGAGAAATCCTGTATTGCCAAAGGATATTGCTTTTGAATAGAATATAATAATCCACGGTTTTTGAAAGTATGTATATATGTAGGATCCAATTCTATTGCCTTGTTAAAATCAGCAATGGCAAGATCGTATTGCCCTTTATTTCCATATACTGATCCTCTGTCATCATAAGCTTTAAAATAAAGAGGATTAAGAGTGATTGCCTTACTGAAATTATCTATTGCAAGATCCAGTTTACCTTCATTCAAATAAACAGTTGCAATGTTATTATAGGTCATAAAGTAATCGCGCTTTATATTCAATGCTTGATTATAATCATTCAATGCCAATTCATTATTTCCATTTTTTAAGTAAACATTTCCCCGGTTTAATAATGCTAAATAATTACGGGGATTTATGCCTAAAGCTTTATTGTAATCAGCCAACGCCAATTCATTTTGCCCTTTTCTTTGGTATACCATCCCTCTGTTATTAAATACTTCAGCATTATTAGGATTCCATTCCAATGATTTATTGTCGTCCATCAGGGCATTTTCATCATCCCGTTTTTCTTCATAATAATATTCTCCTCTTTTCTGATATGCCATATAACAGTTGTCGGGATATTTATCAATTATATCAGTCCATAATGTGCCGCTGTTTTGCCATATTTTTGTTCTTGCATAGGTTTCGTAACTGAAGACAAAAAAGAAAATGACAGTAACGCCTGTTATCAAATATTTTACTCCATTCTTTTTTTGCCAAGAAATATTAATGATGTATGCAAGGATAAATAACAATCCTATAGAAGGAAGATAATTGTATCTGTCGGCCATTATAAATAAGCTGCCTCCGCTGGGCACAAATTGAAGCATTAAAACAATTGAGAAAAAATAAAAAAGTAATCCGAAAATAACAAACTTATTTTTCCTGAAGTATAGATAAATAATTGCAAGGAATCCGAGAAGAATTAAAGGTGAAATATAAAAAACAATTGGTATTTCATTTAATCTTGGTGCAGCATAAAATGCAGAAAGATTGGAAGGTATTATTAATTTAAAAATGTACCATAATAGATCATACGTTGCAAAAATAATTTTCTGAGCTACTGTTCTGTCATCAACATCAAAACGCAGTGTACCGGTTTTGTGAAGCAAGTAGGTAAGAATTATAAAACCTGCAGAAATTAAAAAGAATGGAATTTTCTCGATAAACATTTTTCTGTTTAATTTATCCGTTAATAAATAATCAATAATTATCAATATTCCCGGAAGCACTACTGCTGTTCCTTTTGACAAACAGGAAAGGATGAATAAAATTGAAGTAATAATATACAAGCTAATTTTTCTTGAAACTCTGAAACGCATATAAGTTATTAATGCGATTAGAAAAAAGAACAGGAAAAGAACATCCTTCCGCTCTGTAACCCATGTAACGGATTCGACATGCATTGGATGAATGCCAAAAAAGAGTGCAACAAAGGCAGCCATTAATAAATTACGCTTTGTGAGTATAAATATAAACCAGAATACAAGAAGAGTATTTAAAACATGCAATAAAACATTCAATAAATGGAATCCATAGGGATCAAGTTTTCCAAGTTTATAATTTACGGCAAAAGAAAGTATTGTGATTGGATAATAATCGTTTTCGGTAACTACAGTTGTAAATATTTTTTTAATAGGAATTGAATGGCTAACAATGAGAGGGTTTTCAACTATAAAATGATTGTCATCAAAATTGGTAAAACCGCATTTAAGTGAAGGTGAAAAAACAATGAATGTGATAACTGCAATACAGCCAGCAACAATAAAAAGAGAAATATTGTTCTTTTTATTTGAAGAACTTACATTCTGTTGCTTTGTTTTGTTAGCAGAATTGTTATGCTTTGCCTTTGCCTTCATATTTTTTATTTAACAGAACAAAAAGATTTTACTTTTTTTGTTCTGTACCGACCGAAATTTCAATCAGGTATATAATCGGCAAATATACTGATTTTAAAGTGATAGAAGTTTTCATCTGATTTCATTAAGTAATAAATTATCAATTAAAATAGTTGATAATAGTCAAAATATTCAGACAAAGAACTTGAGGAGAAAGTAAAATGGGATTGTCTAAAAGACAATATTTATTGTACTTTTGTTTCGTTATTACTAACGTGTATTGTGTAACTTTAAATTTTTTATTAATGAAAAACATTTTCCTTATTTTTAGTTTTTTAATTTCTTTTTTTGCCTTTTCTCAACAGATTCCTTCATTCAAATTGACTAAATACAATAACGCTGCCGTTGATGGCTATTTTATTTTGACAGCAAGTGACGCACTGATTATTATGGATAATGATGCAAATATTGTGTATTTAAAACCGACTAAGGTTATTTCAAATTTTTCTTTAGAAAAGGATGATCGTATTTATTATCTTACGAATGAGGGTATGTATTTTTTGAACAAGTCATTTCATTTATTAGATTCATTTGTCTGCAAGAATGGTATTCGTCAGGATAAACACGATGCAATTGTGATGCCAAACGGGAACATACTTCTGTTAGGATTTGAAAAGGCTGTAATGTCATATTCCAATGCCCAGGAATTAAAAAAAATATCAAAACTTGACAGCGCTTTAGTCCCATTAGCAGTGCTTCAGGAACAGGATATACAGCACAATGTTGTGTGGGAATGGCATGCAAAAGATCATTTTGACATGGGTGATATTGATTTGTTTTACGAACCGGTAAATCGTCCTGATTTAACACATTGTAATGCCCTTGAATTGGATAGCGATGGGAATATATTATTGTCATCCCGCAACATGGATGAAATAACAAAAATCAATAAAAGAGACGGTTCAATAATGTGGAGATTTGGCGGTAAACGAAATGAATTTAAGTTTGTGAACTGTCCCGTAACTTTTTATGGACAACACAATATTAGAAAATTGCCTAACGGGCACTATACGCTTTTTGATAATGGATTGAATACAAAATCGCATGGCGCAAGAGCCTTGGAATTTGAGCTTGATGAATCAAACAAAACGGCTACTCTAATATGGAGTTATACGTATGATAAAAATTACAGTACGAAAGGTCAAGG
>CAIQBY010000184.1 GCA_903870175.1 uncultured Bacteroidota bacterium
AACCAATGCTTTTTATAACATAAAAAAAAACTCCTGATTTTTTGCCGGGAGTTTTTTGTTTAAGATACAATCAAGAATCTATGGAAAATATTTATATATGTCCTTTCGATGAAGAAATCGGATAAATTCTGTTTTGTCTTTTTCGATAAAAAGACCAATTCTATAATCTCCAATTTTTATTCGAAATAAGAGTTAGAACCTTTTAATTTTTTCAAATTTTTTATAGATTGAATACTATCCGC
Organism: uncultured Bacteroidota bacterium; assembly: GCA_903870175.1. Classification (GTDB taxonomy): domain Bacteria; phylum Bacteroidota; class Bacteroidia; order 2-12-FULL-35-15; family 2-12-FULL-35-15; genus 2-12-FULL-35-15. The sequence goes on from CAIQBY010000184.1 coordinate 243, forward strand.
TTTTTTAACTTTTTCAATACAATCGGCAATTTTGAGAAGCAGGTCTTTATTATTTATTTTATCAGTATCTTTTTCAAATGATTTATCAATTCGAATAATCATTTGCGAAGTTTTTTGAGATAGGAAGAAGTATCAACATATTCTCCGGTTCTGCCTTGTTTTATTGCATTTGCCAAACCCATTTCTTCTATTTCGGTTTGTGTTAATATTTTTGTTTGCACTCCTATTTTCTTTGCAAGTTCCAAGAGAAGTTTTAAATCTGATTTTGAATTGCTATTAATTATTGCTGTTTGCATTTTTATTTTTTGTTACAAAGATACAGTATTTACAGATAACCATTTGTTATCTGTACTATTGCACCACCACTTTTCTGTTCACCACTTCCTGCGTCATCCTGAGCTTGTCGAAGGACGTTATCTGCACAAAATAAATTCCCGGCTTCATTATTCCTTTTTCCAAAATATATTGTGTGCCGGTAAAGTTTATTGTTTTTATTTCTTTACCTACCACATCAGTTATTTTTATTGAAGTGTTTGTTTGTTCCGAAGAAAAAGAAATTGTTGTTTGGGTGGTAAATGGATTTGGATAAATTGAAATAGAATTATTCACTGTCAACTTATTTATTCCTACAGTACTTGTATTTATTAATATGGAATCGTTGATGGTATTAAATAATTTTTCAGTACCTATTGAGTCATCCGCTTTATAATTTGAAACCGACAGATGCAAATAACTTGCTGTAGCTACAGATGATTTAACTTGAAACTTAAAGTCGGCTATTTTCCCGAAACCGCTTGCATTGCTATGATTTATAAGGGTAATTCCGCCATAAGCGATATTACTCAATGCATCTATTTTACTTATTTTAATAGCATCAGTACCCTGTGTACCCAGCCAGCTTGCAGGATAGGTAATGCTTTCGGTACCCGGCTGCACAAGTGAAGCATCATATTGCACATTGAAAGCTACTCCATATAAATTATTAACCGGCAAAGTAGATTTACCTGCCCAAACTTCTACATCCACCATATCTCCTGCATTATAGGTATTGCTTCCGGTAACGAAATACAAATCAGGGTTAATTGTTTTGATACCGTTATTGGTATATGCTGAAATTGCATGAGTAAGATTAAAATTCAAATTCACTGCCAGCGTATCATTATTATCAATAACTCCATCTCCGTTACAATCCACATTTTTTATATCGGCACCGTTTGTTTGATTGGTTCCCCAATTGGTTGCCGGATATGCCTGCCAGCTATTGCTTACCGAAGCACGCACTGTTCCTGTTTGTCCGTAATATAATCCTATTGGCAATAAATCATTATTATCAACAATATGGTTGGCATCAGCATCGCCTGGCCAGACAAAACAAGTTGGCTGAACGCAAATAACAACTGTGTCCGTTGCAGAACATCCACCGGCTGACTGAACAGTAACATAATAAGTTCCTGCACCTGCATTTAACAAACTATCCGGATGCGCTGCCTGAGTTACATTTGCCGAAGTTGCAGAATCAATCCACATATAAGTAAAAGGACCTTGTGCACCTGATTCATTCACATAAGCCCAGCCATCATTTGTTCCGGTGCAAGTTTCGTTATGTATTGTTTTATTTAAAATAAGATTTGTATATGCTAAAGTTGTTAAAATTGAACTACCGCAACCTGTTGCATTTGCCATTGCAACAGCATATTGCTGACCTACAACAGGATTATGAACTTGCAATGTATCAGAAGTGGCATTAGTAATTACAGTTGAATTATTAGAATTTACACTGTACCATTGGTATGCTGCATAACCTGGTAGAGCATTTAATATAGTCATCGTATCACCCAAACAAAACGAAACCTGATTTGCCAATTGACTACATGACGCATCAATATAAGCATATCCAAAGTGCCCGCCAAGTGTACAATCTTGTGTAACAAATTTTATTGTCATTTGCTGCCCCAAATAAACTGTCAAATCAATAGTTACAGTTGTCCATGGTTTATAATAACCGCCGGTAATCCAAGACGCACCGGAAGAACTAACACCAGAAGGGGTATTAAATGGAAAAAATGAAGGGTCAGTTGAGGCTGCTAATCCGTCTATATTATAAGAAGCACAAGGTCCTGAAACAGCATTTCCAGTGCTATCCAACACCGAAACTGAAAAACGAGGTGACTGGATTGCAGTATGGCCGGTGCTCTGCAAGATAATAGCATATTGATAAGTAAAAGAAGTATTGTTAGGAGTAACATAAATTGGATAGCTAAGAAATTCAGTACCTGAACCATTCCACTCATTCCCAAGCCTTACAGAAACGTGTCCGCCACCCGGCGCTAAATAAGGAATATCATGGTTTCCTGTTACTGAATTTATTGCAACAGGGTCAAAACCATTTGGGTCAGTAAGTAAATCCTGTTGAGAATTTCCTGTATTCGCAATATCATTTATCGGACCTGAAACAAAACCGGGAGTCCAAACTGTTGGCGTTGGGTAATTCGCACAACTACCCGTTCCTGCCGACCAGTTTGTAAAAGTAGTGTCTTCAAAACCTGCATTAGGACAATTTGTTGCTGCAAGATCACGAAGTTTGCCCGGGTCTTGTTTTGAAAAATAAGGAGTAGGTTTCACTATTCCTTTTTGCTTGTCAATATATTCATGTTTACGGAAATGAAGAATTCCCCTCCATTCAGCTTCAGGAATTCCTTTTTTCTTCAGTTCTGTAACAATTGCTTTTTCATCAAAACCGTTCAGGTATTTGGCATCATCAGCATGTGCCTTCTTGTAAGCTGCCTCACTTTGAAGAGCAGTTTGCGCAAGCGATTTCATTGTACTCAATGCAAAACAAATACTAATGCACAACACTAATAAAGTAGTTTTTGATTTCATTTTAAGGAGGATTAAATTATATGGTAATACAAATGTATATAATATAATGCGTATAAATTACAAATTCTCCTATCATTATATATACAGCATCTTTTTTCCACCTTAAAAGATGAAAAGAACTTAAAAAGGGCAAAAACCTCCTTGTTTCAATAAGATTGGATCTTGTTCATACAAGAATGGATCTTGTTTCAACAATATCGGTTCTCATTCAAATAAGATCGGTCCATATTCAAATAAGATTGGTTCTTGTTCAAACGAGATCGGATCTCATTCAAACAATATCGGTTCTTATTCAAACAAGATCTGTCCATGTTCAAGTAAGATTGGTTCTTATTCAAACAATATCGGTTCTCATTCAAATAAGATCCAATCTTATTGAAACAAGGAGGAAAACAGGGTAAAAAATGTGTTTTGGAGCTTAAAAAGAAATTAAAAATACGAATTAAAGGATGCAAATCAACAAATTACAGATTAAAAGTACAGGAATAATAAAAAATACTCCGGCAAGCTCAGTAACCATTAAAAATTAAACAAATTAAACAACAAAATCATGAAAAACTCCGAAAAGTTAAATCTTTTGGAGATTCCGCTCAGTCAAATTGGTTTTGAAACCGATAACTCCGGAATAAGGAAGAGGGTTTAAAAGTTTTAAGTTGCCGAACTAGGTAACTTTAAACTTCAAACTTTAAACTAAATGCCTAAAGTGATTAATTTCATGTTCATTTATCGTAAACCACCGAAAACTTTACGACCTTTGTACTGAATTAAAACTCATAGTTATGAAAACGATTTATATAATTCGTCATGCCAAGTCCGACCAGAGTTTCGGAACACTCTCTGACATTGACCGTCCGCTCAATATTAAAGGATATACCGATGCACATAAAATAAGTGCAGCCATAAAACCAAAAATGTTTGCGCCCGATGCAATCATCACCAGTCCTGCAATACGGGCAATTACTACTGCATTTATTTTCGCCCGCAGCTTTGAGTTTAATGCTGCCTGTATTAGTATTATTCCACGATTATATCAGCCCGACGAAGATAATTATCTGGATATAATAGCTCAGACAGATAATAAAATCAATACATTGCTGCTGTTTGCACATAATCCTCACATCACCAATACAGTTAATAGTCTGACCGCAGAGGTGATAGAACATATGCCTACATCAGGTGTTGTAGGCATCAGCAACGATTGTGATAACTGGGAAACATTTGCTGCCAGCACCGGCAAACTTATATTATTTGATTACCCGAAGAAGAATTAACCTCGAAAACCAATTGAGTGTTAATTAATTGTTATCATTTATTATTGGATACCTTTGTATCAACAATTTTTAAGACTTTTAATTTTTAAATAAATAATAACTGCCATGAACAAAAAACACTTACGTAAAGAACTTGAACTTTCATTAGTAAAAACTATTGAGGATTTATTAATCAGCATTAATCCGGAAGCAACAAAAAATGTGGATGAAATTATTTTTGGCGCTTCAAAGATTATTGCAAAGAAATTTTTTAAATCCCTGAAGTTTAAGGAAGAAAAGAAAGAGGTAAAGAAAGAAGAAAAGAAAGTGCCTGTTACCAAGAAAAAAGCAGCAGATACTGCTTCAAAATCAACCCCTAAAAAAGCAGCAAAACCCGCAGCAAAAAAAGCTAAAAGCAAAAAATAATCAAGTACTGCCATACATTATTTTTTCTTTAGTATGAATAAACAAAGCATAGTTTTAATCAACCGTGAATTAAGCTGGTTGTCCTTTAACGAACGTGTGTTGCAGGAAGCACAGGACAAAACAGTTCCGCTGATAGAACGCATAAAATTTCTCGGCATATTTTCCAACAACAGAGACGAGTTTTTCAGAGTTCGTGTAGCCACACTTTCCCGAGTGCTGAGGCATCAGAAAAAAGCAGAAGAAATTATCGGCGAAAATCCGGTGAGACTGCTTAATAAAATCCAAAAAACAGTAATTGACCAGCAGATAAAATTTGAAACTGTTTATTCTTCCCTTCTAAAGGAACTGGAACAGAATAATATTTTTATCATCAACGAAAAACAACTTTCTGCTGAGCAGGGTGCTCATGTAAAAACATTTTTTCGTGACAAAGTACTTCCTTCGCTTTTCCCTATAATGCTTGATTCTGCAGTGAGTTTCCCTTATCTGAAAGATAAATCGGGTTATCTTATTATTAAACTTGGGAAAAACGACAAGAAGAAAAAAAATAAATACGCTTTGATAGAAGTGCCTACAGAAGAGCTTTCGCGATTTGTGGTGCTGCCAAGAGTACACGATAAAAATTACATTATTCTGCTTGATGATGTTATCCGATATTGTCTCGAAGATATATTTCCAAACTTCGCACACGATTTTACCGAAGCTTATAACATAAAGCTGACAAGGGATGCAGAGATAGATATAGACAATGATATTTCGAAAAGTTTTGTCGAAAAAATATCAAAAGGATTAAAAGACAGAAAAAAAGGACTGCCTGTAAGATTGGTTTACGACAGTAAAATAGCGCCTGACATGCTTGATTTTATTATGAAAAAAATAAAACTCGGCAAGGAAGATAATCCTATTCCCGGAGGACGTTATCATAATTTCAAAGACTTTATTTCGTTCCCGAATATAGGTGCTCCGGAGTTGAGTTATAAAAAAGCAATACCTTCAAAACATCCTGATTTTATAAACAAAACAAATTTATTCAACGTTTTAAAAGAGAAGGATGTGATGCTTACATTCCCGTATCAGTCTTACGAACATATAATAGATTTGCTTCGCGAAGCTTCCATCGACCCGAAAGTTATTTCCATAAAAATTACTTTATACAGAGTAGCCAGAAATTCAAATGTGGTGAAAGCATTAATCAATGCAATTAAGAACGGGAAGGAAGTAACAGCTGTGGTTGAGTTGCAGGCTCGGTTTGATGAAGAGGCAAATATTTACTGGGCAAATAAATTGCAGGAAGAAGGCGCCAATATTATTTATGGCGTACCCGGATTAAAGATTCATTCGAAGATGTTTCTCATCACCCGTCGCGAGTCAGGAAAGATTAATAACTATGCTCATATCGGCACAGGGAATTTTAATGGTGATACCGCGAAAATTTATACTGACCATTCTTTATTAACTTCCGACAAGCGCATTACCGAAGAGGTGGAGAAGGTGTTTGTTTTTTATTTTGATAATTTTAAATCGGGAACATACAAACATTTGATGGTCTCTCCTTTTTTTATGAGGAAGAGAATCGTACAACTTATCAACAAAGAAATTCAAAATGCCAAAGCAGGCAAACCGGCTTATATTCTTCTAAAACTAAATAATTTAGTGGATATCGGAATGATAAAAAAACTTTATGAGGCAAGTGCCGAAGGAGTGGAGATAAAATTATTGGTTCGCGGCACATGTGCGCTGGTAGCAGGAGTTAGAGGCATCAGTGATAATATAGAAGCAATAAGTATAGTTGGCAGATATTTGGAACACAGCAGAGTGTTTATATTTTGTAATGGCGGAGATGAAAAATACTTTATATCTTCGGCCGATTGGATGACCCGGAATTTAGATCATCGTTCGGAAGTTGCTGTGCCTATTTATGATAAAAATATTCAGCTGCAGCTGCGAAAAATAATTGATAAACTCTGGGAAGACAATACAAAAGCAAGAGTATTGGGCAGTAAACAAAATAATGAATATCGGAAAACAGGCAGTAAATTAAAAGTGACTGCACAGGAAGATATTTATAAATTATTTCAAATTAAAAAGAGTTAATATTTGTATTGAAATTTGCAGCAATTGATATTGGTTCCAATGCCGTAAGATTGCTATTTTGCAATGTTTATGATGATGACGGCACGATAGTTTATAAAAAAGCTGAACTTATTCGTGTACCTATTCGTTTGGGTGAAGATTCTTTTCTTAAAGGTTCTATTTCTCCTCTGAAGGAAGAAAAACTGGTAACCGCAATGAAAGCTTTTAAAAATTTAATTGATGTATATGATGCTGTAGATTACCGTGCCTGCGCCACTTCTGCCATGCGCGATGCAGAGAACAGATATGATATTGTGGATAGAGTGAGGAAGGAAGCAGGAATTAAAATAGAAATAATAGATGGCAAAACGGAAGCGGATCTTATTTATGCCAATCACATAGAAGAGCATCTGGATAAAAGTAATAACTATCTGTATATTGATATTGGCGGCGGAAGCACAGAGATTACTTTGTTTTCGAAAAACAAGGCAATCGTTTCTCAATCCTTTAATGTAGGTACTATTCGTATGCTGCACAATCAGATTGATAAAGAGTACTGGACTTACTTCAAAAACTGGATTGCAGAAATTACAAAAGGTTATAAACCTTTAATGGCGATAGGTTCGGGAGGCAACATTAATAAGTTGTTTAAAATGTCGGGAAGAAAAATCAACAAACCTATTGCAACTGCAAAATTAAAAAACCTTTACGAAGTGCTTGAATCCTATACTTACGAAGAACGTGTTCATATTCTTGGTCTTAATCCCGACCGAGCCGATGTTATTATTCCTGCCTCCAAAATATTGTTGACAGTGCTCAAAAAAGCGGATATAGAAAAGATAATTATTCCGCAAATTGGTTTATCTGATGGAATTGTTCATCAGCTTTACGAATCCTACAAAGAGAAAAAACTCAAGGAAAAAGTTTAATAAAAACGGAACAGGCCTTTGTTTTCGTTAATATTTCAAAAATATATGGGTAATTACGTTCCTATTAGCTACTATATATGTATTTTTGATAAATAATATTTTATATCTCTGTCAGCAAGTATGAAAGTTCTTAAAAAAGTAGGGAAATGGTTTTTAATAATTCTCGTGATTATTAATCTTGCTATTATCGTTGCCGGAAAAACATATTTATATAAAGGTGTTGCAAATACATATCTAAAAGGTCGATCAGGGCCAACTATTGAAGAGTATAAAATTTTCAGCAACCGTGAAGTGAATGCAGGCAAGCCAAAGGAATGGGCGGTTTCCAAGTTGAATAACAGTAAAAAACTTTCTCCTGAAAATGAAAAGGAGTTTAAAGACATGCAAACAATCGCTTATCTTGTTATAAAAGATGATTCGATTATTCATGAACAGTATTGGGATGGATTTGGAGAAAATTCCATTACAAACTCTTTCTCGATGGCAAAAACTTTTGTCAGTATTTTAGTTGGTGCAGCCATTGATGAAGGGAAAATAAAAAGTGTGGATGAACCTGTTGGAGATTTTCTTCCTGAATTTAAAGAAGGGTATAATGCCAAATTAAAAATCAAGGATTTATTAACGATGAGTTCGGGAATTAATTTTGATGAAGATTATGTTAATCCATTTGCATACCCTGCCGCAGCTTATTATGGAAGTGATTTAAAAAAACTCACTTATAAATATAAAGTTACGGAAGAACCAGGAAAAACATTTAAGTACCTAAGTGGAAACTCTGAATTGCTTGGTTTTATTATCGAAAAAGCCACAGGCAAAAAGCTTGGAGATTATATGTCGGAAAAAATCTGGAAGCAAATTGGAACAAAAAATAAAGCTTACTGGAGTCTTGATCATGAAGACGGCATGGAGAAAGCATATTGTTGTTTCAACTCAAATGCAAGAGATTTTGCGCGGTTAGGGAAATTGTATCTTGATTCAGGTAAATGCGATGGTAAACAATTAATTTCTGTGGATTATGTTTTAAACTCAATTAAACCAGCCGATTTGGTGGATGATGATGGAAATAAAAATAATAAATATGGTTATGCCTGGTGGTTAATTCCAAATTATAAAGGTCATAATATATTTTATGCACGTGGTATTTTAGGACAATACATTGTTTGTATTCCCGATAAGAAAATGATTGTTGTTAGATTGGGAAAGAAACGAGAAAAACGAAAAGATAATAATCATCCAACTGACTTATATTTCTATTTAGATGCAGCTTTGGATATGTATGGTAACTAAGTTATCGGAAATAATTTTTAGGAAGAATATTCAACCACTTTACCTGACTTCCGCTTCAATAAAAACCGTAAATTTGCATTCCTTAATCCCAAATAAAAATTTAATATGAGCGATTCAATAAAACACGAATGTGGTATAGCTATAATTCGTTTACTTAAACCGCTTGATTATTATATCGAAAAATACGGCACTCCTTTATATGGAATAAATAAATTGTACTTGCTTATGGAAAAGCAGCACAATCGTGGTCAGGATGGTGCAGGTGTTGCAAATATTAAGTTTAATGTAGAACCGGGAACTCCATATATCAATAGGAACAGGGAGGTAGGAAGCAGTGCAATCAAAAAGATATTTTCAATTGTAAATTCACA
>CAIQBY010000185.1 GCA_903870175.1 uncultured Bacteroidota bacterium
AACAAAGAAACATTTTACTTCGTTATCCTGTCTATTTTTGTAGGGATAGAAGTAATAGGAGGAGTACCGACAGTACTTCACACGCCTTTAATGAGCGGTGCAAATGCAATTCATGGAGTAGTAATCGTAGGAGCAATTCACGTAATGCTTAATGTGGATACGAACAATTACCTTGCGCTTGGATTGGGTTTTCTGGCTGTGATTCTTGGAACTCTTAACGTGGTTGGAGGGTTCGTGGTTACTGACAGAATGTTGGAAATGTTTAAGAAGAAAAAGTAAATCGATTTGATGATTTGAAAATTTGATGATTTGATGATGTATGAGAAACGATAAAAGTAATCTAATAGTTGACTTAACCTTCCAATTCTCATTGGTAATTATTGAGTTTTGTGAGCTACTTCAAATTGAGAAAAAATTTAATTTATCAAATCAATTGTTTAGGTCGGGAACTTCAATAGGAGCAAATGTAAAAGAGGCTCAAAATTCAGAAAGTAAAGCGGACTTCATACACAAAATAAAAATTGCAGCAAAGGAGGCTGATGAAACAGAATATTGGTTAAAGCTTTGTAAACAATCAAAAAACTATCCTGATACATCAGATTTATTATTAAAAATAGAAAGTATTATTAAAGTGTTGTCTAAAATTATTTCATCATCAAAATTAAATAATACAACATCTTCAAATCCTCAAATTATCAAATCTTCAAATTAAAATATATGAAACATAATTTATTAGAAATCTGCTACCTTATTGGCTCGGTAACTTTTATCATTGGATTAAAAATGATGGGCAACGCAAAAACTGCCCGTAAAGGAAACTTGATTGGTGCTGCAGGTATGACCATTGCTATTTTAGGAACAATCTTTTTGCATGAAGGCGATGTTCCTATGATGATTTTTGGAATGATATTCGGAGCAATCGGAATAGGTACTATCATTGGCTGGATGACTGCCAAGAAGGTTCAAATGACAAAAATGCCGGAACTTGTTTCGATGTTTAATGGAATGGGTGGCGCGTGTGCGGCATTAATTTCACTAATAGAATTTAACCACTTGATGAGCGAGCCTACTCATGTGGCTTCCATCGGTACCATGATGGCAATTATTTTAGGATTAATTATCGGTACTGTTTCTTTTTCAGGAAGTATTATTGCTTTCCTGAAACTAAACGGCACAATGAATAAACCGATCCGTCTTCCAAGTTATAATGTAATTAACACAATCGTAATGATTGGTGTTTTTTCTTTCGGAGGATACATTATCGCTACTGGTGGTAGTATGATGCTGGTTTATTTATTATTTGCCTGTGCTATTGTTTATGGTATCTTGTTTACTATCCCAATTGGCGGTGCCGACATGCCTGTAGTAATTTCATTACTAAATTCTTTTACCGGTCTGGCTGCAGCGTTTGGCGGTTTCTTATACGACAACAAGGTTATGTTGACAGGAGGTATTCTTGTTGGTTCGGCTGGTACACTATTAACATTGATTATGTGTAAAGCAATGAATCGTCCGTTGAGTAACGTTATTTTCGGGGCATTTGGTGGTGGAGCTGCCGTTTCTTCAGGCGATAGTGCTAAAGGTTCTATAAAAGATATTCAGGTTTCCGACTTGGCAATATTGATGAATTATTCAAAGAAAGTGGTAATTGTTCCGGGTTATGGATTGGCTGTAGCTCAGGCACAACACGTTATTCATGAGTTGGAGTTATTACTTGAAGAGCGCGGTGTGGAAGTGAAATATGCTATCCATCCTGTTGCAGGTCGTATGCCTGGGCACATGAATGTATTACTTGCGGAAGCAAATGTAGATTACAGTAAATTGGTTGAGATGGATGACATCAATCCTGAATTTGAACAAACTGATGTAGTGCTTGTGGTTGGTGCAAATGATGTAGTGAATCCTGCTGCAAAATCAGACCCTTCCTCTCCTATTTATGGAATGCCGATTTTGGAAGTGGATAAAGCAAAACATATTATTATCAATAAACGGTCAATGAATGCAGGATATGCCGGAATTGATAATTTATTATTCTACGACCCTAAAGCTTCCATGTTCTTTGGTGATGCTAAAAAAGCGTTGACAGAATTGGTTGCCGAGTTGAAGACAATGGATTAAAAATCCTAACCTTTAATTTACCTTGAATCTTATCGTATAACTGCTCTCTGAAGATATATTTCATTTGAAATATACTTATTTTTAATTCTATTGTTTTGCTATCCCGTAACAAAATCAATAATAGTTAATCAGTAATTTTTTTCATTCACCGTTTCTTCTTCAATTGTATTGATGAAAACATTCTGAGGAATTTTCTTAATGCATCAAAGTACAAAGTTATTCCAAGTAACAGCGACATTGACCACATAACAATAATATTAATCCAGAACGTACTGTACATTCTACCGAATGCACTTTTTGCAGGTGCATAGAAATGTGACCTTACAAATCTATCTTTTGTTCCATTCCTGAATATCGGGTCGTTGGTAGGTACCAACTTGCCTTCTTCAATCACTACCGGGTCCACATCCATATTTTCATTCTTCACGGCATCTTCAATTTTCTTATTCTGGAAATTTGTCACTAATGATTTGTACTCTGCCTTGCCTGCTTCATTCTCCTGAAACTTAGCCATCCAGTCGTCTTTACTTTTAGTTGCCTTATCATAAATGTCACCGTAGTATTTTTTCACGTTCCCTAAATAGTCCTTTAATTCTTTATACGTTTTATCATCATAACTTTCTTTACTAAGCTTATTGATGGATGAAAAAACAATGGAAGGATTTATTTTCATTTCTTCATTCACTTCCTGTTTTAGCAATTCAAACTTTTCAGGTGCAGCATCTTTTCCTTTGCAGTCAAGTGCAATCTCTTCCATCTTGGAGTACCAGTAAACTTTCTTCAATTGAGAATTGCTTATTTCCTTATCAAATTGGTATATCTGTTTTTCATAATCATTATTTACAAACTGGTTTACCGCCAATGCTTCGAAAGCCCAGCGGGAAGTCATTATCTCGCCCCACATAGGAACAATGGCCTGACTTGATATTTTAGGGTTCAACTCATCAAACTTAACTATCACTCCACTTAATAATATTTGTGGAATCAATAAAAAAGGAATTAAAA
>CAIQBY010000186.1 GCA_903870175.1 uncultured Bacteroidota bacterium
AGTGAATTGGCTTTCAATCAAAGTCGGTTCACTTTCAATCAAAGTCGGTCCACTTTCAATCAATTACAAATAGTCTTCAATCAAAGTGAATGGACTTTCAATCAAAGTCGGTTCACTCTTTATCAAAATGGATTCACTCTCCATCAAAGTGGATTGACTTTGATTGATTTTCCACTCTCGTTCCCCTTTTTGCTTAACCGATAACAATTTTTATTATCTGACTTACCCCTTTTCCGCCGTCCTTGTCAATTAATTCGTGCATAAAATATGCAGCACGCCCAATGATAAGATTTTTTATTATAGTAAAAGCACCTATGGTTGGCTTGGCACGCTTCCAGTTGATACCGTCGGACGAATAGCTCCAGTCGTGGCATGTACGTTGTCCGCCTCCCTGTGCAGTTAATTCGGCAGTGCCTGACAAAACGCCATTGACCGCAGTAAATTTTCCCTTTTGATGTATCGCCACATCCCTCACCTTGAACCCGCCCGATTGAATTATAACAATACAATTACTCGGATCTTTATTCGCCTTGGCTTGAAATAAACTCATTAAATAGTTCAAGTCATTTTTCACTAATTGCCATAGTCCGGGTCTGTTGCCTTTGGTGGCGTTATTATAATTAGTAATATTCAGCTTCATCGCTTTGATTATTGCTGCAGGCACCGCCACATTGGTGTTTCCGGTGCAGGCAGTAACTATTGCCAATGCCTTTACGCCACGTTTCGCATTGCTCTTCGGCATATTGAGTTTGGCTGTTACCGAGTGTATCGGCAGCACGGTCGACATCAAAAAGTATTCTTTCCGGTACGATTTTATTTCCTTCAGTATCTCTCTAATAATTTTTTTATTCAGCTTTTTCATTCTTGATTTTGTTAAATTTTTCATATCGATTTTTATTAGTTTATTAATGTTCTGTAATGTTAACGTTAAATATCCACAAGTAACTGCATTTCTTGAAATACTTGTCAATAAATAGTTTCAGCCAACTTTACTTATTATATTATTTGAGTCGATAATTAATGTATATGCAGATAATTATATAATTTAAAATTATTGTCAGGAAACAAAAACATAACTCACTGCTAACAATAATCATAAGCCGATTACCAATAAAAATCCGTAATATTGCGATATGATTTTAACCGATACACATACGCATCTTTATTCAAAGGATTTTGATGAAGACAGAAATGCATTAATCGAGAAAGCCATTAATAGCGGTGTTACACGGTTTTTTATGCCTAACGTTGACAGCGAAACTATAGCCGACATGTTTCAGGTAGAAAAACAATTTCCGAATAATTGTTTTGCAATGATTGGTCTGCATCCATGCTCCGTCGGGATGAAGTATCAGCACGAGTTACAGGTGGTTGATTACTGGTTGAAAAAAAGAAAATTTGTTGCCATAGGCGAAATAGGAATTGATTTATTCTGGGACAAAAGTTTTCTTGTTCAGCAGCAGGATGCCTTTCGGATTCAAATACAGATGGCACAAAAACACGATTTGCCATACATCATCCACACCCGAAATTCGTTTAACGAAGTAATGGAAATAGTGAATGAATTCAACAACTACAGCACAAAAGCAATTTTCCACTGTTTCGGCGGAACAGTGGAACAGGCGCAGCAGGTAATAAATGCAGGCGATTTCAAACTTGGAATAGGAGGCGTGGTAACATTCAAAAATTCCGACCTCGATAAAGTGGTAGAAGCAATAGATTTGAAACATATAGTACTGGAAACGGATGCGCCCTACCTTGCACCAATGCCACATCGCGGCAAAAGAAACGAACCTGATTATTTAATATTGATAGCAAAAAGAATTGCTGAAATAAAAAATATTTCTCTCGAAGAAGTTGCTGCAGTTACTACACAAAACTCAATAGATATATTTGGTGTTTGAAGAAAATATCCTCGTTAATGAATTTAAAACAATGATGAATTTCGAACATCGAATAACGAATAATGAAGTTAAGTCCGCACTTCAAAATTCATTATTCCATATTCATTATTCGACATTCAAAAAAGAACTCCTTCCTAATTAAGCACTATGAAATCAAAAGTCCTATTAATATACACAGGCGGCACTATCGGCATGATTCAGGATGCAAAATCAGGACAGCTGATACCGTTTGATTTCAAACACCTCACCGAACAGATTCCCGAACTGCATAAATTCGACATTGATTTATCTTCTGTTTCATTTGACAAACCTATTGATTCCAGCGA
>CAIQBY010000187.1 GCA_903870175.1 uncultured Bacteroidota bacterium
ACAGCAGGTGGCGGCACTAGGCTTTTACCTGGGTATAGGTGGAGTCGTCACTTATAAGAAAACCAACCTGCCTGAGGTCATAAACGCAGTATCACTGGAGCGGATAGTATTAGAGACTGACGCCCCTTATCTGGCGCCAGTACCCTACCGTGGTAAGCGCAACGAAAGCAGCTACATACCTATAATAGGCCACAAAATAGCCGATATTATGGGTATGGACGTGCAGGAGGTAGCCCTTATCACCACAACAAATGCTAAAAAAGTTTTCCCTGTTTGAGCGGGATTGATTACCTTTGCACCCCTCAACTAACGGAGAGATGCTCGAGTGGTTGAAGAGGCACGCCTGGAAAGTGTGTATACCTGTCAAAGGGTATCCAGGGTTCGAATCCCTGTCCCTCCGCTGAAAGAAAAAGCTAAAGCCTTGATAATCAATAGATTATCGAGGCTTTTTCCTTTTGGGGCAAGACATTTTTGAAAGTGGGGCAAGATATTGTGTATTTTACGGTGTTTTTTTGGTGCTGATTACCAGTAGTTTACAGCGATCATCTTCTAAATTGCTCATGTTTACCTTCCCCCGATTTTAGATTTTACTGAACTATCCCTGGCTAAAGCACACTTGAAACCATATTCTACTGGTAAATAATAGCATTATCTGCTTCTACAGTTTACAAGTTGGTAGCCTAAACATATTAATATGTATATTCTGCTTGGCACTTTCTCATAGATAGTATTCGTGTGCGTAGTGTCATATTAAAAATGACATTGTCACATTTTTGTCATTTATTATCTTTTTTAACGATTTTTTGCCTGTTTTTTGGTCTTTTCTTGTTTTTCTCGCTACTTACTAATAATGATTGTACAAGCCACTTATAGTAACAGTTTGTGGCGAAAAATAAAAGCATACTAAAAAAATAAAACTATGCGAAAGAACAAAAAGAAGGTAAGGCTATACCTAACCGTTGACAGAGAATTACATGCTCAACTGGTAAAAAATGCCAAAAGCGATTTCATGAAGGTCGCAACCTGGACAACACAGTTTCTGATGAAATCGTTGTCGCAAAATAACAGTGATTGTTTAACACTGAAAACCGATGGAACCATGTAAGAAAAACGAGAATATTAACTCAAAACTGGAAATTGATTTGAGCATTATCCCTGTGGCATCAAACAAAATTCCATTCGGAGAATGGAAGCCATATCAGAAAAGGATCCCACCAATAGATTATTGGTATGAGCACTACAGCAACGATGGATACATTGGTATAATCACGGGTAAAATAAACGGCACTCTTCTTTAACGCTGCGATCATTTATTGGTAGACAAAGTTCAATCTGATTTTGGTTTTCACCCAGTGCATATAGGAAAATACTATTCCCCCACACATTATATTCTATGCTTATTTTATCGATAGCGTGGAAATAAACTGTTCCCCTTTCCCTATCAACGATTTTATCCTCGAAAACCTGATATACTTTCATTTTACTTATACTGGTAAACTGTTCTAATCCATTTTTAAGCTGGTTATACATATTCACACAATTTTCCTTTAATTTTTCTTCCTCTCGCCTTTTAATCTCCTCCTCATGTATCCGTTTCTCTTCTTCCTGTTTCATTTCAGTCTGTTTAATCTTATTCAATGAATCAGCGATCTCGGCAATCATTTTTTGTCGCTGATTTTCTGAGTTAAATGTACATGAAGAGATAGCTATCAACAATACGGAGTAAATAGCTAACAATAAGAAGATGCGCAGTTTTTTTTGTACCATAAAAAAAGTATGTTTTGTGCCTAAATTCTGCGATTAGGTTATCTTTTTTTCAAAAGGTAAACACCTTACCTAAAAAATATTTTACGGTATACATTACTTCTTTTTGCCTTTTTATTTATACCCTTTATTACAACTGCAAAAGAGGATCATTTTAGGAACGGTCAGATTTAATAGGTTGCATATCCAACTTTTGTATTGTTTTTATGATAATGTTCATACCAATAGAATCAGGGTTCGCTTTGAGCGTTCGTGAGGATAAGACCTTGTTTGAATATGCCTGGGAGCGGAAGATAGTAATGGTATCTCCATCAACGTTGTTGGCAACACTGAGAACAATTGCTTCTGTATTGAAAAATGAAAACCAGACCAGGAATGCGGTTGAGATCGGTAAAAAGGCAGGAGAGATGCTGGATAAATTTATTGCCTTCACCGAAGATATGGATGGTGTTGGCAAGGCTATTGAAAAAGCGGCTGATGCACATTCCAAGGTAGAGAGAGAGAGAGTGATGATAGATCATTATTATCGGAAGTGCCTAATAGCTCTAAATACAAAATATCATCATCTCCAAGTTTTGTGCTGCTATTCCACATCCTCGGAGCTGAACTTAATCTGGTTGTGAATGTTCCACTATATATTACTTTATCAGTAGTATTAACTTTATTTTCATAGTTGGTGTAATTCTTGCAATTTATCCTAATATTATTACCTTGAATCGCCAATGTGTAAAGGGTAGAGAACGCCTTCTTAAACCATTCTGAGTACTTTTCAGAAAATGTTTGGGTTTCAGGAGCGTAAGTCGGATTGCTATGAAAATAAATATCCATTTCGTTGTCGATAGCCAAGACCGAAATGTAATGATATGATGCAGTTAGTATATGGAGGTATTTAAAGGTTACACAAGGAATAGCCTCATAGTACATATCCTCTTTCAAAATTTTGGGATAAGCAAAGTGACCAATCCCTTCATTTGCACAAGCAATTTTGCTGCAATTAGAACTTACGTCATCATAATTCTTTGATTGCAATCCACAACTATCCGAAACTTTTTTGCCTGAATAGCGGCCATACCTTTGGTTAAGAACGACCAAAACACAAAAATATGGGGCTATTCAAACGTAGTAAAAATAATAACAAACCGTTACTGCGCCAAATTCTGGATTTAATACC
>CAIQBY010000188.1 GCA_903870175.1 uncultured Bacteroidota bacterium
AAAATAGAAACGATGGTTGCAAATCTGTTTCTTTTAAATGATGGCGGGAAGGGGATAAATGTAATGGCAGCACCAATTAAACCACCTATACCAAAGGCTGTAACAGCTCCTCCGAAATTACCTGCTCCGCTGTGAAAAACATTTTTGATGATGACTGAACAGAAGGAAACAAGCGGTCCGCAAAACATGTTGGTGACAAAAGTGGTCATCAACGGAAAACGAATTAAGGGGTTGTTAAGGAGTTTTTTAAATTCGACAAGATGAATCTTAGGTTTCGGTTGGGCTGGCAGGCTTTGTAAAGTTCTTTTCCTTCGCGGATAAATAAAATAGAGCGATAAGAAAAATGGTATGTAGGAAGCGGCATTGGCACTGAAACAAACCACTGCACCATACCGAACAATAACAATACCTGCAATAGCAGGGCCAAGGATTCGGGAAAGATTAAATTGAGTGGAATTGAGGGAAACAGCATGAGGAATGTCATTGGGGCTGACGATGGAAGGGATGACCGACTGAAATGCCGGCATCGATAGGGAATCGGTGAGGCCAACTAAAAAAGAAATAATAACTATCATCCATACTTTCAGCAATCCGAGAACGAGGAGCGCAACCAGCGAGAGAACACATAAAAACTGGATTGCCTGAAAGAATAATACTATTTTCCGCTTGTTATAACGGTCGGCAAGGATGCCGCCAAAAAGTGCGAATAGAAGTCCCGAAGCATTTAATGCAAAGCTATCCAGCCCCACCCAGAAAGGAGAATTGCTTAAGCTGAGTACTACCCATGGCTCAGCTACCTGCTGCATCCACGTACCGATATTCGAAAATAAACTGGTTACCCAGAAAAGAGCATACCGCCAGGTGCGGAGAAAACTTTTTGATAACTGTTCGGTATTTTCTACCATTGATGACTGCTGATAAAGGATAATAAGCGACAAAGGTAATAATGTTCTTCGTTCTTTAATTGCAAAATAAGAGCAATGGAAAGGTGGTGTGAATTTTGATAATTTGTTGAGTATTTCGACACCTGCCTAAAAACATTGTACCAACACTAAAAAAACTATCTTTGCCAAAAATATAGAGCATGGAAATAGTTGACAGGAAAATAGCACCGGCATTTAAAACGGTTGACAAGATAGAAATGATACATGCAACAGAACTGAAGTTGCAGAATAAAATACCTGTATATGCTGTGAATGCAGGAACTCAGGAATTAATACGGATTGAGTTTATGTTTTCGGCAGGGATGTATCAGCAGGAAATTCCGCTGCTGGCAGCTACTGTTAGTGCGATGATGGAAGAAGGAACGAGTAAAATGACGGCGGCTCAGATAGCTGATGCAGTTGATTATTATGGTGCTTTTCTGGAAACAGGGGTGTCTCAGGACCACGCTTCAATCGTTTTATATACACTTAATAAACATTTAAAATCGACTCTGCCGGTGGTGGAGCAGGTGATAAAGGATGCTACATTTCCGCAGGAAGAACTGGATATACATCTTCAGAATAAAAAACAGAAGTTTCATGTAAATAATCAAAAGGTGGCGAATGTTGCCCGGAAACGTTTTGTAGAATTGCTATTCGGAGAAAAACATCCTTATGGGATAAATGTGAAAGAGATGGATTTTGATGTAATAAACCGTGAATTGCTGAAAAAGTTTTACCTGAATTATTATCGAGCAAATAGCTGTAAGATAATATTGGCAGGGAAAGTAAGTGAAGATGTTTATACTTTACTTGATGAACATTTTGGAGGGAACGACTGGCTGGCAACAAATAGTCTGGAAGTGAAACCAATAGAAATTACTTCTGCCATGGAGCGCGAACAGTTGATTTATAAGGATGATGCATTGCAATCGGCAATAAGAATAGGAAAGGTATTGTTTAATAAAACGCATCCGGATTATCAATCTTTACTTGTTTTGAATACTATTTTCGGCGGATATTTCGGTTCGAGGTTAATGTCTAATATAAGGGAAGATAAAGGATATACTTACGGAATAGGTTCGGGAATAGCTTCCTTGAAACATTCGGGTTACTTTTTCATTTCTACAGAAGTAGGAGTGGAGGTGAGCAAAAAAGCAATAGACGAAATATACATGGAGTTGAAGAGGATACAGACAGAATTAGTGCATGAAGAAGAACTGGAACTGGTGAAAAACTATATGCTTGGCACCTTTCTTCGCAGTGTGGATGGGCCGTTTGCATTGGCTGAAAGATTTAAAGGCATAATGGAATATGATTTGGGCTATGATTATTTCGATAGGTACATTGCAACCATTAAGAGTATTTCTGCATCTAAGTTAAAAGAATTGGCAGCCATATATCTTGATAAAGATTCGATGATAGAACTAATTGTAGGTAAAAAAGCGTAAAGAGGAGATTAAATGTGTAATAAAATAATATTTAAGTATCTTATTTTATTACATTTGCACACTTAATAATTTAATAATGTTTAAGAGAATAGTTTGTTTGTTTGTAATAGTTCTGCTGTTTCAAACTACATCAAAGGCGCAAGTACTGTCTCCACAAGTTACTTGTGTCAGTGTTAACTCAACAACAGGAGATGTAACATTAACATGGATACCTGCCTCAGACCCGCTAAATCAATTTGTTTCCTATCAGGTTTACACATCCAATGCACCCGGAGGACCATTTACTCTAATACCAGGCGCAACAATAAATGTTTTAACTCAAACAAGTTATACTTTCGTTTGCGGATGCGGAAATACTGCAGGGGTTTATTTTTATGTGCAAACTACTTATAATGCAGGCGCAGGTCCTGTCCCTTCAGCACCATTAGATACAGTAAGGACTATTTTCTTAAATGTAGTAGCTGGCGCAGGAATTGCCAACTTATCCTGGAATCAACCCATTACTCCACCGCTTGCTTCTTCTTCCGGAAATTTTAATATCTTCATGGAATACCCTACCGGTGTTTGGACGCTGGTGGGAACCACTCCCAATTTAAACTTTACAGATACTATCTGGATTTGCAACAAACAAAATTTAACTATTAATTTTCGAGTCGAGTTAGCTGATAATACCGGTTGTACTTCTGTTTCATCTGTCAGTGGGGCTGTATTGCATAATACAATTGTACCTGCGACTCCAACCATGGATACATTAAGCGTTAATAATGCCAATAACGCAATGATGAATTGGAGTACGAACAGTTCTCCTGACTGTGCAGGGTATGTTATTTATCAATTGGTGGGCGGTGTTTGGCAAACTGTTGATTCAACTCACAGTATTAACAGTACAAGTTATACAGATTTAAGTGGGGCTTATCCATTACCAGGAACAGCATCTCAGGTGTTTCGTATTGCCGCATTCGATTCATGTGGAAATATAAGTCCCGCAGGAGGCAGTTTATCTACAATTTATTTAGCTGATTCAGCTGATATTTGCAACCACAGTGCAATATTGAAATGGACAGCTTATTCTCCAAATTTAGGAACCGGATTGGCTGGATACAGAATATATCAATCGGCAGGAACCGCCGCAGGTCCATATTTATACTTAGGAGTTGTGCCAGCAGGTATTCTTACTTATACTGTTACTGGCTTAACTACATTAACAACTTACTATTTTAAGATAGAAGCAATTGATGGTTCGGGAGCTAAATTGGCATCATCCAACAGGGAAACTTTTTTCTGCGGAGCACCAATTCCACCGCAATTTTTGGCACTTGTAACTGCAACAGTTGTTAGTTCAAATCAAATCGATATTGATTTTGCTGTTGATACAGCTGCAAGTGTATTGGGATATAAAATTTATCGTTCCACTTTAAATATTGCTTCCACTTTTCAACAAGTTGGTTTTGTTCCAAATACTATTACACCTTTAAACTCATTTTCGGATTATACAGTAGATGCCGATAATAATTTTTATTATTATAAAGTGGTAAATGTTGATAGTTGCGGATATGATGGTCTGGCTTCGAACATAGGGAAAACAATGTTATTAACTGCTATTGGAAATAATGATTTTACAAATTCAATAAGCTGGAATAAATACAGAGAATGGGGAGCCACAAGTACAACTCCACTACAATGTAATATTTATAGAGGTACATATGGAGTTTTTAGTGGCGCACCTATTGCTACTATTTTGATGGCGGCTGATGATACAACTTATGTTGATAATATTTTCCAGGTTCTACAGGGAGAAGGTAATTTTATATATAAGATTGAGGCAGTTGGAAGCTATTTTGGATACACTACAAATAGTTTTTCGAATATTGCTACAGCAAAACAGGATCCGGAGGTATATATACCCAACGCATTTACTCCAACGGGGATTAATCCTGTTTTCAAACCGGTTTTCACTTGGTTGAATTTTGCCAATTATGAATTTGATATTTATGATAGGTTTGGCGAGGTTATTTTTACAACAAAAAATCATGAAGTTGGATGGGATGGTAAAATGCATGGGACTTTATGTGAAATGGGAGTATATGTATACAAGTTACATTATAAAGCGGCAGATGGAAAAGAGTTTGACCGCAATGGCATGGTTACTTTGTTAAGATAATCAGAATACTTGTATTGTCTGGGAAATCACGATTACTTCTGTTTCATCTTATTAATACTTCGCTCTATTTTGTATTGACTTGAACATCAATTAAACAAATCCTTCAATTTTAAATGAGTTTTAGTATTCTCATCTCTTTGTTTCATTAACAAACATAATTTTCTTTTTATTATTGTAATCACTTTTTTAAAGAGTATATCACTTAGTTGAATAAAAAAAAGAGATTGATAAGTAAAAGATAAATAATGTTCCTTAGAAAAAATATAAAATATATTAACTTGCCTTAAACAGAGACAAATTAAAACATAATTAAATCTTCTTTAAAAGATATAATTATGCTTGAAGAAAATTCTAATATAATGGAAAATAATGAAGATGAGGAATTTATAAAACAGATGAT
>CAIQBY010000189.1 GCA_903870175.1 uncultured Bacteroidota bacterium
CGGCATCTGTACAAAAGTATACATCTATTTAGATAAATAAGAATAGTTAGGGATTTCTAAAGAAAACAAAGGTCGGAATATTTGACCCGGCAATTGTTATATAACTTTCAAAATAAGTTACATTATTGACATATTACTGTTACTGAAAGAAAGTATAACCAAACTTAACAATACCAATGGAAGAATTAATATGGTCCCGGTTTACTTCGGAATTAGGAAGATTAAATGTTTCATCATACAGGATATTTATTTCATCTGTCAGCACATCTTTCTTTAATTTCTTTTCTATCAGCATTGCGCCATTTGCATTGTATTCATATAAAGATTGCGTTTTAACATCGCCACTTTCATTACTGATAAGTGTTTTATCTGTCAAACGATTGTTGGCATCATATTTATATGTGGTTTCGGCTCGCATCCAGCTGACAATAAATTCATAATTCTCCGACAAAATATTTCCTTTGTCATCATAATTAATTATGGCTTTTTTATATTCCCGCCCTTCATCATTCAGGCAGGACTTTTTCAGTTGGGTTGGCGTTAATGCAGTATATACAAATGTTTCAGACGAAAGAATACTTTGAACTCCAAGTTTAAATTCTTTTTTATTTTCACTTGCATTCGTTTCCTTGCTGTGCATTTCTTTCCTAATTCTTCCCACCGAATCATATTCATAATAATACGCATCGTAATAATCGCCTGCCTGCATCCGTTTTGCTATCACATGATTTTGTTTATCATAAAACACATTTACAAATATAGTATCGTTAATATACTTGGCAACAGTGCGGGTTCCGGCAGGTCGAATTAATTTTCCATGACGATACACCGCAGGAACATCAACATCTTCGAAATGCCTGGTATTAAAAACAGTGTAATAATATCTAGTCACATTTCCGCAGGTATCAAATTCATAACCCTGAGTATTCCCTTTGTCAATAATAACTTCCCCGTCCGGTTTATCAACAACGACTACCAATAGACTTTTAATTTTATTTTGTTTTACTGCTGCCGGATTAAAACTAATCGGACCAAGAGAAATGTCTTTAGGCTTGGTATTGATAAGTTGGGCGGTACAATTGACGTACAGAATCAGGGAAAGAAAAATCAGGGTAAATCTTTTCAAATCAGTTGAATTGCTTTAATGCTTCTTCCGGCTCACTCACAGGCTTATTGCAGGTTTTGTTGACGCAAACATAAATTAATGTTGCACCGTCTTCACTTCTGTTTTTCAGCAGCGGCAATGAGCTTTCCGATTTGCATCCGGCAAATATCACATTAGGCAGGTAATGTTTGTTGAATGATTTCCTTTTTTCATCAACAGAATTACCAACAATTGCAACTTCATAAAAAGGCTGCGTAAAATATAAATGAAGCATTGCCCAGTTGCTGTATCCGGCACCATAATTTTCAAATTCATTCAATACATTATTAAGCATTTTTCTGCTCATGAGAATATATTCTTCGTTTTCGAAATGATGCCCCAACCTGAACAATGACTTTGCAATGCTTGAATTGGAAGCAGGAATAACATTATCCGTCAATTCCATTTTACGGCTTAGTAACGCCTTGTCTTCATCCGAAGTAAAATAAAACATTCCCGAATCTTTATCCATGAAATGATTGATACAATACATCATCAAATCATTTGCTTTAGTAAGATACGTTTCATCAAAAGTAGTTTCATAAAGAGCAATTAATGCTTCAATCAGGAATGAATAATCTTCCAGAAAACCATTGATATTTTTACCTGCTAAATGCGAAAGTTGATTTCCTTTTATCTCTGCATTTGTAAAGATAAATTCAACATTCTTAACTGCAACATCCATAAAATGTCGTTCTTCAAAAACAGAATAAGCATCAATGTATGCCTTTAACATCAAAGCATTCCACGAAATGAGTATTTTATTATCCAGCCCCGGATGAATTCTTTTCTCTCTTATTGCCAGCAATTCTTTTTTGATTTCAGTAATGGTTTTCTGCAATTCCTCAACCGTTATATTATGCTTCTTTGCAAGCTTTTCATCACTTTCATTTCTCAGAAGAATATAATTATCATGTTCCCAGAAACCAATATCATTCACGTTAAAATAATCTGCAAACAAATTATATTTATCCTTTAAAATCTGTTGTAATTCTTCTTTCTGCCATACATAATATTTCCCTTCTACACCTTCCGAATCAGCATCCAGTGCCGAATAAAATCCACCTTCGGGTGAAGTTAATTCTCTTTCAACAAAAGCTAATGTTTCATAAACAATTTGTTTGTAAAGCGGATTGTTTGTTGCCTGAAAAGCTTCAGAATAAAGCGTTACCAGTTGTGCATTATCATAAAGCATCTTTTCGAAATGCGGAACTTTCCAGTAATGATCAACCGAATAGCGCGAAAAACCTCCGCCCATCTGATCATAAATTCCGCCAAAAGCCATCTTGGTAAGCGTTAAATCAACATGTTTGAGCACTTCCTCTTTTTTATCAGGGAAAGAAAAAGCATAACGTAATAGAAACTGATAATTATTTGGCAGCGGAAATTTGGGCGCACCGCTTGGCCCTCCTTCTATGTTATCAAGTCTGCTTTTCCAATTAATATAACAGGTATGTAATGTATCAGCCGAAAAATCATTTTGCATTTCCTTTACCTTCACAAGCTCTGCAAGCCGCACACCTTCAGTCAATCGTGAGGCATACTCAATTGCTTTTTCTTTATCATTTACAAATACATCAGCAATATTCAATAAGATATTCATCCATTGCTGCTTCGGGAAATAGGTGCCGCCATATATCGGGCGCCCATCAGGCAGCGTGATACAGTTGAGCGGCCAGCCGCCACGCCCCGTCATCAGCTGCACAGCCAGCATATATATCTGATCCACATCAGGCCGCTCCTCTCTATCCACTTTTATGCAGATAAAATGATCATTCATTAAACGGGCTGCATGCTCATCTTCAAAACTTTCGTGCTCCATCACATGGCACCAATGACAGGCTGAGTAGCCGATGCTCACCAGTATTAATTTATTTTCCTGCTTCGCTTTTTCAAGCGTTTCATCATTCCACGGATGCCAGTTTACAGGGTTATGTGCATGCTGAAGCAAGTACGGACTTGTTTCATTTATCAGCGAGTTGGTATATTTATGTTCGAGACCGCTCATTTGGTAAGATTCAGCGGCACACTTTGCGTCAAGTCAACAGGAAATGTTTTCTTAATAAATAATTTGCCGGCACGCAAATTTCCTTTAATCCCCACCTTCACATTTTTACTCATTGCCATCCCTATTACCTTCGGAATATCAGTAAGACTCAAACCTGAAAAATCCGATTTAATTTTGAAGGTGTAACTGTCTTCGCTTTTTGCTCTTATCCTCACATTGTTTGCCAGGTGTGCTTTCCCGGCATTTATCCCGCTCAGTGTTACATCCATATCCGATTTATAAATGGTGAATGAAGTGCTGTTCGGATTTTTTATTCGGGCGGTAATCTCCGCTTCCACGCCTTTATCCGAGAGCTTTACCAATTTCACATTTTCTATTCCGCTGAAAGTAACTTCCTGAAAATCGCCGCAGGAAGCGAAAAGTAATATAAAAAGGAAGGAGAATAAAGGGACTATTTTTTTGATTGACATATATTATAATAAGTTGCCAAAACTACAAAATATAACAGTGCAGATGCTAAAATGCTTTGTTTGTTCATTCTGAGCGCAGCGAAGAATCCAATAAAAAAAGCCCTGCATTTCTGCGAGGCTTTTTACTAGTTTCAAGTTAAAAAGTATAAAGTCCAAAGGCAGATAAAACATATAATATGTATCAATGGAGATGGTCGCTTGACGAAGTTACCAGGTTTCGGATGGATGATACCACTGTGGCAAGCATCATTATTTTTGGTTTGCCTAGCGGAAAAACAGCTTTTTTCCAATCGGCTGTTAAACTGAAA
Source organism: uncultured Bacteroidota bacterium (assembly GCA_903870175.1). Lineage (GTDB taxonomy): Bacteria > Bacteroidota > Bacteroidia > 2-12-FULL-35-15 > 2-12-FULL-35-15 > 2-12-FULL-35-15. The sequence continues at coordinate 3,931 of CAIQBY010000189.1, forward strand.
ATAAAAGGAATTCCTAAAATTAATGCTATAATGCAGGAGCCGGAATGGGAAGATTCCATTTCTGAACTGATTCCTTAAATTCCATCATTCTATAAGTAGCTGATAATTAGCGTAATCTTTCATCCGAAAGGAATAACGGTTGCAACGTTCGTATAAACCATTCATACGTTCGTTGCAATCGTTGCTACGTTCGGATAAACGGTTTATACGTTCGGAATAATCGTTGCTACGTTCGGATAAACGATTTATACGTTCGGAATAATCGTTGCTACGTTCGGATGAACGGTTTATACGTTCGGAATAATCGTTGCTACGTTCGGATGAACGATTTATACGTTCGGAATAATCGTTGCTACGTTCGGATGATCGGTTTATACGTTCGGATGAACGATTTATACGAACGTATGAAACGATACTTCGATTATTGGGGAAATTGGGAGGGTTGGAGGAGGAGATTTGGTGGGAGGAGGAGGGAGGGAAAGGGAAGGGAAAATGTTAGCTTTCAGAGATTGAATTTACTTCTTTATATATTGTTTGCGGTTATGATTAATAAAGTTGTTAACAGTTAAGAAGCAGATTTGGAAGGAAGTGGAAAGGAGAGTAAAACTTTAGTTTGTTCAAAAGAAAATTAATAAGTGCCTTTGAATTTGATAACTTTGCATCATTAATAAAATGCTTTATAAAAAATATATAAACAATACGCTTAAACCTCGGATTACCGAAGATGAAGTTGTTTTGGACTTGTTTGCAGGTTGCGGAGGATTATCACTAGGCTTTGAAGCGGCAGGATATAAAACAATAGGCTTCGAAATGGAAAAAGCAGCCGTTGCTACTTATAAGAAGAATTTAAAAGGTGATTGCTTCGCAATAAAACTCGACCTTGAATTTGATTATCCAAAAGCGGAAATAATAATTGGAGGTCCTCCTTGTCAGCCATTCAGTGTTGGCGGACATCAAAAAGGCATTGAAGATGCGAGAGATGGTTTCCCTATTTTTATTGATGCTGTGAGGAAATTGAAGCCAAAGGTTTTTATGTTTGAAAATGTTCGCGGTCTTTTATATACTAACAAATGGTATTTTGATTTGGTGATAAAAGAACTACAAAAATTGGGATATATAATAGATTACAAACTTTTGAATGCTGTAAATTATGGAGTGCCGCAAAACCGTGAACGACTTTTTGTAATAGGACATAAAGCAAAATTTAATTTCCCTAAACAGCACCCTAAAAAACTAACAGTTGGAGAAGCTATAGGAGATACTATGTTGACAGTTCCTGAAGGCAGTAAATTTTTTACAGCATCTATGGATAATTATGTTGCTAAATATGAAAAGGCCTCTTCCTGCATCAATCCAAGAGATTTATATACCGACAGACCTGCACGAACATTGACTTGTAGAAATCTAGCCGGCGCAACAGGCGATATGCAGCGAGTGAAATTACCCGATGGAAGAAGACGAAGAATAAACCATAGGGAAGCGGCGCGATTACAAAGTTTTCCAGACTGGTTTGAGTTTACAGGCAATGAAACGCAACAATTCAATCAAATCGGCAATGCCGTTCCTCCATTATTAGCGTATCAACTTGCATTGGCATTGAAAGAATGCTATCAATTGGATGAACTTTATACTTATGAAGAAATTTTAGAAAACAAATTTCATCCAAATAATGAGCTTACTTTATTTTAATAAATGAAAAACTATATCAGTAAAAGCTCAAAATCAGAATCGGTTCAGAAAATAATTAATGAGGCACTCGACATTTTAGAAAGTGTTGGAATCCCGATGAACACTAAATCAGAAAGAGGGTTGGAAAGAATGGCAATTTGTTTTTTGGCGGTTGCAGATGTTACAAAAGACTGGAGCAAAGCCAAGGAAAAAACAAACCTGAAATCAAGAGATATTATTAATTTCGTTAATAAGAATTTTGAAGAAAAGATTTCGTCGGGTTCTTATGATGATATCAGAAGAAAAGATTTGAAACTTTTAGTACTTGCTGATATAATTGTAAATAGCGGCGTTGCTAAGGGAAGTGATACTAATGATCCAACAAGAGGCTATGCTTTACATCCTGATTTTAGGGAATTAATACTTGTTTATAATACCAAAAATTGGAACAAGTCATTAAAGGAATTTACCAAAAACAAGCCTACTCTTTCAGATATTCTTTCCAGAAAAAGAGATATGGAAAAGATTCCTGTAACACTTCCTAATGGCAAACCGCTTGAACTTTCTCTTGGTCAGCATAATGTTTTGCAGAAAGCAATAATAGATGAATTCCTGCCTCGTTTCGGCAGCGATTGCTCTGTTCTTTATATCGGTGATACTTCAAATAAATCATTGCATATTGAAAAGGAAGAATTAAAAAAGTTGAATTTTTTCGAACTTTCACACGATAAATTGCCTGATATTGTTGCATACAGCAAAAAGAATAATTGGCTATATCTTATTGAAGCCGTTTATAGTTCGGGACCAATGAGCGAAACAAGAGTTTTGGAACTAAAGAAAATGTTGAAGGATTGTAAAGCAGAATTGATATTTGTTACCGCATTTCTTACAAGAACAGAATTTAGAAAATGGATGATTGATATTGCTTGGGAGTCGGAAGTTTGGACATCAGACCACCCAGACCATTTGGTTCATTTTAATGGACATAAATTTTTGGGAGCATATTAACCCCTTACCCCCTAAGCTGTAATAATTTTCCACAACGGTAGGCGCGAAGCTGAATCCTTTAAAGGTATTATTTCACCTTCTAATGTTCACACAATAAAAACCTCTTACCTGTCTTTAATCGAATTTAACTTTTTCACAGCAATCAGCTGATCATAGTATGTTCCGGGCGGGTGATAATAAACATTAATTGAATAATCATTTTCGGTATCATAATGCATTCCTTCCAGTTCCGTCTGGTCAGCCACGGTTTCATTGGGCTTCTGCACCACATATTCATAATTATAATATCCCTGTTTCAGATATAACGTACACTCATAACCAAACCGCGCCGGATTATAATGCATCCGGTTTTCAGCAGTACATTTCCAATCATTAAAAGCTCCAAACACGTATACATCACCATCCGTAAATACATTAACGGACGAAAGAAAAAACGTTACATGACAATAATCCGCTTCCGTTTCGCTGTTAGTTCCTTCCTGCACCTTCACCAGATAATTGCCATTCATATCGGTGTATGTAGCATATCTTTTAGAGGAACGCCGCTGGTCAGTTAATAACTCAACATGATAACCGCCTGTATCTTTTTTGATGGATTTTACATATTCAGTCTGGTATCTGAAGCTCTGAACTTCAAAATGCCTGAACTCATTTCCTCCGTCAAAAACGTTTTCTTCATCGTAATCATAAATTAAATCATCGTCTTTAACCATCACCGGTTTCAAGCCCTGTTTGCGATTATCCCAGCGGTTATTCTGTGTTATCACCACTTTCAAATCTCCGAAAGGGTCAGTAATTGCATATCCTGAATGGTTAATGGTAAAATCAATTTCCTGTTTAAATGTTCTGTACTCCACCAAACTTGCAGGTTTTACTTTTGCAAGTACAGTAACTTTATTTTCATAAATCATCATCCGCTTTGTAAGCACTATGTTATCAGGCTTTCCGTCTTCATATACTTTCAATAAATAATTTCCGGATTTAGTAAAACGAATGTTTGCATTTGGAAACGAAACATAATAATAAGTGAAACGCTGAATGGTATTAAACGAAAATTTATAATCGCTGATAACATTGTCAGCAAAGCCGTCAATAAATTCAGTTGTGCTCAAATCATCAGGTGTCCAGTCGGCGTTGCAATGAATAAAAGTGTACATAAAGTTTTTAGTTCCGCCATCAAAATCATCAAAATTTAAAACCAATGTTCCCTGCGTTTCAAGATTCAAAATAGGCTGCGACATTTCAAAACTTGCATCTCTCAACTGAACAGTTTTGATGTTTTTTTTATAGATAGAATCCACACAACGCATATTATTAGCCACTTTTGCAGTGGTGTCAATCATATTTCGCCAGCGCGAGTTTTTCTTATTTTGTGAGAAAGAATTTATTGTGAACACTATTGCTGCTAGAAGAATAACGGAACGCAACGTATTTATTGATTTAGACATATATTATAATTGGTTCAATTAAAGAGGAAATAGTTCTTAATTATTCTTCTGTGGAAATTTAATATTCTTGTCCTGTTTTTCATCCCAGAATGTATGAGCAAAATACCAGATATTATTTGTCGCAAGAATATTATTTATTGGCAAATCAGAATATTCCGAATTGGTTTCATTAATTGGTGACGACTGCAATCCCCCTCTGAAACCAATTAAAATGAGAAAAGGGATAATAAGAATTAAAGAAAATCGTACTGTTTTATTTTCTATCGGATAGGAGAAGTTGGTAAGATATTTTCTATATCGCTTGATACCAAGAAATGCAAAAATAAAAATAACAAATAGCAACAGCATCACCGACCACAAAGAAAGAAATGTATGTATTTCGTCAGAAGAAATTAAATATTTTAATGCCTTATAACCTAGCAAAGTATCCCATTCGCCATATATTTTAATATTAATAATACTTAAAGTGGAAACAAAAATAATAAGCGAACAATTGTATCCAAGATTTATCAAATGAATAAGTCTTGATTTATGATACTGCTGAAAAGCCCATAAAATATAAGGAATAACTATCGCAATACTTGCCGTTGATAAATCCAATCGCAAACCATATAAAAAACTTAACCCTGTTTCGGAGTGTTGCCCATTAATTATTTTTGAATGATGATAAATAATAAACAGGATTCGGAAAAGAGCAAAATACAAAAGCCAGAAAATAATCAGACGGACTAAATAATGAATTTGTATTCGATTAAAAATCATTTTCTATTTGAGATATAATTGGCCGGTGCTCGTTATTGTTTTTTGAACAGTAACAGGGTTGCCATAACAATAAACATCACCATTCAACCCTATTTTGCAGGTTAATAAATCGGATGCATCCACATAACTCAGCCCGGTAGTAAACGAATGTATGTAAGTAATACTTGTATGTAAGTTCTGACAATTTAAAAATGAACATCCGCCAATATCTACATCATGTTCGTGAGTAGTACCGTTTAATGTCAAATCACCATAACCAAAAATATGAGAAACAATCAATGAATTATTTACACTTAACTCAATATTTCCAGAGCTTTCTATTTGCACCTGAAACTGGTCTGTAGTAATTGTATTCAAACTGCTTATAGTACCCGAGCCGTTGGAAGTAATATATGTTATTACAGGCATCTTTATATAAACGTTAAGAGGTTCTTTATAGCTTCTTGCCCAGTTACATCTATTTTTGTTTTTAATATTTAGCGTGCCATCAACAACGTCAGTAGCTATCAGCCAGCCAATGTTTTTGCCGGCTTCCACTTCCACATCAAAAATAGAATCCTGAGTAATAAAAACATTAACATCAGTTTCAACATAAATTTTATCGAAATTCTTAACCCAGCGTTTTTGAGTTTCAATCTTACCTGTTCGCTTAATGCAATCGCAGGCATTTTCCTTATTGCAGGAATAAAGAAAACCGATAAAAAAGAGAATGGAAAAAGTTTTTATCTGAAATGATTTCATTTATAATATACTTACTATTTGTTTTAAATTTGATATCCTATTCCCCATTCAAAATAATCGGCAACAGCCCAATGGGTGATTAATGTAATATTTGCGATAAGATGTTTGGTGACTAAATACCTTAATCCAATACGATGAAAAAATCTGCCATCGAAATCTCTCTGGTCAAAAACATAAAAGCCGAAATCAATTGGCAACGAAAGTCTGTTCATATTAAAGGAGTAGGAGATTTTTACTCCCGCTCTTATCAAATTGGCGGGTGTCACTTTTATAGAATCATCTTTCAAATATTGCTTTAAGGAATTGCAATAAGACATTTCCACTCCGCCTCCAATTTTATTTTTATGACTTAATTGATAATAAAAATTCGCCATCAGCCCGTAAGAAGTATAGCGTTGAGTTCCGGGCGGCATCAATTCTTTTACTCCAAATACTCCAATAATCTGAGTTATCAATTCTCTTTTCGCTTTAGGAATGGAATCTTTTTTCAATTGCAGGTTTTTATTTCCAAAAGCATAACCTACTCCAAGATTAATATTAGCCATATTTAATCCAAGATTAGGAGTAGTAATTGCGCCATTGGAAGCATGACTTAATCCTATGCCGGCATCCAGCCTCCATGACTTTGAAAGAGGAATAACAGTATTCAATCTTAAATTTACAAAAGCGTTCACGTGTGAGCCTATCGCATTATCCTGATGATTTGTTATTCTGTCGAATGGCTTTGTAATATAACATAAGCCCAATCCTAATTTCAAATTCAAACTTACTTTTTTGCTGAGATCATTCAAGCGAATATTTGCATAAGGATATATTCCTTCCAAAGTCCCTAACTGTTGAGGATTGCCCAAATCCAAATGTACGGCGGATATTCCCATTTCAGGATAGTGATGTATTTGTTGCCATGGACGGCTGCCATCTGTTCTGAAAATATAATCCAGTTCTCCGCCGAATAAATGTCCTTTTATTAATTGCGTCATATTGCTGTGATGCGCAATGGCATATCCTGTCTGACCTTGAAGAGAAAGAACAAAATCATGACTTGGAGCATCCTGCGCCTGCGCCACAATAGAACCAAGACATAAAAGAAAAAGGTTAAGAAATTTAAAACGTTTAATTGTTATTTGCATTAAAACTTATTTGAAAGTGTATTTTTTATTAAGCGCACAAAATTATTAAAATTATTGGCTTGCCCTAAACTCAATAAAAGTACATTTGTAATTCAAATTTATAAAATTTATGGAAGAGAAATTAAAAGCTTTCGAGCGATTGCTGATTATAATGGATGAACTGCGTGAAAAATGTCCGTGGGATAAAAAACAAACCATAGAAAGTCTGCGTCATTTAACTATTGAGGAAACTTACGAACTGGCTGATGCCATTATGGATAAGGACATGCCTAACATTAAGAAAGAGTTGGGAGATATTTTATTGCACATTGTTTTTTATGCACGTATTGCTTCCGAAACCAACGAATTCAATATAACTGATGTTATTAATTCGCTCTGCGAAAAATTAATTCATCGTCACCCGCATATATATGGAGATGTGAAAGTAAATAATGAAGAAGATGTGAAACAAAATTGGGAGAAGTTAAAATTAAAGGAAGGAAATAAATCAGTGTTGGGAGGAGTTCCTGTTTCTTTACCATCATTAATAAAAGCTTCACGTATTCAGGAGAAGGCTCGTGCTGTTGGGTTTGATTGGGAAAATCCGGGACAGGTATGGGAAAAAGTGCAGGAAGAAATCAATGAATTGAAACACGAAGTGGACAGCAATGCGCCTTTAGATAAAATAGAGGATGAGTTTGGAGATGTGATTTTCTCCTTGATTAATTATGCTCGTTTTGTAAATATCAATCCGGAAGCAGCATTGGAAAAGACCAATAAAAAGTTCATTAAACGGTTCCAGTATTTGGAAGCGGGAGCTGCCAAAGCAGGAAAGCAATTGAGTGAGATGACGCTGGCAGAAATGGATATATACTGGAATGAAGCAAAAAAGTTATAAATGAATTTTCTCTCTCACCTTTATTTAGCAGGCAATTCGGAAGGATTGATTATAGGCAATTATATTGCCGACTCGGTAAAGGGAAGTGATTTTAATAATTTCTCAAAAGAGATTCAACAGGGAATTATATTGCATCGGAAGATTGATACATTCACCGATTCGCATCCTGTGGTAGAACAAAGCAAACTGCGATTACGGGAGAAGTATAAAAAATATGCAGGAGTTATTGTTGATATTTATTATGATCATTATCTGGCAATCAACTGGAATATTTATTCTGATATAGAGCTTGAAACATTTGTGAATCGTATTTATTTCCTTATTAATAATAATCTTTCCATTCTTCCGGTAAAATCAGCAATGTTCACTAAATATATGTTGCAGCATAATATTCTTTTAGGATATTCAAAACTGGAAGGAATTGAAAAAGTGCTGAAAGGAATGGCGCGCAGAACTTCCTTCGAATCGAATATGGAATATGCAATTGATGATTTGAAAGAACACTTTATTTTGTTTGAAAATGAATTCAAAGAGTTCTTTCCCGAACTCCAGGAATATGTTTCAAGAGAAATTCTAAATTCTAATATCTAAACTCTAAATGTCATCCTGATCTTGTCGAAGGACAACATCTAAATTCTACAAACTCATTAATTCTCTGAGGCGTGCTGCCTGCCTCCGAGATAACTCTATCTTTTCTCCTCCTCTTAATGTTACCATCAGTCCGCCGCTGAACCAGTTTTCTATTCCTTCCACCCATTTCAAATTGATGATAAATTTACGGCTTGCTCTGAAGAAAGTTCTTGTATCCAATCGTGCTTCCAGGTTATTAAGTGAACGTAAAATCAATGGACGGTTTTTATCAAAATGTACTCTTACATAATTGCCTTCCGACTCCAGAAGCCTGACATCACTCAACTTTACGAACCAGCATTTGTCTCCATCTTTTACAAATACCTGATCTTTGTCCGAGAGAAGATACGTTGGCGGATTAGTTTCGGATTGCTCGATACTTTCTTTATTAAATATTTTTTTCACTGTTTCAGCGAGACGTGCAGGCTGAACAGGCTTCAATAAATAATCCAGAGCATTCACTTCAAATGCCCTAATAGCATACTCGTCATAAGCAGTAACAAAGACAACTTCTGGCACACCGCTTATTTCTTCAAGCAGTTCGAAACCGTTTTTTCCCGGCATCTGTATGTCGAGAAATATTACATCCGGATTTAATTTTTCTATTTCTGCAGCAGCCTGCTCAGCATTGGCAGCTTCGCCCACTATTTGTATTTCAGGATAGGCAGCCAATAAGTTTTTCAACTCCTGGCGCGCCAATCGTTCATCATCAATTATTATTGCTTTCATGATTAATCATATTTTTAGGAATTATTAATTCGGTTATTACTGTATTCGAATCCTGATTAGCTATTTTTAATAAAGCTTCATTGCCGTACAAAAGCTTCAAACGCTGAAGTGTGTTCTTAATTCCGAAACCACTGTCAGTCTCCATATTCTCTTTTATTTGCCCACTGTTCCTGATAATAATAATGAGTTTATCTTTCTCCACTCTTGTTGTTATTTCTATCATTCCACCTTCAGTAAGTTTCGAAATGCCATGTTTTATGCCATTCTCCACTAATGTTTGAATCATTAACGGCGGCACTTCAAAGTCGGAAGAACCCTTTTGTATCTGCATTTTTATTTTCAATCGTTCTTCATATCTTACTGATTCCAGTGCAAGATAATCATTCACTATTTTCATTTCTTCATTAAAAGTAATCACTTTATTCTTGCCCATTTGCAAAGTGTTTCGCAATAAGTTACTAAGTTGAGTAATTGCTTCTTTTGATTTCAAAGGGTTTTCGTCCACCAGTGCACGGATGCTGTTCATCGCATTGAACATAAAGTGAGGATTGAGTTGCGATTTCAGTTTGTTCAATTCTATTTCATTAATGGAAGCCTGCCATTTAAAATTTTCTATCTCTGCCTTTTTATAATTCTGAATGAAATGAAACAGGAAGTAGATAAGAGACCACAAAAAATAAACGAAAGCTAAATTTAAAACTCCTGAAGCAATAATTACATTATTGAAATGGCGGTTGCCGGCAATATTTATAAGTGATTCAAGTCCGAATTGTCCATAATCATGAAGAATTGCTAATAGTAGACAGGAAATAATTACAAGCGGAATTTGAAGCAGAGTATTCAGCCGGAGCCAGCCAAACTGAATAATCAAACCGCGATAAAGATGGGAAATAATAACTCCGAAAGTAAACTGTATTATCTGACTTATTGCTACGCTTATGGTTAATGTGTTGTTCAGCTGGGCAAATAAACACTGAAACAATACAAAAATCAACCATCCGCCAAGTTGGCAAATCCAATAAAGTTTCTTTTTTGTCATTTCAATAAATTAAATAATTTATTTTGCGGATAACTAATGAATACCAATTTACGAATCGCAGAGTACACAGATTCGTAAATTCGCAACTATTAGTTATCCGTATTAATAAATAAGGGAATGGCTGCTACGGTACCATTCCCTTTTGTGAAATAAAATTAAATACATTAATGAATGTATTAAAATAATTTCAATACAAAATTACCTTTGTTTTTCTCTCGCTTTGCAATTATTACACAGAAGGTAAATTATCTATATTAATGGATAAATATGCTTAGTTTTCGTGAATCACAATTTTTTCAATCACATCTCCCTGACGGATTTGGTCAACAAATTCGATGCCTTCCACCACTTTGCCGAAGCAAGTATGATTTCGGTCGAGGTGCGCAGTATTATTTCTGTCCAATACAATAAAAAACTGAGAGCCGCCTGTATCGCGCCCTGCATGTGCCATTGACAGCACCCCTTTGTCATGATATTGATTATCGCCGTTAAGTTCGCACTTGATTCGGTAGCCGGGACCGCCACTGCCATTGCCTTTCGGACATCCGCCCTGAACCACAAAGTCAGGTATCACTCTGTGAAATGTCAATCCATTATAAAATCCTTTGTTTGCGAGGTCGCAAAAGTTTTTTACTGTTCCCGGAGCATCTTTCTCAAAAAACTCCACTTTCATTGTGCCTTTGGCTGTTACTATTTCTGCTGTTTTCATTATATATTATTTTTCCGCAAAGATAGAGTATTTATTTGTTTCATGGAATTGCACGGGTAATAGACTTCTTACAGAATTCAATTATTTAGAAGTATTGGAATTTGCAATTGGTTTAGTAATCTTTATTTTAATTCTCAAACTTTTGTTCTCTCAAAGCTTATAAGCATATTCGATAATGAACATAATACCAAGCTGCCAATGTCTGTTACCTTTAAATCAGCATATATTTTTGCTTTTCTTATTTTCACTGCCGGAAAAGATAAATTTACTTTATCGTCAATGTAGGCGATTCGAGAAAACTGGTTGTACCCGGATTGAAGAAATCGGTAGAACTTTTTTATCGGGTAACGGGAGGCAATACGCATGGATTTAGGAAGCCTTCCGAAGCCATCGCATTTAGTCCTCGTTAGGAACGCCCCTGTTTGCAGGCTGTTCATTTTTTATCATGGCAACTCTTTCAAAGAGTATCGATACTCTTTGAAAGAGTTGTCAAACAGTTTGCAAGAGTATCGATACTCTTCGCAGGAGGTTCGATACTCTTGTAGAAAGGTTCGATACTGTTCAGAAGAGTTGCCAAACAGTTTGCAAGAGTATCGATACTCCTCTTAGGAGTAACGATACTAACTGAAAGAGTAACGATGTTCCGGTTGGAACATTCGATACTCTTGGAAACTGTTTGACAACTAATTCAAAGAGGTTCGATACTCGGTGAAGGATGTACGAACAAAAAAACAAAATAACCGTTCAGGGCAATTGAAAAAAGGCGTCGTTTTCTGCTAACATTAAAAAGAAAAAGGAGGAATATCAACACGGACGAAAAAATACGTTTAATGAAACATTGACGCCTTTGCAGGTGTTTTTCACCTGCAAACACTATAAACTAAAACGCATCTCACTTCAAATCCATTACAAAAGGCTACTTTTACCAAATGCCATCCATCAGAAAAGAATCCAATGTTTATTTTTTCACAGCCACCAATCTTAACTGGTATAAATTATTGGAAGACGATGAACATAAAAATATTGTTATAAAAAGTTTGAAATTTTTGAGTGATAACAAAAGAGTAAAAGTAATAGGTTTTGTAATTATGCCCAACCATATTCATATAATATGGGAAATACTTGCGCCTCATAAAACCGAAAATATACAAAGAGATTTTTTGAAATACACAGCACAGCAAATAAAATTCAGTTTAATAAATAAAGATTCTCCTATGTTGGATGCTATCAGAGTAAATGCAAAAGACAGAAGATACCAGCTTTGGGAACGAAATCCACATTGGTTTACACTTGATAATACAGAAACTCTTTTGCAAAAGTTAAACTACATTCATAATAATCCTTGTCATGCAAAATGGTTATTGGCTGATAAGCCGGAAGATTATAAATATTCAAGTGCACGATACTATATGTTAGATGATAAAGAATTTGATTTCCTTACAAGTTACAAGGATATAATGTAATTTTGTTTTGATGGAGAAAGTGGCAAGTCTAAAGATTAGAATGTTTGCAGGTGAAAAAACACCTGCAAAGGCTGCGTTTCTGCTAACATTAAAGAAGAAGTATAACA
>CAIQBY010000190.1 GCA_903870175.1 uncultured Bacteroidota bacterium
AAATTCTTTGTCCATTTGTCTATTAAATTGGCAAAACACAATATATCTGCTTACTTTTGCGTTTTCTTAAAAGAATATGTTTAAAGTATTAAATAAATCATTTTTAGCAGTCATATTGTTTTCATTTGTTTCATTTAGTGAACTAAGAGCCCAACTGCATGCAGATGCAGGAAATGATAAAACTATTTGTCCGGGCAGCAGCACCATTATTGGAGGTTCACCTTCAGCCATAGGAGGAAAACCTCCATACACCTATTCCTGGTCTCCTTCTACAGGATTATCCAATGCATCATCAGCCAACCCTACTGCATCGCCATCTACTGCAATATCATATACGTTAACTGTAAAAGATGATACAGGAGCAGTGGCACACGATGTTATGCAGCTTCAAATGAGCTATATTTATTATCAAAATGCAGGGAATGACAATACTATTTGTATATATGATCAAGCATTCCTCGGTGGTAGTGGTAATTCACCTTCACCAGGAGTCACTTTTTCATGGAAACCTGCAAAATGGCTTAATGATTCTACATTGCCCCGCCCAACTGCTACACCATTACAAACAATTACATATACTTTAACAGTAACACAAACTGGCTGTACACCAAAAGTAAGTACAGTAACGGTTACGGTTATAAATTTACATGTTGTTGCCAGTGCTGATGTAGTAATAAATGAAGGACAAACTACAACATTGCATGCCACTGGAGCTACTCATTATGTCTGGTCTCCATCCAACACACTCACTTATTCTAATACAGCCAATCCGGATGCAGAACCTAAAGATACAACTATATATATAGTTACCGGTTTCGACCCGAAATGGCAATGCTCCGACAGAGATACAGTTGAAGTTTTTGTAATAAAAGGAGACAATGTTTATTTCTACAATACATTCACTCCCAATAACGATGGAAATAATGATACCTGGTATATAGGTAATATTTATAAGTATCCAGATAATTCGCTTGATATTTATAACAGAAACAGTCAGCTCGTTTATCATGCAGATAGCTATTTAAACAATTGGGACGGTAAATCTTTTGGTCAGGACTTGCCCGCAGCCACTTATTTTTATGTTCTTGATTTAGGTAATGGATCAGGTAAATATCATGGCACAGTAACAATAATAAAATAAGAAACAGAATGCAAAAATTAATCACTTGTATTATTTTTATTTTTTTATTGTTATCAAAAATACATGCCCAGCAATTGCCGTATTTTACTCAAATGGTAGGCAATGATTTCCTTCAAAATCCTGCTATTGCCGGCACCAAGCGAACAATAGATGCACGCTTGAATTACAGAGCCCAATGGGTTGGATTTGATGGAGCTCCTACTACCGAATCATTTTCATTAAACAGCAGATTTAATAAAGGAAAGATGGGTGCTGGCTTTTATGTAATGGAAGATAAGATAGGTCCTTCAAAACAATTGAACCTTGGAGGGAGTTATGCATATCATATTCGATTCCCAGATTGCGAACTTTCTGCAGGATTAGGAGCAAATTTTACTGATTACACATTGGATGGAAACTATATAACTTTACACAATACTCAGGACCCATCAATAAATCAGAATATATCTAACAGCAGATGGGCAGGTGATGCAAATGCAGGGATTTATTTGTATAATGATCGTTTTCATATTGGAGTTTCAGGAATGCATCTGTTGGAAACTACTGTTCACTTTTATAAAAACGATAGTTTGAAGCACGGGAAAGTACCATACGCAACACAATTAAATTTCTCTGTCGGTTATAATTTTGCTCAAAATCCAGACTATATTTGGGAAAGTACTTTCTATGTAAATTATGTTACTGCTGTTCCTATTATGCTTGATTACACATTAAGGCTGCACATTAAGGATAAATTCATGGCAGGCATTTCTCTAAGGTTACATGATGCTGCTGCTATGCATATTGGAATTTCATTTCTTGAAGATTTTATGGTAAGTTATTCTTATGATTTATTAATTAGCAAGATGAGAAATTATAGCGGAGGAACTCATGAATTAATGTTGGTTTATAGCGTTAGAGTAAATAAACAAAAACGTGCTTTTATTGATACCCATTTTCTTCATCAGAAATACGGGTACATGTTTTAAAAAACAAGCGTTAAATATTTTGATACATAAACCCTCCAAAATATTAATGGTGCGTCCTTCCAGTTTTGGTTATAATTACCAAACCGCGACTACCAATTCATTTCAGAAGAATGATAATTTATATAGTTCTGAAGAAATTCAAAATAAAGCTTTAATAGAGTTTGATGAATTTGTTACCTTATTGAAATCAAATAAAATTGAAGTAATTGTTGTACAGGACAACTCAGTTCCTCACACACCTGATTCTATTTTCCCTAATAATATATTTTCTTCTCATGAAAACCAAACATTTATTTTTTATCCAATGATGGCTGTAAACAGAAGAATGGAAAAAGATAAAGAGTATATGAAGTACATAGAAAATAAAAGCAGGAGATATATTGACTATACTTTTGGTGAGGAGATAAATAAATTTCTGGAAGGAACCGGCAGTATTGTTTTTGATAATGACAATAAAATTTCATACGCTTCCATTTCTAAAAGAACTGACAAAGAACTATTCGAACACATTTCTAAATATTTAAAATACACACCTGTTTCGTTTAATTCTTTTGATGAAAAGGGCAAAGAAATATATCATACCAATGTAATGTTGGCAATTGGGAAAGGGTTTGCATTACTTTGCGATGAAAGTATTACCGATAAAAATGATTTGCTCGCTGTAAGGAATTCTCTTTCCAAAACGAAACACAAAATAATTTCAATTGATTTTGAACAGCTCCATTCCTTCGCCGGAAATATGTATCAGTTATTTAATGCAAATAATGAAAGTATTATTGTAATGAGTGAAAATGCTTTTAATTCTCTGAATAAAAATCAAATTGATAACCTGAGCGAATTTGGAAAAATTCTACACTCACCGCTTTATACAATAGAAAAATACGGAGGAGGAAGTGCAAGATGTATGATTGCAGATATTCGATATTAAAATTTGAATTGCTTTATATAGTATTTTTGTATCAAATAAATATAACAAATAAAACTATGCCTTCTTTTGATATTGTAAACAAAGTTGATGGACAATTGCTCGACAATGCAATAAATGTCGCAAGAAAAGAAATTATTAATCGTTTTGATTTTCATGGGTCCAAAAGTGAAATCAATCTGGATAAGAAAGCCATGCTCATTAATATTCTTACAGAAGATGATATGCGGATGGAATCAATAATTGATATTATTCGCCAGCGAATGATTAAACAGCATCTTAATCCTCTATGTCTTGATTTCGGCAAGGAAAAATATGCTTCCGGATTTATGGTTAAGAAAGATGTAAAAGTAAAAGAAGGCATTGATAAAGACGTAGCCCGGAAAATTATTAAGGACATTAAAGATTCGAAACTCAAGGTGCAGGCGCAAATGATGGATGATCAGGTAAGAGTTACAGGTAAAAAAATTGATGATTTGCAGGCTGTGATTTCAATTATGCGTCAGGGAAGTTATGATTTACCCCTGCAATTTGTAAATATGAAGTAGTTTAACTAATGATAATTTTTCCAATTCAAAATCTATCTTACCTTTGTTGTAAATAAAATACAGAATGAATAACGATAAATTTAAAGGTACCGGAGTAGCAATTGTTACACCGTTTAATAAGGATAAAACAGTAGATAATAAGTCACTGATTAAGGTGGTTAATCATATTATCACTGGAGGCGTGGAATATATTGTTGTTCTTGGAACTACCGGGGAATCGGTTACTTTGACAAAGGAAGAAAAGAAATCTGTCATATCTGTAGTAGTAAATACTGTCAATAAACGTGTTCCAGTGGTACTTGGTTTGGGAGGAAATAACACTCAGGAAATTATCGAGAGTTTAAATAAATTATCTGAAGTAAATCAGGTAGATGCAATTTTATCTGTATCTCCTTATTACAATAAACCAAATCAACGCGGAATTTATGAGCATTATAAGGCAATTGCAAAGGCCTGTCCTCTTCCGTTAATTTTGTATAATGTTCCCGGCAGGACAAGTTCGAATATTTCTGCAGAAACAACTTTGAAACTTGCCAATGAATGTAAAAATATTATTGGCATAAAAGAAGCGTCAGGAAATATTGAACAGGCTATGAAAATAATTAAATACAAACCAAAAGATTTTCTTGTCATTTCGGGCGACGACTCTCTTACTTTACCAATGATTGCTTGTGGTGCAGATGGTGTTATTTCTGTTGTTGCAAATGCATTTCCAAAGGACTATTCAGAAATGACGAGACAAATATTAGCTGGAAATGTAAAAAAAGCACAACAATTACATTATAAATTGACCGATATTACAGAACAATTATTTGCTGATGGAAATCCTGCCGGAATAAAAGCAGCATTGGATATTCTTGGCATTTGCAAACCTGTTGTTCGTTTGCCTTTGGTAGAAGTGAATAGTGAAACCCGAAAAAAACTGGAGGAGTTAATTAAAAAATATTAGAATAGAATTTTAAATTTAGAATTTCCATTCATCATTTCATCTTCCTTTGCATTTCTCTGTCTGTGTCACGTTTCTTGATGTCTTCACGTTTATCAAATAATTTTTTTCCTTTTGCCAAAGCTATTTCGATTTTACAATATCCTTTATCATTTATAAAAAGACGAATAGGAATTATTGTTAATCCCTGGTCTTTTAGCTTTCCCTGTAATCTGTTTAATTCTTTTTTGTTCAATAATAATTTACGGTCACGCTTCTCTTCAACATTATTGTAGGTGCCATTAAAATAATGTGCTACATGCATATTGCGAATAAATAATTCATTATTCGTAAACACACAGAAAGCATCGTTAATATTGCATTTCCCTTCCCGAATCGATTTTATTTCAGTGCCTGTTAATTGTACACCTGCAACATAATGATCAATAAATGAAAATTCAAAAGATGCCTTTTTATTTTTTATGTTAATTGTGTTTTCAGTTTTCATAAGTGCTCAAAGATAATAAAATGAGGCGGTGATTTTAAAATAGAGTAGGGTAGAAGCCTTATTTTACAATTAGTACAGGAATTTTTACATTATGCCTTACAGCATCCAAAGTTGTTCCGAAAATAATATCTTTTAAAGCTCTGTGCCCATGAGCACCCATCACCAGCAAATCACAATTATTATTATTTACAATTTCAGGAATGCTTTTTTTAGGATTACCGAATCCAAGCTGTACATTGATGATAAATCCTTTTTCATTTAGTTCTGTTTTATATTTTTCAAGATTCACAGTGTCCGAAATTGTTTCCAAATCATCTATTTCATTATTCATAAATCTTGCACCTGCTGTTTCCACGATGTGTATCAACAGATATTGTGCATCATTGCCTCCCTGCGAAATAGCATTGCTTATTGCCTTGCTGTCGCTATCACTAAAATCAACAGTAATTGCAATTTTATTATATTTTTTCATGGCAGTAATATTTAAAATTCCTGGTAAGCCATCAGGAACTGTATTAAGTTTATGTTTTACCTTTTTAATAATCGGACTAAACGTTATATAAAGAAGTAAAATACCTGCGCCAATTACCAATGGAATTACTGTAAAATAATATACCGTAGGATTTTCGGAATCATGTATCCAGCCAGTGATTGTATCGATAATTAATTTTGCATTCAACAGTACAATTAATAAAGCTACAACCCAAGAAACAATTTGAAGCCATATTTTGTTTGCAAATTGCCCCATCTTTTCTTTATCGCTTGTTAAATGAATTAGTGGAATTACTGCAAAACCTAATTGCAAACTTAAAATCACCTGACTTAAAATAAGTAATTGAGTAGTTGCTCCTTCACCGAAAACATATATTACAATCAAGGCAGGAACTATGGCAATCAAACGAGTTATTAGCCTTCTGAGCCAAGGCTGAATTCTTAAATTGAGATAACCTTCCATCACTATCTGCCCCGAAAGAGTTCCTGTTAGAGTAGAACTTTGTCCCGCGGCAATCAATGCAATAGCGAATAATACAGGTGCTACTCGGGAACCAAGTATGTCATTTAATAATTTGTGGGCATCCTGAATATCCGAAACTTCATTATGACCGGACGAGAAAAATGCTGCCGCAGCAAGTATCAATATTGCTGCATTTACAAACAGCGCGATGTTTAAAGCAATATTAGTATCAATCAAATTAAATTTTATTGCTTCTTTTATTCCTTTCGGGGTTCGCTCAATTTTTCGTGTTTGTACCAGCGAAGAGTGTAAATATAAATTATGCGGCATCACTGTAGCGCCAATAATTCCAATGGCAATATATAGCGCATCATTATTAGGAATTGAAGGTATAAATCCTTTAATAAGTTCAGCTCCATTAGGCTTCGCAAACATTAATTCTGCAATAAATGCCAATCCGATTGTAGCTATCAGTACAAGAATCAAAGCTTCCATTTTTCGTATTCCATGCTTTTGCAATAGTAAAATAATGATAGTATCAAATGCTGTAATCGACACTCCGGTTAAAATTGGAAGGTGAAATAACAATTGTAAACCTATTGCCATACCTATTACTTCAGCTAAATCGCAGGATGCAATTGCTATTTCGGCCAACAGCCAGTTGAAGAAATTTACAATTCGCGGATAAGTGGTTCGGGATGCCTGTGCCAAATCCAAGCCGGTTACCAATCCCAAGCGGGCTGCCAGACTTTGCAGAAGCAAGGCCATAAAGTTGCTCATCACCAATACCCATAGTAATTTGTAGCCAAACTGACTGCCGCCTGCAATATCAGTTGCCCAGTTTCCCGGGTCCATATATCCTACACTTACAAGATATGCAGGTCCTGCAAATGCAAACAGTTTTTTCCAAAAACCGGATTTTTCTGCAATATCAATTGTTGAATGAACTTCCGATAAAGATTTCTCTGAAAGATTTTTCATTTATAAGCACAAAGGTCTTAAAAAATATTAACCACTTGCATTTTCTTTTAATAAATGCTTATTAGGTTAATTCAGCAGAAAATTAGTGTACAAATTTCAAAGAATTCAGCATAATTTAGCTAATTGATTGAATTTCATTATTGTGATTAATTGTAAAGGTAAACTTATGTACCCCAAAAAGGGCTTAATTTTTTTTATGCGTGCTTAAAGTTTTTTATGCATGGTTAATTTTATTTATGCACGGTTAATTCTTTTTATGCGCGGTTAAATACTTTTATGCAAGTATAATTTTTTTTATACATGCATAATGTTCTTTATGCGAGGTTAAATACTTTTATGAGTGGTTAATTTTAGTTATGCAAGGTTAATTCTTTTTATGCGAGGTTAAATTCTTTTATGCAAGTATAATTTTTTTTATACACGCATAATTTTTTTTATGCGGGGTTAATTTCTTTTATTCAAGAATAATTTTATTTATACGAGGCTAAAACAAATTATACTTGATTACAACATTCTATGCTAAATTATAAAATAAACAAAACAGCCCCGCTTTATTAAGCGAGGCTGTTCAGCAAATTTAAATTTTATTTCTATCTTACAATTTGTACAAATCCTTTAGCCACAGTAGTAGGAGCATTTACAAGACATGCCTGAGTGTAGCTTGCTATCCAGTAATATACTCCTTCATCTGCAGTATTACTGTTGATTTTTCCATCCCATTGACTTGTAAAGTCGTCTGTCTCATATATTTTTTTGCCCCATCTGTTAAATATTTCCAAATGGAACTGAGCAATATATTTATACGAATTTTGATTCAAAAGGAAGAAATCATTTTTACCATCACCATTCGGGCTGAATACATTTGTAGTTGTAATAAAGTTAGGAGCAGGAGGTGGTAACGAATAATCCAATGTAGAGTGAATAATGATTTTACAAGCAGTTCCACCTGCAGGATTAGGCATTTCTATAGTGTATTGAGTTCCAACCACAGGGAAAACAACTACCAATGAATCAAAATTATTATTTGGAATAGGTGTTCCTGTTGCATTTACGTTTTCAAACCAGGTATAAGAGGAGTAGCCTGAAGGAACATGTAAAATAATAGGAGAATCTCCCGGACAGAATTTGGTAGTTAGTTTCAAAGTATCAAAACCATTCGGTTGTTGGCCAATTACAATGGTGTCCATACTTGTACATCCACCGGGTGTGGTTGCAGTAACATAATAAGTACCAGCAAAAAGATTATTTGCAACAGAAGTTGTATCTGAAAAAGAAGAAGAAGTGGTGTATACCCAATTATATGCAAAGGGCGGTGTTACACCGGCTGGAGTAGATGATGGAGCACTTACAGAAGCACTTCCATCATTATAACCGTAACAGGTTGCATTTTGGGAAGTTTGTGGTGGCTTATTCAAATGATATAATAGGAATGAATCTTTCACAGTTGCTTTACAATATGCGCCGGAAGGAATATATTGCACCGAATAAGATTGCCCAATTATAGGATTAGTTGCTATATAAGTTGGATTGGTTCCTGCAGGGGCAGGAATTGGAGCTGTGGAAGGGTAATACCATTGGTAATTGGTACCTGCAGGACCAGGTAAAGAAATGGTAGCCTGTCCATCGTGTGGGCAAATATAAGTTACAATAGTTGTTGGCGGTGCAGGTGGTGGCTGTGTAATGCTAAATGTTGCTGTATTTGCACATCCGCCGGTTGAAGTAGCTGTAACGGTATATGTTCCCGGACCGGCATTGAATAAGGTATCAGTTGTTGTTGTGAAAGCTGGTGGTGTATTAAGCCAGCTATAAGTATAAAGAGAAGTTAAACCGGATACACTAACAATGGCTTGACCATCGTTTAATCCAAAACAGCTATCATTAATCGTAGAAACTAATTGAACAGCAATTTGTGCATAATACAATGAATCTCTTAATCCATTTGTGCAACCGCCTCCCGAAGGTGTATAATTTACAATATATGCCTGACCTAATACAGGAGAGTTTGCAATATATGTTGAATTCGTATCACCAGGCAATGGAGTATTATTTGCGTCTGCCCATTGATAATTACTACCAGCAGGAGCAGTTAAAACTACGGAAGCATCATTAGGACAAAAAGGTGTTCCGATATGAGTTAACGGTAAAGGAGCAGGTTGTGTAATATGAATTGTATCAGTAGCAAGACATCCTCCCGGAGTTTGAGCATGAACATAATAATCGCCAGGAGCAAGATTAGTTACAGCATCCGTACCTGTTGTATCTGTTATCTGCCTGTTAAATGTGCCTGCTGCATTTGTCCAGGTAAAAGTAAATGGTCCGTTGCCTCCAGATTGTACTACATTAGCAGAACCATTAGTAAGACCGTTACAAGTAACATTAGTTGAATTTTGCAATAATGTCATGTTTGAATTTTGAAGAGTAGCCGTTAACGAACTGCCACAACCGGAAACTGTGGACATGACAACAGTATATTGAGTACCTACGACTGGGTGTAAAACGGTTAAAGTTGATGACGTGGCACCAGGAATAGCTACATTCGGACTTACCGTATACCATTGATAAGAGGTGAAACCGACAGGAGCAGTTACTCTAACAATTGTATCGGTCGGGCAAAAGGCAACAGTTGTTTGTAACTGAGAACAGGAGGCATCAATATATGCATAACCGTAATGCCCTCCAAGAGTGCAATCCTGTGTAGTAAATCGTATAAGCATATGACTGCCAACATAAGAATGCAGATCAATTGTTACCGTAGTCCATGGTTTATAATAACCATCAAGTGTACCAAATGAATTGTAAAAAGGAAAAAAAGTAGGGTCGGTATTTGCGTCAGTAGCATTTACATCATAAGCACCACAAGGACCTGAAACCGCATTTCCTGCAGAGTCAGTAACAGCAATATCAAAACGAGGTTGTTGAGTAGCAGTATGTCCTGGATCTTCCAAAACAACAGCATATTGGTAAGTGAATGAGGTATTTAAAGAAGTTACAAATATATCGTATTGCAAAAATTCAGTGCCGGAATTTGTTTGCGAATTACCTAAACGAACTGAAACATTACCACCTCCGGGAGCTACATACGGAATAGCACCATCAAAGCAAGTAGTACATGTAAGTATGTCCTGTTGTGTACTTGTATTGGGACCAAGATTGTTTGCACCTTGATTAAGACCGGGAGTCCAAACGGTAGGTGTAGGGTAGTTACTACAATCTCCAGTACCACCAGTCCAACCGGTAAACGTGGAGTCTTCAAAGCCTGCATTAGCGCAAACTGTAGAAGTGCGTAAACTTCTGTCATAAGGTTTTGGAAAAATCAGAGATGGTTTATTTAACCCTTTCTGATTTGCTATATATTTCGCTTTGCGAGAATTAATTACTTCTTTGTATGCCGAAGCAGGAATACCTTTTTTCTTTAATTCAGCGATAACAGCCTTTTCATCAAACCCTTTCAGGTATTTTGCATCATCAGCATTGGCTTTATTATTATTCACTGTTTGCGCAGGATGAACTGTTTGTCCAGTTATTTTTCCAATAGAAAATAAACCAATAAAAATTGCTTGAAGTATTAATAGCGTACCTTTTTTATTTTTCATTTGATTAATTGTTTTTTTTAATTATTTGACAAATTTATGAATTATTTGCGAGAGTGGAAAACAATTAACAACAATTTATAAAATAAACTTGTTGATAACTGATGAAGATGCACTTAAAAGCGGTTAAATTAAATACTTTTGAAGCTATTTAGCTGTTTTGCCAATCAGAATAAAAGAAGGCTGCCCCCTTCCACTACAAATGAAAAAAATCAATACAAACTCTATGGAAATTAGAATTGCTATATTTGTTCCCATTAATTAGCTTAAAAGCAACCTAACAAAAACATCTTCAAAAAAGAATATTTTTATAATGACAAAAAAGAATAGCCTGATACAACCTTGGCTAATAGCTTTACTAATTGGAATAATAACTTTTATTATTTTATCTCCTTCTTTGAAAGGAGATTTTGTGTTTGATGATACAGGTTATATTGTCGGAAACCCTTTGGTAGTGAGCAAAACAATTGAAGCGAAAAAAATATTTACTTCAGTTGCTGCAAAAGAAGATTATTATCCTATTACCATGTTAACTTTAGCTTGGAACTATCATCAGGGAAAATTAGATACTACAGGCTACCATCTGGGGAATTTGCTATTACACATTTTAAATACGCTATTAGTTTTCCTGTTTATCTTTTTGATAACAAATCGAAATTTACTGATGGCAACAATAGTGTCTTTCTTTTTCGGTATCCATCCAATGCATGTGGAATCAGTAGCCTGGATAACAGAAAGGAAGGATGTTCTTTTTTTATTCTTCTTTCTTTCCGGGCTTATAACTTATTTGAGATTTAGAGATTCTAAAAAGATTGTCTGGTACTTTATTACATTATTTCTTTTTATTTTATCTTGTTTATCAAAAGGAACAGCAGTAGTTTTTCCATTTATTTTAATTTTAACTGATTACTTATTACAAAAAGAAATAAATAAAAAAGCAATTTTTGATAAAATACCCTTTCTTGTTCTATCGTTTCTGTTTATGTTTATTACATTTAAACTGCATCAAAATTCAGCCTCAAATGAAGTTTTATTTCGAATAAGTTTCTTTCATCGAATTTTATCTGCATCATTTCAATTATTGATGTATACATTGAAACTAATAATACCTTTTAATCTGTCTGTTTTTTATCAAAATCCAGATGAAAACAATTTATCTTTTATTTTTTACATATCTCCATTTATATTGATTGGCGCAGCATTCGCACTGTTTTACTTTTTAAGAAAAGAAAAAGAAATAATTTTTGGTGTAATGTTTTTTGTTATTTCAATTGCATTGATGTTGCAACTTATTCCTACCGGTAAAGGTAATTTTATTATGGCGGATAGATATACGTATTTGCCTTCTATCGGTTTGTTTTTTGTCATTGCTTATATTATGAATTTAGTATGGACAAATAAAACTGGCAAGTTTCATTCATTAAAAAATCCTTTTGCTTTCATTCTTATTGTCGGCGCTTTGGTTTACAGTTTTCAGGCATATTCACGAACCAAAGTATGGCGCAATGGAGAAACACTTTGGACAGATGCTATTGAGAAAGACCCTACAGCTTCCGTTGCTTATTATTCCAGAGGAATATATAGAACATTGCAAAATCAAAATCAGCTTGCGATGGATGATTATAATAAAGCAATAACACTTGCTCCGCGTTTTGCCGATGTTTATAATAATAGAGGAATATTAAATAATAAATTAGGCAATAACGAAGCCGCATTGGCTGATTATACTTCGGCTTTGAATATTAATCCAAAATATACCGATGCTTATTATAATCGCGGAATACTATATAATATGTCTGGAAATATAGAGGCAGCATTGGCAGATTTCAATAAAACAATTAGTCTTGATTCCAGCAAAGCGGATGTTTACGATAGCAGAGGCTATATTTATTTTCAAATGAAAAAAACTGACTTGGCTATGTCCGATTATAAAAAAGCAATAGCATTAAATCCCGAGTACGCGGATACTTACAATAATCTTGGCTGGTTATACACAAGTTTAGGTAATTCGCAATTGGCGATTGTTAATTATAATAAGGTGTTGGCGATTCAACCTGATTTTTTTAAAGCTCGATATAATCGTGCCTGCGAAAAGGTGAAATTAAATGATTGTAAATCTGCGTTGGAAGATTGGAATTATATGTTAAATCAATATCCAAAAGAAAATCAATTGTATTATAACAGAGCAATGACCTTTTTGAAGATAAATGATACTGCCAATGCGTGCTCAGATTTGAAGACATCAGAAGAATTGGGAAATAAAAACGCTTCAAATATCAGGAATAAATTCTGCCATTAGTTTTCAATATTAGATTAAGGTGCGAAGTAATCATTCAGTTTAGCTCTTTAAAAACTTTACTAAAGCCCCTTTTTTCTTCACTAATATTCAAAAATTCTTTACTAAAAACTTAAAATTCTACCCTAAAGTTGATGTTTTCTACACTAATATTAAAGTTTTTTATACTAAAGTTGATGTTTTCTGTACTAAAAACTTAAAATTCTGTACTAAAATCGAAGTTTTTCTCCACCAAAATGAAGTATATTGTATAAGAAAAACTCTCTGCAATTCAATAATAACAGCCATTTTGCTATAAAAGCAATAGTCTAAAGGGTAGTTTTTCAGAAATAAAGCCAAAGACAAATCGAAAGGAACTGAAAAATTCAGCATTAAAATCGAAAACAAGAAAAACACTTAATTTTAAAATAGTGGCTGTTTCATTCGGCAACATTTTTCATTATAAAGCACATTCTAATATTTAATCTTAATTTTGCAGAGAAATAATTTTTATGTATAAATTAATAATCCGCCCGATATTCTTTCTCTTTTCTCCAGAAACAATTCATCATATTGTATTTATATTAATAAAGTTTTTTTGTAAAATTCCCGGTGTTTCATTGTTGCTGAAAAGTATTTATGTAGTAAACGATAAACGATTAGAAAGAAAATTATTTGGTCTCACATTTCCAAATCCTGTTGGTTTGGCAGCCGGTTTTGATAAAGATGCAACCCTGTTTGACGAGTTGGGTTATTTCGGATTTGGATTTATAGAAATAGGAACTCTTACCCCAAAAGCACAGCCGGGAAATGATAAACCGCGTATGTTTAGATTACTTGCAGATGAAGCGCTAATCAATAGAATGGGCTTTAATAATCACGGAGTTGAAGAAGCTGTAAAAAACTTAAAGAACAGAAAAACGAATATAATTGTAGGAGGCAATATTGGTAAAAATAAAATAACACCAAATGAAGATGCTGTAAAGGATTATGAAATTTGTTTTGAAACCTTGTTTGATTATGTCGATTATTTTGTAGTTAATGTAAGTTCGCCAAATACTCCAAACCTGCGTGCATTGCAGGACAAAGAACCACTGACAAAATTATTATTAAGAATGAAAGAACTTAATAATAAAAAGAAAAACCCAAAAGCTGTCCTATTGAAAATAGCACCCGACTTGACAAACGAACAGCTTGATGATATTATTTTGATAGTTAAAGAAACTAAAATAGATGGCATAATAGCTACCAACACTACTATTTCGAGAGAAGGACTAACAACCAACAACCAACAATTAATAACTATCGGAGCAGGAGGATTAAGTGGGCGACCGTTAACTCTTCGCTCACGTGAAGTGGTGAAATATTTAGTAAATAAATCAAATAAAGCATTTCCTATAATTGCTGTTGGCGGTATTTATACTGCCGAAGATGCAATGGCGATGCTTGATGCAGGCGCAAGTCTGGTGCAGGTTTATACCGGATTTATTTATGAAGGACCTGGTATTGTGAAGAAAATAAATAAAGGTATTTTAAAAACTTTAAAATAAATTATGAAGCTAATCGAATGTCCACGTGATGCAATGCAAGGAATCCACGAGTTTATTGAAACAGAAAAAAAAGTTGCTTATATCAATTCAATTTTAAAATGCGGATTTGATACAGTTGATTTTGGAAGTTTTGTTTCTCCGAAAGCTATTCCTCAAATGAGAGATACAGCGCACGTTTTGGAGCAACTGGATTTGAATTCTACTTCATCTAAGTTACTTGCTATTATTGCAAATGTTCGCGGTGCGCAGGATGCAGTGGAGTTTGAAGAAATTTCATACCTTGGTTTTCCTTTTTCTATTTCCGAAACTTTTCAGCATCGCAACACTAATTCTTCAATTGCAGAATCATTAATTCGTGTTGAAGAAATTCAGGATTTATGTGTTCGAAATAAAAAAGAACTTGTTGTTTATATTTCCATGGCGTTCGGAAATCCTTATGGAGATGAGTGGAGCAGCGATGTGGTAATTGGCTGGACAAGAAAGCTCGCACAAATGGGAATAAAAATTATTGCTTTATCAGATACAATTGGAGTATCCAATCCTGAAAATATTTCTTATTTGTTTTCCAAGCTTGTTCCTGAATTTAAAGAAGTTGAAAT
>CAIQBY010000191.1 GCA_903870175.1 uncultured Bacteroidota bacterium
AGAACAAACGAGAATCGCATTACCAAAAATTACGACGTATCTTATTTATTGAATTACTTATGAGTATCGAATTGTTAATAACGCAGAGGTATTACAAATTAAAATTGAAGCAATGTAACTCCGGAATAGTTGATTTTGTTAATAGTTTACTATGAAACAGAGTTTGATATGTGCTGCATGTTAATTAATTTAACAAGTATGGTTATGAACACATCACTGTTTACAATTACGAATAGTGTTATCAAAAAAACAATCTCTAAATAGGATAGATTTGCTCAATTCAATACGAAACAAAAGATAATTATCAAATTGAAAATAATTTTATAAATAACGATGGGTATAAAAAATGTTTTTGTTTTATTAATGATTTTATTTTCCTGCATACGTGTGGAGTCTCAAGTAGAGAAAGAAAAGGAGCTTCCAACCTTGACTATCGGTATTGGAAGTTTATCGTTTGACGGTGATATTGGAAACGGTATAAGTGTAAGTTCATTAAGTAAAATAAAAGCAGGATACAATTTAAGTTTAGAGCAGAGAATAGGCAATTATATTGGTGTTTCGCTAAATGGTTTGTATGGCAAGTTAGCTGATAATGAAAATTCAGCGACAAGAAATTTGAATTTTCAGTCAAAAATAATGCAAGGAGATTTGAATCTTTTATTTCATTTTGATAATGGTTTGATGTTAAAACGTGATAATGAATTCGCCCCATATTTATCTGTGGGTATTGGTTTTTTGAAATTCGATCCTTATGGAGACTTAAAGGATAAAAACGGTATTCCGTATGTTTATTGGAAAGATGGTACTATACACGATGTAGCACAAAACGATCCCAATGCTGCGTATGCCGTTACACTTCAAAGAGATTATACTTATGAAACACAATTGAAAGACAGCAGTACAAATTATAAGAGACATGCAATTGCTTTTCCAATTGGTTTAGGTTTTAAGTTTAAGATTTCACCCAAAATAGGTTTTAATGTTGGTGCAACATATTATTTTACAACTACTGATTGGATAGATAATATTAAAAGCGGTTCAAACGATAAATATTTATATGTGAATGCTTCACTAAGTTACAATTTTGGCAAAAAGAGTGATGGTGTTTACAAATCAGTTGATTTTAGTGCACTTGAAAATGAAGATTCAGACGGAGATGGTGTAAAGGATAAATATGATTTATGTCCGGGGACTCCCAAAGGAGTAAAAGTTGATAAGAACGGATGCCCTTTGGATAGTGATGGTGATGGAGTTCCTGATTATCTGGACAAAGAACCTAATACAAAAAAAGGTGCAGTGGTTGATGCAAATGGTGTAACTGTTACCGACAAGGAATTAAGTAAAAGACAAATGCTGTATGATTCAGCTGCGGTTGAAAGGAGTAAAATGATTTATGATTATCCAAGTTTGAATTATTTGAAACAAGTGGAATCAGAAAATAAAGAAAAGCGCAAAAATAATCCCGGAACGGTATATACTATACCTTATACTTTAAGGGTTGCTGATAAAAATGGTGATGGTTACATATCTCCTGAAGAAATAATCGGTTCGGTAGAAGCTTTTTTAGAAGGCGACTCTGACTTTACCGTTGAAAAGATAAATGATTTGATTGACTTTTTCTTTGAACAATAACTAAAAATAAGTAAAACCTAAATAATAAATTATGATAAAATATCTGGCACTATTATTCAACACAATAGCATTGTTGATATACCAATTTTTTTTCGCAGACGGTCTTTCTGTAACACAAAAAGTACCATCTTCCGCAAAACCGGGCAGTGAGTTTATGGTTGAAATTTCTATTAAAAAAGGCGATGTTGACGGTTTCGCAAAACTTCAACAGGAACTTCCTGACGGCTTTACTGCTGAAGAAGGCAGTAGCGGAGGGGCTTCCTTTACTTTTTCTAATCAGTCGGTTAAATTTATCTGGATGGCATTGCCAAGCGACGCTAACATTAAATTGACTTATAAAGTAAAAGTTGATCCTAAAATTGAGGCGGGAAATAAAACAATAGGAGGTAAGTTTGCCTATGTTGTAGATAATGTAAAACAACAGGTAGATATTGCTCCTTCGGTAATTAAAATAAGCGGTGCGGCATCAGCACCAGTTGCAAATAATCAGGATGATATTACTATTTCTGGTAATTATTACGATGACAATGGTGCTCCAATTGCAAATTTAAAAGTAAACTTATTAAATAAAAAAGGAGAAATTGTAAAAACAGTATTTACAGATAAGGATGGTTATTTTGCTTTTTCAAAATTACCTCATGATGCAGATAACATTGTTGCTTTGGATGCAACAGATACACATTTAATTGGAAAAAATTCAGTTGCACATTATAAGGACAGTAAAGGTGCAGTATTGGATACAAAAGCATTGACAGGTAATGCTCCTGTGGCATATTCGAACGAGACAAATAATCCTGGTGATATTACCATTTCCGGTAATTATTATGATGATAATGGCGCACCCATAGCAAACTTAAAAGTGAACTTATTAAACAAAAAAGGGGAAGTTGTAAAAACAGTATTTACAGACAAAGATGGTTATTTTGCATTTTCAAAATTACCGCATGATACTGATAATATTGTTGCTTTGGACGCAACAGATACACATCTAATAGGAAAAAATTCGGTAGCTCAATCTAAAGACAGCAATGGAGCCGTGATTGAAACAAAAAGTTTGACAGGGAATGCGCCTGCTGGCAATGCTTTTGGTGATGTGCCTTTTAATCTTACCAGTTCAAAAGAAGAGGGTAACGGTTTAATTTGTGTAAGAAAAACACCTCAAAGTGTTTCGGGAACAAGTTTTATTGTAGAGGTTAACATAACCAAAGCAAACTTAACCGGCTTTGCAAAGTATGTTGAAATGCTACCGGAAGGATTGACGGCAACTGCGATTGATAAGCAGGAAGCGTCATTTACATTTGCTGATCAAAAAATAAAATTTGTCTGGGTTTCATTACCAACTGCTACTTCTTTTAAAATTTCATATAAAGTAACAGGAACTCCTGCTACTATGGGCGATCAAAAAATTGACGGTTCTTTTTCATACATTGAAAATGATGAAACAAAAAAATATGTTTTGCCTGTAAGTATTGTTCCTGTTGGTGGAGCAGTTGCCAAAACAGAACCTATTGTCACTCAGCCGGAAACAACAAATCCACCGGAAACAACCAAAGTAAAACAACCTGAAACCACTGCAGTAGAGAACAAGACAAAAACAGACAATACAGAAAAACAGTTATCAGCTTCTTCAATTCCATCTCCTCAGGGAGAAGTAATGTATAGTATACAGATAGCTGCATTGCATACTGCAAAAGCACCTGAAGTAATGGCTTCTTACTATAAAATTACAGAACCTGTAAAAACCGAAATGGCTGATGGGTTCACTAAATATACTGTTGGAGACCATAAGATATACAAAGAAGCTCACGATGCCCGTGATATGATTAAAACGAAAGGTGTGAAAGATGCATGGGTAACTGCTTACAACAAAGGAAAAAGAATAACTGTTCAGGAAGCTTTAATGATTACAAGCCAGAAATGGTATAAATAATATTAGTTAATGCTGCATATAACTCAATTTAACTTTCCAATAAGGTAATGTTAAGTTGAGTTTTTTGTTTTACTTTTGTATATGGCTTTCAAAATTAGATGTATTATTATCATACTGTTATTAGGAAGCTATTCTTATGCGCAAAAAAGTGATAGTGCTTCATCTCAAAAAAGTTCCATTCGAGTTAATGAAAGTCTGGCTCAAGAAAAAAGTCAAATGGAAGATGGCGACAAAGAAATAATTTTTAAACCAACTATTGGCCTGGGAACAGGTATGCTTTCCTTTTACGGAGATATTTACGAAAAGCATTTTCAACCACCAGGTATTAGCAGAATAGGCTATGAATTAAATGTAGCACAGCCGCTTACCGATTACCTTCAATTTGATTTTTATGTATTGCATGGAAAACTTGGTGCTGATGAACGTTTTGTTGCAGGCAGCAGGAATTTGAATTTTCAGTCAACAATTACTGCAGGTGGTATAAATCTATTATATAATTTTGATAACCTGCTTAAAAAAGACAGAGCGGCAAGTCCTTATATAACTCTTGGAATTGAGTCATTTGAATTTTTGTCGAAAACGGATTTGTATGATAAATATGGTAATAAATATTACTACTGGCCTGATGGAAGTATTCGAAACATGTCTTCTTCAGATCCGAATTCAGCCAATGCTATCGTAATACAACGCGATTATACTTACGAGACAGATATTCGTACTTTGAATGCCGATGGTTTTGGCAAATATCCTGAACGGTCGTGGGCAGTTCCTGTTGGTGCAGGTTTCATGTTTAAAATAAGTGACCATATAAATTTTAAAATGGGTGCAACAATGCATTTTACCTTTACTGATTATATTGATGGAATTACAAAGGATAGTAAAGGTATTAGAGCTGGAAATAGTCAGAACGACAAGTTTATGATGACATCCGTCTCATTGCATTATGATTTTTACATGAAGAAAAAAGCAGCAGAGAATAAGTTTGATGAACCGTTGAATGCTGACGATTTACTTACAATGGATTATTCCGATTCGGACAGCGATGGAGTAGTGGATACAAAGGATAATTGCCCTGGAACGCCACATGGAGTTGCAGTAGATGTTAACGGATGCCCGCTGGATGATGATATGGACGGTGTTCCAAATTATCTGGATAAGGAACCGAATACTCCAATAGGTGCAATGGTAGATGAAAATGGAGTTCAATTAACTGATTCCATTCTTGCATATAGATATAATGTGTATATGGATTCTACAGGGGCTTTTGCAAAAGTAATATTGCATGAACATAATGGTGCCACTTTCAAAAATGATTTTTACAAAAAGGATTATATGGTAAGCATCGGGACTTTTCAAAAGGCTATTCCGGGTGGCGTAATGACAAAAATATTAAGTATTAATGATGTTTCGAGCAATGTAATTGACGACTCGACTACAATGTATACAGTAGGTAAATATGAGAATGCGCTGGATGCCGAGAAGCGAAAACAACAACTGGTGGATCAGGGATTTGCTGATGTTAAAGTAATTTACAAACAAAAAGGTTCGTTTCATGATGCGCCTGTATTTGTAAGTAATGTAACCAATGGCACTAAAGAAAATACAATTGAGAATAAAACCAAGGAAAATAAAACAAGTGATAAAACAGTTGTAAAGACTGACAATAAAGACAAAACTGAAACAGTAAAAGAAGTAAAGAAAACAAAGAAAAAATCAAAGAAGGAAAATAATAAAACGGAAACAACTGCCGTAAAAGAAGTAAAGAAAGAAGCAGTAAAAGAAAGTATTTATGCTCCCCACGAAGATGAGAATTCTTCGGGGGTAGTGTTCCGCGTACAATTGGGTGCTTTCCACAAAAGATTGCCGAAATCTGCTTTCTGGGCAATTGGTGATTTGATAGAAATAAAAACGGAAGAAGGATTGTATAAATATACAACAGGGTCGTTCAAAAAATTCGGTGATGCAGTATATCATAAGGAAGAGATGATGAAGAAAGGATATAAAGATGCTTTTATAACTGCGTACAAAGATGGCAAACGTATTTCTCTTGCTGAAGCCGGTGCCAGTTCGTTGAAATCGGATGAGGTGAAGGATAAGCCAGCCAATTCAGTAGATCTTTCAAAAGTTGATAAAAAGAATATTACTTTTAAAATTCAGGTAGGTAAGTTTAAAACTCAGGTGCCGAATGATAAGTTGGAACAGCTCACAAAAATAAAAGATATAAAAGGCGAAACTGCTGAAGATGGTTCTATAAGATACGTGGTAGGCTCGTTTACGGATTACAAGCAGGCTCAGGAATTCAAAAATGAGGTTATTAAAAAGTATGGTTTAACGGATGCTTTTATTATCGCATTTAACAATAGCGATATAATTCCTGTGAAAGATGCACTGGAGATATTGAGTAAATAATAAGCGTTTATTTTATTGCCGGATAATATTTGTTGTAAAGCGAACTAACCTGCAAGGCACTCTCCCGTTTTTTATTCAATTCTTTCAAGCCTTTTATTTCCTTTATAAAATCCTCATTGGTATAATCCCGTTCGATATTTAATTTGCTTAACGTTTTTACAGGCGATTCAAAATCCTTGCTGAAATAATAAGTAGTGCCTCCATGCAGATTCCATTGCGAATAAATTATTATCCCTTTTTCGTTTTCAATTTTGAAATAACCCAGCAGCCCTCCTTCATTTTTATCATCATAAAAATAGCGGTACTTGTCTTTTCCATCACAATAAGCAAATATTTCTCCGAGAGGATACGTTTTTTTATCACCTGTGGAAGAAGACATTTTAATAACGCTGTTATTTCCCAACCTTATGTTATCGCCTTTGTTAGTGAGGCAAATGCTATCCGAAAAACTATTTAAAATAAAATCGCTGTAATTTTTATAAACCCCTGCTTTTTGAGCACAGGGTGCATCTTTTTGTGCAATGCAGAAAGACGAAAATAAAAGAGAAAATAATAAAAGAGTAAAAATAGATTTCATATAATATCGTTTTCGCTTTTAATTCAATGGTCAAATGTAATAAATTCATATAACTTGAAACAAATAAATCGCAATGTATACTATCGTTTCGAATTTCATTAGTTTTTTCAGTTTGAAAATGTTGAACAAAAAAAATCCCGTTCTGCAATGCTGCAGAACGGGATTCGCTGTATATTAAAAAACAATACTTTCTTTTATGGCAATGTAATGGTATATACGTTTCCGTTTATAGTAACAGTAGCTATATCATCACATGCACCGTTTCCGAAATCAAAAGTACGGGTAGCTTTGCCTGATGGTGTTAATGTAAATGTACCGCTTACAAACTGACGGCAGATTACTTTTCTTTCCAAAGCACTTGTAATTTGAGCAGTGAAAGAAGTTCCATGAGCATTGGTTCCTGATGCCGAACCGGTAACTAAATATACATCATCCAACCAGCTAAGTGTGCCTTCGCCTTGTATCCATTCACGCTGACGTTGTGAAGTCCAGGTAATAGTACCGCCACCATTTGCTTTTATTATTGTACCGTTTACATTGATATTGAAAACCGAATGCCCTGCAGCATTACGTCCCATGTTAGTAACAGTTTTAGTACCCATCACTTGATTGTCATTCACAAAATAATTGGTAAATGTAATAGTATGAGTTGACGCTGAATCGCGGTAGCGACCTGAATAGCTTATATTAATTATTCCTCTGCGGTATCTGCCATCAGAACATAAACAATTGGTAGTTCCAAAATTAACTGTAATGGTGTGTGCGCCCGCTGTTGTATCAGGTATAACTGGTGTAACAGTTGCGCAGGCACTCAACAATCCTTTTTCATTTGAACTGTAAGTGGCATCATAAGATGCCAAACTGCCTGTTGATGCCTGATCGGCGATGTTGTGCACATCATTGTAAGTTCCTTCGGCAAGTGCATTGTCGGCTGCAGCAGAGGTGTCGGTGTCAATTGCATCGTTTTTTTTCTTGCAAGCTGTAAAAAGTAACCCTATAACAGCTACTGCCATAAGGGGTTTTAAAAGGTTTTTTGATTTCATTTTTTTATTATTTTAGTTAATATTTTAAGTTGATTTGTTTCTATGACGACACGAAAAACAAATAGTTTAATGCAAAGGTAAAATTTTAAAGTAACTCTACCGTTAATTGGTAATTAAATCGATTAAACTTGGTATTATTTACCTTTTCGTATAGGGAATATTCTTCTGATTGTAGCTAATGAACCTGATGCGCTTTCGGTAAATACACCCTGATTCGTATTCCTTATATCTTCAATTGAATAAAATGCAGATGGATTATGCTGTTGAATAAGCTTTACAACCGAATGAACATTTTGACGTTTGATAATTGTGAAAATCATTTTTACAGGACCTTTGCTTCCCTGTGCATCTACCAATGTAACTCCATGATTATTTTGTTTCAGAGCTACCAATAACTCATCACAATTCTGATTGGTAATAATCCTTATCACCTGTAATCCCAAAGCTAATCGTTCTTCTATCTGCAAACCGACAAAAGTTCCTGTTGCAAAGCCACTTGCCCAGGCAAGATAACAGGCAACATTATTCAGGTTTTTCATTACCTGAGCCACCACAATTATCCATATTAATACTTCGAAAAAACCAAGAAAAGGAACAATCTTTTTAAATCCTTTCGAAATAAATACATTGCGCAGCGTGCCAAGACTTACATCGCCGATGCGGGAAAAGAAAATGATTAGAGGAAGTGTTACCCAATTATAAAAATCAAAGTCGCCAAAATAGGTATGCATTATTTTACGAGAATCATTTTATTTGTTTTTCGCCTGTTGTCAGCCAATAAACTATAATAATAAATTCCGGCGCTTAAATTCTTTCTGTCAAAATGAATACTGTGTTTTCCTTCCGGCAATTGTTCATTAACCAAAGTTTCTATCAATCGGCCGTAAGCATCCCAAATTTGAAGATTAACTCTTGATGTTTTAATTAAATTAAATTCAATTGTTGCCGATTGATTTACCGGATTAGGATAAGAAAATAAATTCAAGTCGTTATTAAACGAAGCAATATCGCGAACTGTGGTAATATCATTAACACTTGTAATGTGAGTTGAATACATTCCATTTGCATGTGTAGCAATTACAACTAATCCGTCAGAAGTTCTTGTTTCAATCATATCACAAACCGAGTTTCCTATTGTATTGGTTCCCTGCCGAACCCAAACGGTGTTTGCGCCATTTAGAGAATCAGTGGCAAATAAACCAACGCTGGTAGCCATTAAATAAACTGTACCATCTGCAACAGGTAAAATAGCTGCCCAACGTATTGATGGACTTGCAGGGCTTGTTGTCTCCAGATTTCCGCCTTGCTTGCTCCATGTTGTTCCGCCATCTGCCGAATAAAAAATACTATAGACATTGTAATTGGAGAAAATTACAAACAGATGATCTCCGTTAGTAGGGTCAACTGCTATATTGCTGACATAAGCACCGGATGGAAATAATGCTGTAGTTACAGTAGAAGTAATATCCACGGGAGTAGGGGTTCCGACATTTGCGTTATCAACTCTGTATATTTTTTTGTTGTCAGTTCCGTAATATACTCTGTTTGCAGGTGTTTTGCAAGCTGTAATACAGGTAATCATTGAACTTGCAGTAGGTACCGAATCTGAATACTGCACCCAGTTGGTTGAAATTGAATCCCACGTATTGTTCATCGGCACTGCCGATAAATCACTGTTGCGCCATAAATATTTGCCTCCTGCGAGATACATAATATTGTTATTGTTAGGGTCGAGAACAAATGGATTCATCCATTGATAGCCTTTTCCGCCAATAGGGTCAACACGTGCGTAGTTTATTGTATTGCCGCTGGCATCAAGATTAAGTTTCATTACCCGCATTCCGTTTTGTATCGAGAAATAATAGGAAGTATGATTATCGGCAATGGCGCAATAAGAACCGTCTCCACCGGAAGGCTGCAGCCAAGGTGTAGAGGGGTTGCTGGTATTGGTAAACCAGGAACCGTTATCCTGAGCTCCACCCGTAATAATATCATTGTTGGCAGCCGAATGATCAATAGCTACAGTATAAAACATGGTAGTAACATAACCATTATCCAGCGATTGCCATGCAACTGCGGTATCTGTATTATTTAATGTTTTGAATACACCGCCATCATTTGAGCTATACATTATATCAGGGTTGGACGACAAAAACTCAAGGCAATGCTGGTCAGGGTGATGATTGAGGTAAGACTTAATAACCGGCAAATGCGAGTATTCAAGATATCCACCGATATATGCAGTATGAGTAGAATCACGGAAAGCAGAATCGGACCGGTATAAATTGGTGCCTCCTATAAATACAACATTGGAATTACCGGGCTTTACTTTCACAACCATATCATACGATTCCTGAGTTTGAAACTTATCAAACTGCCCGCCTGTTGCAGGTAAATTAATTGATAGATCCTGCCATGCACCTCCGGCACTGTCGCCGTTTCCTGAAAGATAAGTGTATTTCCACAAGCTATTCCAATGTGCGGCTCCTAAAAAGTCGTAAGTAACTTTACCAAAACCTGGGGTGTTTGATAAAAAGTACACTTCATTTTCATTGTTCGGATTTATTCCCATCACCGTTCTGTTATACGTGGTAGGGAAAGTGGGAGGGGTGATATTAGTATAAGTGATGCCGTCAACCGAGCGCCAAAGCCCTTTCTGAGTGCCATCGCTGCTTAATGTAGCATATATTACTCCGGTGGTGGTGGCTGCAACTTCTGTAAAATAGGAGCCGCCAGAACGTACAGTAGTCCATGTATTGCCGCCATTTACGCTTCGTGCAACACTGCCGTATATTGCAGCATATATTTCCGAAGTGCTGTCGGGTGCCGACACATCATTGGCTATGCTATAAACTATTTGCCATCCGGTAGAAAATGAATTTGGATTTCCGCCGGCGGTAGAAGCTACCGGTTGCCAGGATAATCCTCCGTCAATTGATTTAAAAACTCCATCGCCTACAAAAAATGCAGAGCTGCCGCCAGACGCTGTACCGCCTGCTGATGCTGAATTCCAAGGATTGCCTCCGCCGTAATACCATACATTAGTATGATTTGTTCGTTTGTCCTGCGTCAGGCAATTGGCTCCTTTTAATTGAGAAGCTGTGTTTGTCATTGTCCATGATGAGCCGCCATCGGTGCTGAGCCACATTCCGCCGCAATGTGTGCCTGCGAGTATTCTGTTTTCATTTGTAACATCAATGCCGAAAGCACCTGTTTTTCCGCCTACATTATATGGTCCGCGATTAATAAAAGTTAATGGTGCTCTGCTGTTTCCGCTCTGTGCATCGTTTGGCAAAGTGGCAGCATAAGCTAATTCCAGATTGCGAATGTTATCAGGGATTTTTCCGGTAGCCGGGTCGGCAAGGCGTTTGTTTTCCCATCTCATTCTTGATTCTTCATCATCTTCCATGCCTACTCCGGAAGTTTTGTGTGCTCGAATTGTTAACTCATTATATTTTTGTGCGGAGAGGTAGGCAACAAAAAGTAAAGACATCGAAACTGCGAATAGGAGTATAGCTTTTAATTTCATTAGAGAGAAAATTTATGTTTAATTAAAAATCAAATGTAATGCTTTTTAGAATTGAAAAATAATTTATTATTTATTTATCTTTATTCGTGAGGAAGTTTTTTTAAAGATTGGGAACTTAGAAGTTCATTGGTTCATTGGTTCATTAGTTCACTGGTTTATTGGTTTGTGTAATTAAAAAGCCATGTATTTCTATGGGATATTTTTACCATCATCTGAATTGTTTTGGAAAGTTTAATTGTTTGCTTTGGATGAGTTAAATGGATGTTTCTTAATTTTAGGGGCAAATTTGCCCAAATAGCTAAAGTGTTGATTAGGTGAAGTATTTTTTGAATCGGCATCGGTAAGGGATTCAATCTTACGTGTAAGGGATTCAATCTTACATGTAAGGAATGCAATCTTACGTGTAAGGGATTCAATCTTACGTGTAAGGGATTCAATCTTACGTGTAAGGAATACAATCTTACGTGTAAGGGAACAGTTTGTGAAAGGGCAGGAGTTTGTTTTGCCTCTTATAGACCTCACTCCCAGCCTCCCGAAAAAACGGGACATACTCTCTGCTTGAAAAAAGGGGAGGGGAGCTGAGATGTTAAGTGCTTTGTGTGGTGCGGGACGCCACTGGATAATCGTTATGAGCGGAAAAGGCTCGCGATTGCGGGAAATTTTTACCAAATATCATCAGCAAAGTTTATTATGGCTTTCTGCAATGCTTTTCCCATATTATTAATTTGTTTGTCAATTTCGCTGTATAATTCTTGACTTGAAGAGGTATCATCAAATTTCTCTAATGGAGAATCGACAGTTGATAACGCGCTATTATTATTATTTGTGTATTTTATTTCAAAATCTGTAAATTCGTATTTATATTTTAATTGAATAATTTTTATAGTTATTGTTTCCCATATATACATATTTTTATATACAAAATATCCTCTGGCAATCAGTTCATCCCCATCATTCATATTTCTATATTCATATTTAATAGTTTCGAAATTATAGGCTAACCATTTTTTTGCATGTTTGTAAATATCATCTCTCGAAAGAGTTTCATCTATATTTATAACTTTACTAAACGTTACCTTTTCATTTTTAAGAGGCAAATAATCCTTTATCTTATTTTGTGCTGATACTTGAATCGAAAAAAGAATAACGATTGATAAATTCAAAATTGTTTTCATGTTTTTTGTTTTAGTATATTTTAATAAAAATAGCTGTTTAAGCAGGTATGTATGTAACAGTTTGAGGCTATATCTAATATCTATATTAATAAAGAACAAATATATTTAATATAGTACTAATGTATTTATGACAAAATCATTATTAATCTTTTACTGATACAAGATAAATAAATAACTATATTTGCTAACTAATAATTAATCGAAAAATAAAATTTAGCTAATGGCAGATAATTTATACTCGGTAGAGCGAACAGTTAAAACTCCACATATCCGATTTGATGCAACTTCAGGTAATTTTGAATTGAGTGGAAAATCGATTCCTGAAAATTCAGTATTGTTTTATAAACCATTGTTTGAGTGGCTTGATAATTACATACAAAAGCCTGTTCCCAAAACTACTTTGGATATTCAGCTTGATTATTTTAATACTTCATCATCTAAATGTATTGTTGATTTGTTCAAGAAGCTGGAATCTATTTCGAAAAATGGAAAAGGGGAAGTGGTTATCAACTGGTCGTACGACGAGAATGATGAGGATATGCAGGAAGCGGGTGAAGATTACCAGTCGATAATAAAAACAACATTTAATTTAGTATCATTTAAAAAACCTTAATAAAAACAATAGTTATGATTAAAAAAGTTCTCTTCTTTTCGGTTGCAGCAGCATTGGTTTCCTGCAATAACAATACAAGTACCAACACTGCGACTTCGGAAACCAAACCGGACACTGCGAAAAAAGCGACTGTGTCGCAGCCGACAAATGATTTGGCAGATTTTGAGTTTCATACCCTGGTAATAAATATTCCTTCTCCGTTTCAAATTATTTCAGAGTTGCCGAAGGCAGGAATTGCTTTTAATAAAGCACTTGTAAACTCTACTGATAACGAAACAAAGTATACTACTTCTACCAAAAAGGGATTAAACTATGGTTCGTATATTGTTGATTTGATTTATCTGTCAACCAACGAACAGTTTTCGCAGGTTAAAAGTTATTTCAAGACAACTAAATCGCTGGCGCAAAGTCTTGGCTGTGCTGATAGTTTTGATAAAATAGCAGGTGGCAGAGTGGAGAAAAATATTGATAAAAAAGATACTATTAATAAAGTTATTGATCAGGTATATACTGAAATGGATGGTTATTTACGGTCGAACGACAGACTGCTTTCTGCTACGCAAATATTGGTAGGCAGCTGGATTGAAAGCCAATATATAACTGTGAGCATTATAAAAGATGAAGCAAAAACAGAAACCAATAAGGCATTGTTTCAAAAAGTATCGGAGCAAGGAAATACGGTAGATAAACTTGTTCAGCTGTTAAAGGAATTTGAAAAAGAAAAAGATTTTTTACCTGTTATAAACGAATTAAAAAACCTGCAAACTGTTTATAAAGATGTGAAAGTAGGCAGTGACATTGATAAAGCTGCACTCACAAAAATATATGATAAGCTGAATGCTGCAAGACAAAAAGTGGTGAACTAATAATTTTTTTATAACAAAAAAAGAAAAGCTTT
The DNA here is from genome assembly GCA_903870175.1 of uncultured Bacteroidota bacterium. GTDB lineage: Bacteria > Bacteroidota > Bacteroidia > 2-12-FULL-35-15 > 2-12-FULL-35-15 > 2-12-FULL-35-15. Next base: position 13,807 of record CAIQBY010000191.1, read on the forward strand.
GGAGTATAATTATCTTCAAGGCTTTTTTTAATTAATAAAAGAACAGATGAGTGAAAAGATATTGAAGGCATTAATGCGCCTGTTTGCAATCATTGCAAAGGCTGATGAAACTACAATAGATCCGAGAAATGTAGTGGAATCGTATTTAAAACAACTGCTCAACAAAGATCAGGTAGCTGAATATCTGCTGATATATGATGATTATATAAAACAACAGGACACCGGTGCAGATGGTGAAAAGAAGAAGAGAAGGCTGGCTGTGAGTTCGGTAAAAGTAATTGTTATCTGCAATCAGATAAATGAAGAACTTACACAGAAGCAGAAATTTATAGTGCTGTTGAATCTTATTGAATTTGTGTCGGGCAACGATATAATAACGCAGCAGGAAATGGAATTTATTTCTACTGTAGCTTCTTCGTTTAATATTCCTGACGAAGAATTTCTGCAAAGTTTGCAGTTGGGCGCAAAGAGTAGTGTTCCGATGGTGGAAGACACCAGCAATTTTTTATTGATAGCAAGTAAAAAACAGGAAGCCTATAAGTTCTCAAAACATTTATTAAACGAATCTCTTAACGGAGAAATAGTAGTGCTGAAGGTTAACGGTATCGGTATTTATTTGCTGAGATACTATGGAAACGCTGAGTTGTATTTGAATTCACAACTTATACTTGCTTCCAAAATTTATATTCTTTCCCCGGGTTCTTCCATCAGAAGCAGTAAAGTAAATCCGATTTATTACAGTGATA
>CAIQBY010000192.1 GCA_903870175.1 uncultured Bacteroidota bacterium
ATTTATTGCTATTTCAGCTTTTGCCCGTTCATAAAAATCATCCGCCATAGGCGAAGTCCATTGCTGAATACCTGCATTATTAACCAGCACATTCAAATCGCTGTGATTCTCTGCCACCCATTTATAAAGCGTTTCACGCTCTCCGGCATCACTCAAATCACATTTTCTTATTATCACAGAAGGAAATTTATCCTTCACTTCTTTTAATACATCTTCCCTCCTGCCGCAGACAATTACAATGTTATTTTCTTTTACAAATCTTTCTGTAAGTCCCAGTCCGATACCCGATGCGCCACCGGTTATTAATATTTTATTGTTTGATAAATTCATTGTTTTTATATTAAATAGTTATGATGTAAGCTAATTATCAGATGCAAATATACCTAAACAATTTACCTTTCCTTGCTTTATTTAATTCTCGTAAATCAAGGACAAACCTACAAACTGGTAGTTCGAAATATTCCTGAATTGCCCATACGGATTTATTCCATCGTACACTCTTAAATAAGCACCAAATTTAGGAATCAGGTTCTTCGAAAAGTTAAACTTCCATCCGAAATATCCGTTCACACACAAACTCATTTTTTCATAAGATGAATAATTACTCCAGTCCTTCTCATGGTCCATCTTTTCGGGATAAGTAGGATATCCATATTGAACCCTGTCTCTCAATTCAATCGAAAATATTCTTATAAATTTATCACTCGCAAGCCAGCCTTTATTCGCCTGATTCTGAAACTGAAAATATCCTTCAACCAAATGATTTGTTTTAATAAACTTTGCAGTATCTCCCTTTTCATTTCGTATCGAATACCAGCCCTGCGTAGGATTCAGCAATACCTTTATTCCAAATTTAAAAGAAGAATTATTAGTCAACAATCCATTCGCATCATTTATTGTAACTGCCATTTCAGTAGTTTCATAAGAGACATTTGCCCAGACAACAGGCATAGTGTCCAACCTTCTGAACAAAGTAATTTCATCACCCAAATGACTGCTTTCATGAAAATAAGGAAGCCATTTTATTTCAATATTTTTAATATATTTATTATCGATGGCTCTTAGATAATTAAACTCAGGAATAGAAAACTGATAATCAGTGTTAAGAATTGGTGCTGTACTAGGCTCAGTAAAATCAAACCACACTCTTGCACAAATAGGCAGCGAAATCGAAAACTTATATTTCAATTTATTATCTACATACCTTACCCTTGTAAATACAGGGATTTCAGCACCAAAGTCTGTTTGATTATAAGGGAAATAATTATTCTTTCTTGCAAGGTCAATATTAGATTCTCTCAGGCTGGGACCCGCAAGCAGCTGTACTTCAGGTGTTGGAGTATATATATCAGAAATAAAGTATTTACCGAAATCACGCTGCCTGAAATAGCGCGACAGAATGGAATCCTTGGCAGTCTGCCCGATACTCAATAAAGGAAACAACAACCCAATAAACAGGAATCTTTTTATAAAGCAGAATATGTATTTATTCATTAAAATAATCAGTTAGTTCCTTCCTCGTCAAACTATCAACAAAAATAAATCCTTTAGCATACAAAAGTACATAACCAAATTAGTATTAAAACTGACAATATTCACCCCAACAATAAACTAACATGAACGATAAAAACTATTGGAGCAACTTAGATTAAAAACACTTGACTTGTATCCTGAACAAAGTTGATAAACACTAGGAAGCTTCCGAATTTGGAAAACTAGGTACGCTATTAAATTTAATTGTTGAAAGATTAAGAAATTTGAAAGATTTATAAGTAAGTCACTTCAATTATTCAATAATTAATTTACTCGAACCTATGAATGAATTATTATTCAGTATTCTCATAAAATACAATCCCCTGCATAAATCCTTTCTTTCAACCTTTATAGAATAGCCGTTAATATTTGTAATAACGATTGCCTCTTTGCCGGACATATCATAAATATGCACTTCAGCATTGATTAATTTTATTGAATTATTAAAAGAAACAATCGTATAATAGGTAAGTGGATTCGGATAAACACTGAACATATTATTATTCGGATAAGAAATAATACCTGTACAATTATCCACTGTAATAGCTGCCGAATCTGCTCGTACACACGCTCCATTAGCATAAGTGTAAGTAATAAAGTAAATTCCATCACCGGCAATTGTTGGGTCAAAACTATTTGAATTAACTCCAGTTCCGCTGTATGTGCCACCAGCAGGATTTCCGCCGTTTAAAGCAAAGGCTGATAAGTTATCACAAAAAGTTCCGAAGGAAGAAACTGTAACCAAAGGAATTGAATTGCCTACCACATTCAATGTACTTGGATTGCTTGAGCCACAGCCGTTATTTGCTGTTACCGAAATCACTCCGCTCGTTGCTGCTGCAGTAGCTGTAATTGTATTTATGGTTGAGCTGCCCGACCATCCCGAAGGCAAAGTCCAGGTATAACTTGTAGCATTCAAATCATTATTTACAGCATAAGCAGTAGCAGAACTATCGCAGAGCTGAGTTACTCCAATCACGGAAGATGGCGTTGCAGGAGCATTGCCGATGTTAACGCTCAATGATTGAACATTGCTGCTTCCGCATGTATTATTTGCAGCTACTGTAATTGCTCCAGCTACCGAACCTGAAATTGCAGTAATGCTATCGGAAGTACTTGTACCTGACCAGCCTGAAGGTAATGTCCAGTTGTACGACGCTGCACCGCTTACAACAGGTATATAATAAACAGAAGATGTTCCGGTACAAATTGAATCAATGCCATTAATAGTTGCAGGAGTTGCAGGTACTTGAACTATGCTGATAGTAGCTGTTTGGGCAGTGCTGCTTCCGCATCCGTTATTCGCAGTTACGCTAATGGTTCCGCCGTTATTATCTGCGATAGCATTAATACTATTCCCTGTAGATGTACCTGACCATGTGCCGGGAAGCGTCCATGTATAGGAAGTAGCACCACTTACTGCTGCTACAGAATAGGTATTTGTAGAATTGGCACAAACAGAACCGTTTCCATTAATAGTTACCGGTTGGGCAGGTGATGTATTGATTGTAAAACTGGAAACACTGCTCACTGTTCCATTTGAATTGGTAACCGATACAACACCTGATGTTCCGTTTCCAACTACTGCTACAATTTGAGTGGCAGTATTTGAAGTAATGGAAGCAACGGGCGTTCCGCCAATGGTTACAGAAGTAGCCCCTGATAAATTTGTACCGTTTATTGTAATAGCAGAACCGGCACATCCGCTGGCAGTGCCTAAACTGGTAATGGTTGGCGTGGTAGCTAAATAGGTAATTAACATATCATCTACTTCAATATACGTTGGGTTTCCATTACCGGTAACATTTATACCAAAATAATATGTGCCTGAAGCAGATGGTGTAAATGAATAAGGAGCCTGAATATATGTGGTATTTATGGGGTTGGTAATAGTACCTAAAAGAGTGCCCCCTGTCATTCCTGCAGCAGTTTGTGCAGTACCGATATACGACTTAATTGTAAATCCAGTATTGGTATTATAACTTCTGTACCAATAGGAAAGGGTGTACTGAACACCAGCCGATAAAGATAATGAAGGAGTAATGATATATGCATTCGAACTGAATTGAGCATATACATATTGGGCACCGCTTCTGGAATAGCCACTCATATTGCTAACACTCCATTGTGTTCCGCTTACATTTATATCAGCCCATCCTGGAGCTACAGTCCATTGACCGGAATGCCAGTTTGCAGTATTGTCAAAATTTTCGGACAATACTGTTACCTGTGCTTTCATTGTTAATGAAATAAGGGGTGCGATTAAAACTAATAGCCAAACACCTTTTATTAATGATTTTACAGAATTTATTGTTTCATTAGTTGTAAATTTTCCCATATGGTTTTATTTATAAAAGGTTTATTTTATAGTCGAACAAATGTAAGTAAAAGAAATTCGATATCACAACAAAGTGAAAGATTTGAATTAACAACAAAAAAAATCCTGCGGTAAAAAGTGCAGGATTTTCTATTAAATAAATTATTTCTTTATTCTATGATCAACTTAAGAGTGCTTATCACTGAATTGTTATTTATAACTTTAATAAAATAAATGCCAGTATATAATTCTTTTTTTTCAATTTTAACAGAATAGTTATTGATGTTGTTAATGCTCATTACTTCTTTTCCCAATACATCATAAATTAGAATTTCAGCATTACTTATTTTTAAAGAACTTCCAAAAGAGACAGTTGTGAATTCATTGAAAGGATTTGGATATAACGATATATTATTACTTGTTGAGTTGGAATTAATACCAGTGCAATTATCCACAGTAATAGCAGCTGAATCAGACCTTACACAAGCTCCATTTGCATAAGTGTAAGTAATAAAATATGTTCCGTCACCCGAAATTGAAGGATCGAATGTATTTGAATTTACTCCTGTTCCGTTGTAGGTTCCTCCAGTTGGGCTTCCTCCGCTTAATGCGAATGCAGACAAAATATCACAAACTCTTCCGAATGCAGCAATTGTTACCACCGGAATTGTATTTCCTACCACATTTAATGTGCTTGGAGCACTTGACCCGCAGGCATTATCAGCAGTTACAGAAATAACACCGCTTGTGGTAGAAGCTGTAGCAGTAATGGTATTTGTGTTGGATGTACCCAACCAGCCTGATGGTAATGTCCAGGTATAACCTGTTGCATTAGGGTCATTGGTTACTGCATAAGCCGTTGAAGAACTGTCGCAAAGATGTGTAACACCCAGCATTGATGAAGACTGTGCCGGAGGTATTCCCAGACTTACATTTAATGTCTGAGGACTGCTGCTTCCACAGTTACTGTTTACAACAACTGATACAGTTCCAGGATTGGTTCCAACAATGGCATAAATACTGTCAGTAGTTGAAGTTCCTGACCA
>CAIQBY010000193.1 GCA_903870175.1 uncultured Bacteroidota bacterium
ATCAAGCCTTTTACAACAATAATCATAATTTTTTCGTTTATTTCTATTGGGAATATTTATTCGCAGGAAGAAAAGCCAGGTGCACCCAATGAACAGGATAAGCAGTATGTCCCGGATAAAAACTCCATTTTTGATTCAAAGAATAAGTCAAATGACAGTAGGGCTACTTCAGGATCAAATACAGACTTTAAAAATATAGTTAAATTTAACCCTACTCTTCTTTCAAGAAGTATAGCAGCATTTTCCTATAACCGAAGATTAAGCAGTCAAATAACTTTGGAAGGAGGACTGGGAGTATGTTTTAATAAAGACAGAGTTTTAGGTTTGGTAGCTGATGCCACTTCCGATTTCTCGAGTAGCAGCACAGGCACTCATCTCTCATTAACGGATTTAATGCAAAAGTCGATAACTTCAGGAAGTAGTATATTTGGGGAGTTTTCTTTCAGGTTAAATTGGGATAGTTATTTCAATTGGGATGTATTCCCCTATTTTGAAGTAAATACCCGATTCTATTCCAATAAATTAACCTTGCAAAATGATGGTACATCAAACACTGTAATAAATGGTAGCGGTGACGTAACTGTTAGAAATACAGCCATTAATTTTCTTTATGGTACTGAATTAGTTACCGATGGCAAAATAAGAACCACTCATGATTTTTATTTTGGGGTTGGCTTGAGAAGTACCTCTTATGATCAGGTTACCATTTCTAATGTATATGGAATAAATGGGAATCAGTATGATGAATACACAAGAACAACTGCAAGGTTAAAAACAATGGCTCCAACATTTATAATGGGATATGTTTTCGGAATAGGCTTTTAATAAAAAATAAATAATAACTAAATAAATAATCAAAAACAAAATCAAATAAATTAAAAAATCATGAAAAAAATAGTTTTAGTTTTCTCGCTGCTCGTTTATTCAATTTCCTCAATCTTTGCTCAATCTCTGGACGTAAACTGGACAGATAAAATGGTATATGAAAATAAAAAGGATGGTTTTTTCCAGACTTTTATAGATAAGAATTCTAAATATATTTATACTCAATTTGACAATCTTACTTTACGTCTGCATAAACATTCAAAAAAATTGAAACTGGTGGCCTTTAATGTTAAGTCAATGGAAAAAGCAGGAGAAGTTACATTAGTTGATACTAAAGATCCAGGTTCTGCAAAAACTTTCAAAGATCTGACTTATTATAAAACAATTGTTTTTGAACACGTAATATATGTGTTTTGGGAAAACGTATCAAAAACCAGTGATCAGCTTTATGTTCAAACTTTTGATAGGGAATTAAAACCGGTGGAGAAACTAAAAAAGATATATGAATTAAAATCCAGTAAAGATGATGCTAAAAAAGCAGTATTATTTGTTATGGCAAATAAAAAAGTTGGTGAATCCATTGTAATAGGAGGGGAGATGGCAGCAAGCAAAGGAAATGCAGTTACCATTGAATATAAAGTTTTGAAAAATGATTTAACTTTTGCTTCCTCCAATCAGGTAGGTTTGCCGGTAAGTGTTGCCGGTAAATC
>CAIQBY010000194.1 GCA_903870175.1 uncultured Bacteroidota bacterium
GAATCCAAATCAATCATTATTCCCTTATTCGCTAAAGACCTTGCCGACAGCATCACACATTCGAATCCTTCTGAAAAAATAAGAACAACATCTTTTTCTCTCAAACGATAACTTTCCATGTCAGCCTTATATATAGAAGATTTGTAAAATTCTTCTTTATCAGGAAACTTATTATTTTGAATTTTAATACTGTTTTTTATTGTCGTACTTTGAGCCATCAGACCGATGTTCATTAAAAGTAAAACCAGCATACATATATAAATCCTATTAAAATTGTTTGTCGTCATATAACAAATGTTTAAATTGCTTTTTAAGAATTTGGTTGTAAAGATATTTTTATTTCGTTACAAAAAAAATATAAATGGACAAACCGCTTTTTGATTTATATCACCATAGAAATTATTATTTAAAAGTGTTATAATATGGATGCAAAAAATGACTGAATAGTTGCATGGAATAATTATGATAAAGTTGTCAATTTCCTGATACATAATTCCTAATTCTTAATGTCAGACTGAGTTTAATATGGGACTAGCCCTCTGTCAAAATTTTAATATTTTCGACCAATATTAATATTTAATCGCCTAATGTCAAAAAAGTGTAAGTTAATCACCAAACATACTTTCTGGTGAAGCACTTTCAATTGCCAAATCATGCTTGACACTTGCCAAATCACATCATTCCTTTTTAAAATTGCTGAAAATCATTACATCTCTTTCCTAATTGCGAATTAGAACTTGACGAAATACCGCGTCATAGGAGATGCGCTTTTTTATTTTCCACTATTAACTATATATATAAGAAGCCTTATATTACGTATTAAATTAAGTATAAATCTACAATCGTTTTTTTAGTCTATATTTACTGCCTCTTAACAAATAATAAAATCAAGGGGTTTATAATTTTCATTTTCCAATAACTATGCTCGATTATTCTCATACATCAATTCAAAAAATATCTGTTCATAAGGTGGGTAATAAAACTAATGGTGAATTGTTGAGATTGTCAAAGTCCCTGCTTGATGCTTCGGATGATAAGTTACACAGTCTGCTGAAGAAATTTTTTCTGCACTCGTTTACAACTCCTGAATTTTATAATTTCACTTTTACCAATGAAGATTTCGAACTTAATCCAATTTATACTTTTGCAACCCAAGTGTTTGATAGTCCAAAATTGTTTCATGCAAATACAATAAATATTGCAAAACATTTGTTCGAATTGTCCATTCATCCTCAGATAAAATCAGGTGATTTGTTTGTTGCCTATTTCTCAAAAATAAATGTGGTGGATGAAATAACGGATGCCATTGGAATTTTTAAATCGGAAAACAGGCAGGACTTTTTGAAAGTAGATACTGCTTCAGATGGTTTTTCGCTTCATTATGAAGATGGAATAAATATTGAAAAACTTGATAAAGGATGCCTTATTTTCAATACTGATAGAGACAAGGGTTATAAAGTTTGTACAATAGACAAGTCGAATAAAGCAGGGGAAGCGCAGTATTGGAAGGATTCTTTTCTGCAATTAAAACCTTGCAGTGATGATTATCATTATACAAAAGAATTTTTGAATATTACCAAGAACTTTGTGACACAGCAGCTTTCGGAGGAATTTGATGTTACAAAAGCAGAGAAAATAGATTTGCTTAATCGCTCGGTAGAATATTTTAAATCACACGAATCATTTGATAAAAATGATTTTGAGAAAGAAGTTTTTCAGGATAAAAATATGATTAAGTCGTTTCAAAACTTTGATGAAATATATCGCGAAGAAAATGAAATAGAACTGGATGATAACTTTGATATTTCTGCACAGGCTGTTAAAAAGCAAGCCAGAGTATTTAAATCAGTTCTTAAACTGGATAAGAACTTTCATATTTACATACATGGAAATCGTGAATTGATAGAGCAGGGTGTAGAAAAAGATGGAAGAAAGTTTTATAAAATTTACTTCGAAGAAGAATCCTAATACAAGATTATTATCTCACTACAGGAGTATTTCCCAAATTTGAAAAGCCTGTTCCAAACATATTACTTTCAGTAAAAGGGAAAAGATTTTGCGCATTATTATTGTTGTAATAATTTCCTTGTCCTTGTCCCATCGTTGCAGAAACTTTAATTGAACTGTGTTCTGTAACCTTATATTCCAAGCCTACTTGAGCTGCTTTGGAGTTGATTTTATTATTTGAAATAGAGTTGACGTCAGCCATCAATGCTCCGGAAGCAATCCATCTTTTATTCAATTGATATTCGCCGCCAACAAATAATAAATTACCTGTAATTGCATTGTTGCTTCTATTAATAAATCCTTCATTATAATTCAACGGCATAAAAGTATTTCCTGTCATTGTGTAATGAATTAATCCAACATTTAATTTGAATTTAGGAGTTAACAGATAGCTGATTTTCGGTGCAACAAAAGTTGTGATTCCTGTATTTGATTTGTTGAAAACGCTAACACCTGCGCCCATTTCAATAGAAGTGGTAACTCTATCCTGAATTGAAACTTTCGGTTTTGAAGTGTCATAATAATCATCGTTATTATTAGTTTGTGAAAACAGAATTGAAACACAAAACAAAAGCAGAGAAGATGTTATTAACTTTTTCATTCTTGATAAATTATTCAGCAAAGTTAATTAAAAAAGAATTAAACAAATACATTTGCAAAAAATTAACACTTGTAAATTTATGGAACGGTTATTTTAATGATTCTTATTATTACTTTTGATAAATTCATTTTTATAAAATTAACCGGTAAATTAATGTTTCATAAACAAAGGATATAAATGAAATTATTTGTAAAAAACCTGGATAGAGATATCAACGAAGCGCAACTGGAAAGCCTGTTTGCACAATATGGAGAAGTGGTATCAACTAAAATTATTTATGATACTATAACTTGGGAATCCAAAGGGTTTGCTTTTCTGGAGATGGGTACCAAAACGGAAGCTTATAAAGCATTAGATGCGCTGAATGGCAAGGAAATCAAGGGGCGCGCGTTGCATGTAGAAATTGCCGTTGAAAAGCGGAGATAGAATAAAAGGTTTAATTGGAATTTTAAATAGTTATTAATTGTCGTGTTGTGTTTATGAAAATAGCATTTAAAATATTCAATTTATTTATTGCAATCGGTTTGTTATTTTTGATAAACAGTTGTAATAGTGGTTCGGCTACATCAGCTACCACTATTATGGTTCCTGTTGTCAAGGCAGCAGCTCCTTTGGTAAATCAGGATAGTATCAATAAGATATTAAAGGAAATTCATGCTTCCGAAAAAGCTAAGTTACTGGATGTAGTTTTTAAGGATGAAGCAAAATATAAAGGTCTTAATGCTTGCGTTTTAATTGCGCAGCGTGGTCAGATTATTTATAAAAATGTTTTTGGTTATTCAAATGTCAAGACGAAAGAACTTTTAACAGAAAATTCTGTTTTCCAGTTATCTTCAAGTTCAAAACCTCTAACAGCGGCCGCTATCATGCTGTTGGTGGAGCGTGGTAAATTGAAATTAACGGATAGTGTACAGCAATATCTTCCTAAATTTCCGTACCATCATATCACAATTCAAATGTTATTGACGCATCGTTCCGGCTTGAGTAATTATGTTTACGATTGCGAGCCGTTCTGCGACAAACCCAATCTTTATAATGGTTCTCCATTTAATAATAAATCGATGTTGGAAATATTAACAGAGAAAAAACCGCCTATGTATTATGTACCCGGCAAAAAGTTTGAGTACTGTAATACTAATTATGCGTTGTTGCCATTGATTGTTGAAAAAGCATCAGGAATGGGGTTTGCAGAGTTCATGAAGAAGAATATTTTCGACCCTTTAGGAATGAAAGATACATGGGTGCATGATGTGAAAACAGATTCGATACATAAAAATATAACTACCGGACATGACGGCTCAGGACGCCTGCAAACTGTTGTTTTTGCTGATGATGTAGTTGGCGATAAAGGAATTTATTCGACCATAGATGATATGTTTAAATGGGATCAGGCATTGTATTCCGAAAAAATATTGAAGAAGGAAACTATCGAGCAATGCTTTACCGGCTATAGCAATGAACATAAAGGAAAACGAAATTATGGCTACGGATGGAGGATGATTGATGACGGAAAAAACAACAAAATTGTTTATCATAATGGCTGGTGGCATGGATATAACAGCGAATTTTTCCGCAGACTAAGCGACCAGACAACTATTATTATTCTTTCAAATAAAGACAATAGAATGGCTTATTCTATCAAAGATGTATTGCCTATTCTTAATAGCGGAACTGCTGCCGTTGATGTAGGCTCGGGAGATTAAGGTATTGCAGATTTCAAATTGCAGATTTCAAATTTAGCCTTTCAACAAGCTTAGGACAACATTTAGAATTTAGAATTTAGTGCTTAGAATTTATTTTAAGCTATCTTTGCCGAAATTTTAAAACATATACAAAAACAAAATGAAAAAGTTATTTTATTTATTATTAGTAGTACCATTTGCATTCGGTTGCGGAGGCGGGAAAAAGGACGGCGTAATGTCGGTTGAAGATAGTTTGAGAGCGGTAGCCGGTGGTCAGACAATCAGAATTCACGATCAGGATTCGAGCATCCAGTCATTCATCCGCGGATTTAATGATATTCAGGACAATCTGGATGTGATAAAGGAAAAGGAAAAAATAGTGAGTGTCAACAGTAAAGATGCTGAGTTGCGCAAAACCAAGCAGGAACAGATTGTTGATGATATTCAGTCAATTTATGATATCATGAATAAAAATAAACAGCAACTTGCTGCTATGCGTGCAAAGCTGAAAGATTCGAATAAAAAGAATGAAGTGCTCGAAAAATTTATTGCCCGATTGACTCAGGAAATGGATGCAAAAGATGTGCAGATAGCTGATTTGAAATCTCAACTGGAACAGTTAAATGTAACGCTTACTTCCTTAAACACCAATTATACCGAGGCTAAACAAGAGTCGGCTGTGAAAACGGATAAACTGAATACAGCATATTATGCTTTCGGTACTTCCAAGGAATTGATTAAAAACAATGTATTGACAAAGGATGGCGGCTTTATAGGAATCGGTAAAAATCAAAAATTAAAAGCTGATTTCAATAAAGATTATTTCACGAAAGTGGATATTTCCACCACTAATTCAATAGTGTTGGGAGCCAAAAAAGCCAAGCTGATTACCACACATCCAAGCAGCTCGTATAAAATTGAAGGAGCTGACGGAAGAGCCGAAAAGCTTACCATACTTAATGCAGATGATTTCTGGAGTGCTTCCAAATATCTGGTTATTGTGGTTGAATAATATACAAATCAACAATAAAAAAACGCCCTGTTCTTTAATTAGAACAGGGCGTTTTTTTATTAAGTTTAAAGGTGTAAAGTTTAAAGTTATACAGTTTGTCAACTTTCAAACTTTAAACTTTCAAACTGATTTTACGCTTCAATGATAGTGATTATAAAATGTGTAGCCTGCACCATGCTTGTGTTTGTGCCTATTACTTGTCTTCCGGAAGTTAAATCCGGGAAAATAACTGTTGCCAGTACTTTTACTTTAGTGCCTGATACGCCTCTGTAGGCAGTAGTTCCGCAAGGTACTTTGCCGTCTTCTTTAAGGCAGAAAAGTACATCTTCCGGTCCGTCCACTGTTATTTCAAGCATGTCAGTTGATTTGAAAGTATGTATGCATGCCACAGCCCAGCTTGCTTTCGAGACATTAACAGGATAATCTTTTGATGCATGAGTAATAATTTTTGAGAGGTCGAAAAAGTTATTTACCTGCGCCTGTGCATCCGTTTGCAAAGCGAAGAAAAACTTTAACCAGCCCAAATTCCTGTCCATTTGCTTGATGCAGGCTTCCAGTAAAGTGGTACCGCTTACGCCATCTGTTTTGAAAGAAGAAATTAATCCCTGTTGTTTTTCTCTGGCAACCAATACTGATTTATAATAATCGTTTACCAATCCTTCGGCGGTTGCCAATGCCGGATAGTCGTGCATTGCGGTTGCCAAACCTAATAATGCTGATATTCTTTCTTCATACGAGCCTTGATAAAAACGGTCTCTTGTTTTTCCCCAAACGGAATCGTATTCCAATGAGCCTTTGCCGAAAACAGGGCGTACAGCATCATCAAAAGCATCAAGGTTTGTTTTCATTCCTGTAAACAGAAGTTCTACACTGGCAGTGTTGGCTGTTTTGGCTGTTTCGGCACTGCCTTTGGCGCCATAAATAACCAATACCTGCTGATACAGAAAATCAGTTTCCTTGAAAATTTGCAAAAATCCGGGGTCAGGATTTCCAATGTTTGCGAATAACGCATTACGTGTAAATGTTAAAATGCCTATAGCATTTGCTACGCTTTGTTCCATCGGTAATCTTAATGGATTGCGGCTTCCCTGCCAGTTAATCGGTTCCATTTTTTTAGTGTTTAATTAAAATTATTCCGGACGATACTTATCTTCCGGCAACAATTAAACTTGAAGTAAATTAAGCAGTATTTTTATTTTGGCACTTTATAATCCGTTGTCAGGAGAAGAAAGTAAAAGGTA
>CAIQBY010000195.1 GCA_903870175.1 uncultured Bacteroidota bacterium
TAAATACGGGCAATACCATCACCCACTTGCAACACAGTTCCTACTTCTTCCAGTTCCTGTTCCGATTTAAATCCGGATAATTGTTGTCTTAAAATTGCAGATACTTCTGCAGGTTTTACTTCAGCCATTTATTTTTGTTTTTACTTATTAAAATTAAAATTCTTTTATAAACGGATTCTCATTAAAGCTGCGTTTCAGGCTGTTCAACTTGCGGGCAATACTTGCATCCACTTGTTTGTCGCCTACGCGAATAATAAATCCTCCGATAATATCTTTGTCAATTACTTCCTGTAATACCACTTCGCTGCTGGTAACGCCTTTTACAATCTCCATTACTTTTTTGCGAATGCTGTCGTCAATACCATTTGCAGTAGTAACTACAGCTGTAAGTATCTTTTTGTTTTCCTTGTATTGTTCAATAAATTCGTGAGCAATTTCTGCCAGATAAATCTCTCTTCTTTTGGCAGTAATCAAATGAACATAAGCATCAGTTACTTTAGAAAGTTTGCCATTGAATATTTCTTTCAATACGGCTTGTTTCTTATCCGTTTTGATAATAGGACTTTTTAAGAATGTAACAAATTCGTGTGTAGATGCGCAAACTTCAGCAATATATTTCATATCAGCATAAGCCGATTCCAATGAATTTTGCTCTAATGCTAAATCAATAAATGCTTTTGCGTATCGCGATGCTGCTCTTGTTCCTTCCATCTTTTGTTTAGTTGTTAGTTATTAGTTGTTAGTTATTAGTTGTTGGTGCGGGACTAACAACTAATAACTAACAACTATCAACTAATTAAGATTAACGTCTTTTAATAATGTATTTACTAATGCTTTTTGTTTTTCGTCAGAAGCAAGTTCTGATTTCAAAATCTTTTCAGCAATTTCCAATGATAAAACTCCTACCTGATTTTTTAAATCGGTGATAGCAGCCATTTTTTCATTTTGAATATTTTCACGAGCCGATTTCAACATACGTTCTCCTTCTGTAGCAGCAATTCCTTTTGCATCAGAAATCATTTTCTCCCGTATTTCGCGTGCATCTTTCAACATCAAATCACGTTCGTGACGAGCTTCAGCCAATATTTTTTCGTTGCCAGCCTGCAATGCTTTCATTTCTTCTTTAGCACGCTCTGCTGAATCTAATGCATCCTGAATAGAGTTTTCTCTATCGCTAAGCATTTTCAAGATTGGTTTCCATGCAAATTTTCCAAGAATCCATAAGATGATTCCGAAGGAAATACACATCCAAAATATAAGACCAAATTCGGGTTTTACTAATTCCATTTTACTATTAGTTTAAAGTTATAAAGTTTAAAGTTGTTAAGTTTTAAAAAAACATTACTGCAACCAACCGTTACAGTAATGTTAATTCGGTTGATTACTTCAAGAAAATTACAAGAAGACCAATAACCATTGCGAAGAACGCAGCACCTTCAACAAGAGCAGCCGTCAAAATCATATTTGAACGGATGTCGTTGATAGCCTCAGGTTGACGTGCGATTGATTCCAATGCACTGCCACCGATGCGGCCAATACCAATTCCTGCTCCTACTGCAGCTAATCCTGCACCAAGACCTGCAATACCATATCCGATACCTACATTGGCACCTGAAACTGCTGCATCTAATAAAACTGATGATAACATATTATTTTGTTTTTATTTTTTCCTCTGATTTTAATATAAGCTGCCAGAGAAACTCAGCCTTTTCTTTATAAATTCTAATTTCTAAATCCTAAATTCTAATCCGAAACTCAATTAGAATTTAGAGATTAGTATTTAGAATTTCTTTTAATGATGCGCTTCTTCGTGATGATGTTCTTCAATGGCAGAACCGAAATACATTGCTGCCAATAAAGTGAACACGTATGCCTGTAAAAACGCAACTAACAATTCCAACATTCCCATAAAAATGGTGAACGCTACTGAAAACACGGCTACTCCATAACCTAAGCCGGTGTTCATTTCAGCAAAAATAAATATCAAACAGAAGAAAGACAATGCGATGATGTGACCTGCCAACATGTTTGCAAAAAGTCGTATCATTAGTACCATTGGTTTCAAAAACATTCCGAAGATTTCAATTGGAGTTAGGATTACCAACACGCCAATAGGCACGCCCGGCATTGCGATGATGTGTCTCCAGTAATTCCAGTTGGCAGTAACAATTGTAATCAAAAATACGATGATTGCCAACGTCATTCCTACTGCAATATTACCTGTCAAATTGGCTCCTCCCGGAAGGAATGGAACTAATCCCATTAAGTTATTTATCCAGATAAAGAAGAAAACGGTAAGTAAAAATGGAAGGTATTTTTTGTATTTCTTTTCGCCTATGGCTGATTTTGCAATGTCGTCTCTTACAAAGATAATCAATGGTTCCAACAAAGATTGCATTCCTTTTGGTGCTTTTCCGGGATTGTTTTTATATGCTTTTGCTGTGGAGGTGAACATCCAAAGCATAAGCAAAATGCTGACAAACATTGATGCTACGTTTTTAGTGATTGATATATCCCAAAGTTTTGCTGTGGCTGCTTCGTCGGTTGTTCCTTCTGCATTTACAGCTACTATATGGTTTTTGATTAATTTAAAGCCGTTGTACGCTTCTCCTTCTTCCAAATGAGATGATGAAAACATGGTTAACCCTTTATCCGAAGAGTAAAGAATAACGGGCAAAGGCAATACAATATGTCCGGCAACGTGCCATTCGTGAGAATCAGTAATATGTCCGATGATTAGTTCGCCGGCGTCAAATTTCTTCGGTTTTGCAGTTTCCGATTTGTTTTCTTCCTGAGAAAAAGCAGCAAAAGAAAAGAATACAGAAATTAACAGTAAAAAGTGCTTGTATATATTGATTTTATTAGTCATTGCAAAGAATCTTGTGTTCATTTTTTTCTAATCGGGTGCAAATGTATAAATTTTAAGCAATGAGAGGTATGATTTTTAATTCTTTTTTGGGAAAATATTTCAACAAAAATTAGATTTAGGAGTAAAGAATTCTGTTTTTGCAAAAAGGAAGGAATCAGGTCTTTTTGGAAAGTTGCCATGTCTTTTGTCAAGAGGAGCATCTCCGAGTAGCAGATAGGCATCTCCGAGTACTTTTTGCGTTTTTTAGCATTAAATTTCCTTATCAAAATCAAAAAAGCTCCATAATCAATCGAGGTTGAATGATAATTATTTTAGAGTGTTTTCTAATTTTATGGAAATATTGATGAAATTGAGGGGGTTTTAATGATAAGCTTATTTGGTTTTCAAATCATTCTGTAAAGAAATAATTTCGAAAATAAGGTAAAGGAAGTAAAAAACGAGAAATGCAAGTGTGAACGATATTGCGCCGCTTCGGTTTATGAGCATATAAACCATTATAATAATCAGATTAAGAAATAACCGAAATGCTGTGCTCCCTAAATATGCGCGTATGAAATTTTGGGGTGATTGTTTGTTTTTTCTCATCAATAACTGATGGGTAATTATTGTGGCGATAAAAAAATAGATAACTATATAAGGTGCCGCCGGCGATTTTAATATTTCCGGAACAAATAGGTTCCAAAGCAATGCAGCTACTATTAATATAAAGGAAAATATAATTGAGTTTTTTATCACTGTTAGAATTTAGTCCTTCGACAAGCTCAGGATGACGGTTAGAGTTTAGAGTTTAGAGTTTAGGATTTAGAATTTATTTCTTCATTACGTCTTTAATCACAAAATAAATAGCCCCAAACACGGAGGCGAGAGAAAGTACGATAGTGAAAACAGGGAATTTTTTGATGCCTAGATATTCGTCTAATTTGATGCCGCCATACATTCCTGCAAAAATAATGGCTCCCATCTGGAAACCCATTACGGAATATTTTGCGTAAGAATTAAGCGGTTTTTTCGTTGACTTTTGGTTTTTCTGTATTGGCACCTTTTATGTCTTTTATTACTCCGCCCATGCTGCAAGAGCCGGAGAATGTAGCTCCCGGTTCAACAGCTATTTTGTTAGTAATAATATCGCAGGTAAGTTTTGCAGATGACTTTAAAGATAATAATTCGGCAACACCGATTTTGCCTTTTATAGTACCTGAAATATCAGCATTCTGGCAAATGATTTCGCCTTCGAGTGAACCGGACGGGCCAACTACGAGTTTTCCTTTTACATTGATTGAACCTGTGAGTGAGCCATCGATACGGATATCGCCATTGGTTACTATATCACCTTCTATTTTGGTGCCTGCACCAATAATATTTACTGAAGATGAGGAACTTTCCGGAGTTCCTGATTTTTCTGTTGTAGAATTAAACATTGCCATATTTTATAGTTTTAAGGAAAAGCGAAATTAAACAAATATATTACATGACAACAATTATTGATAATTTTCTGTGAAAAATTCTTGATACTCGTTCACGTTCTTATCTTTATAAAATGTTGTATAATTTTCGGCAGAGATAATAAAGTACTGATATGTTCCGCTAACTAAATCAGTAAAAGTAGCGGGTTTGCTTTTAAAGAAATTATAATAATTCATTGCAGATTCCTTGCCTTCGAAGGTTTTGACAGATACAAGCTGATGCTGTAAATCCAAAAAGATGCTGTTGATATTCAAATCGAGGGTGCTGAATGATTCGTTATTTGCATTAGAAAGTTTTTGTTTGAAACGATTCATATCGCCTTTGTTATTATCAACAATAATTACCCAATAATATTCGCCGTCTTCTCTGAAAACGAATTTTGGCCCGGCAGGTACAGTGTCTTTAGGGGCACGAGCAACTTTAGCAGTATCG
Source organism: uncultured Bacteroidota bacterium (assembly GCA_903870175.1). Taxonomy (GTDB): domain Bacteria; phylum Bacteroidota; class Bacteroidia; order 2-12-FULL-35-15; family 2-12-FULL-35-15; genus 2-12-FULL-35-15. Next base: position 4,766 of record CAIQBY010000195.1, read on the forward strand.
GGATTAGGAGTTTTAATGGTAGCTTTAGGAGCTTCTTTTTGTTTTTTTATGGCATCAATCATATCCTGCGCTTTATCTTTAATTGGGTCTTTAGGATATTTTACCACAAATTGTTTTAGTTCGGCTTCGAAAGCATCGATATCCTGCAATCTGCCAACGCATAATGCTTTTATGAAAGCAAACTTCGGAATAAAATTACTTTTCGAAAAGTCGGATTCTGCCTTAATGCAATTGGCAAGTGCTTCTGCATATTTTCCGGAAGTGTACATTGAATATGTTCCGATATAAAACACTTCGACTTCGCTCTTGCTTGCCATTAAATCCTTGGCATGTTTCGGGTCTTTAATAATCTGAGCGTATTCGGTATTTCCGTAATCATTGAGTATAATGTTTTTATAATAATCGGCTTTCGGCACATTATCCATTGCCATATATGTCCGGTAAAGTTGATAATAGCAGGAAAGTTTATATTTATTTTCAGGAAAACGTTTTAGAAGTTCTTCAAGAGTTTCCACCGATTTCTTATTATTTAATATCTGCTCCTTATATATAGTGCCGGCATTATAATAGGCTTCAATTATTTTTTCATCCGATTTTGCAATTGCATCAGGTGTTAATGGAATTTTATTCAGATAATAATTCCTGTCCTTTTTATTTTTTGTGGTTTTGTTTCCTGCAACAGTATTTTTTATGGCTGTGGAATCCACTTCGGCTTCATCAGCAGTGGCTGCACTAAGCACCATATCTTTATTGGCTCTGAACCAATTATCTTCCAGTTTGCGAGTTCCCCATTTTCTGTTGAAATCAGCAACACCTGAGTTTACCGTGTTAGGATTATAAAAATACCATGCACCATTATTACCTCCTGCATTAGCAGTAGCGGTAGGCACTGAGTTTGCCGCTGCTGCCGCTGCCTGTTTTTTAGCTTCTTCGCGTTCGCGCTCTTCTTCTTCCAGCCGGGCAATCATTTTATCAATGGAATTATTGCGGTCCTTTTCGCTCATCTTCGCTAATACCTGCACGCTGTCTTCCAGTTCTATTATTTTCAAATTGAAAACCAGTTGACCCAAAGCTTTTCTTTTATCATCAATGGCGGCATAATCAGGAAAATCTTTTGGCAACACCTGCATTGTGCTGTCATAGCAGGCTGCAGCACGACGGTAATCGGGCATATCAAAATAAATATCGCCGCGTTTTAAATAAGACAATGCTTTTTGAGTAGTGTTGGTTGTGCTCGCTTTTATTGATTTGGTAAGGTCGGTCAGCGCAAGCGGAATATCTTTTTCTTTATAGTCCAAATTCGCGAAAGCATAATAAATCTGATCACGGTACTCAATGTTTTTATCATCGCGCAGCAGTTTGGTTAATATTCTGCGTATCTCTTTATCATCTCCGTTTTCGGCATCAAACAAGGCAGCCTGTTTTATTTTGGCAGCAAATTCCATGTCGTAATTAGGGTGCAGGGCAGGCACTTTTCCAAAATAATCTGACGCTTTTTTATTGTTTCCCAGCTTTTCGTACAGTTGTCCTAAAATAAAGGTATAACGTGCTTTTTCCTTTTTGGTTTTGGTAAGTTCTATTGATTTCTCTATATTGGTAATTGCATCTGCATAATCACCTTCTTTCATATATAAATCAGTAGTTACGAGTGCATATTGTTTTGCAAATTCTTTATCTTTCGGGAAATCATTGGCATTCCGAATATCATCTATTATTGCCTCTGACAATGAATAACTGCCTATTTCATTATCGGTTCTCATTTCCCAAATTTTTCCCCAGTAGATGGGCTTGGAGTTTTTTATGTATTTATTTTTTATATAAATCTTATCCACATATTGAAACACTTCGAGAGCAGAAAACAAATCGCGTTTATAAAAGTTCGACTCTCCGATAAGCATATAATTCTCGTCAATCCATTTGCAGGCACCGGGTATCTCCAGTTTCTTTTTATCGGTGATGCAATGACGCTGAATAACGGTAGATGATTTTTTGATGCATTTATCAAAATCGGCATAGTAGTTTTTTGCATCTTTATTATCAGTGGAAATATAAAGAGGAATTATTTTGGTGAAATCATCTTTCTTGGTTTTCTCTATCTTTTTAAGAGTTTCCTTCATATTCTCCCGCGAATAATAATAACCATTGTAACGCGCATTCATATTGTGCCAGCCGCGATAATACCAATTGTTCCGGGTAGTTTTGCAGCTCGAAACAATAATTATTGCGAGTAATATGAAAAGGATTTTTTTAAACTTCATTATATTAATGTACCAATAACGGTAGAAAGGCAAAATTATTGTTTTATTCCGAATGTGAGGCGTTTATTTTTGAATTTAGATTGGAGAAATGAATTTATATTGACTGTTTTTGTTTTGCGTATTGGCAAATTTAATTCTTATTAAAATGGAAGAAATGATTTTTTGAAGAGAAATAATGATTTAAGTTATAGCAGAAAGCAATCCTTCTGTGGAAGAAAACTTTTCTTCTATTGAAGGAAACATTCCTGCCATGGAAGAGAACCTTTCTGCTGTAGAAGAGAAGAAACCTTCCATAGAAGAAAACATTCCTGCTATGGAAGAAAACATTCCTTCTATGGAAGGAATGATTCCTTCCATCTTTGAAAAAGAGAGAGAAACAGAACAAAAGGAGACAACAATAAATTATAAACCAATTAATTAAGCAATAAAAAAGTCCTGTTCCGACTAAGAACAGGACTATATTTATTGTCCCTGATTACTGATAACCAGTTCCTATTTGCTAATAATCAATTTGGTTTTTAATCTGACAGTACCAATATCCGCAGTGATAAAATAAATTCCGTTGGATAAACCTTCACTCTCAATTGGAAGTAAAGAATTGGAAGTAGAATACGTTCCCGCAAGTTGTCCGGTATCATCATATAATTTTATAAGTGCCTGCTGATGATTTAAATTGCTGATGCTGATATTTATTTCTGACGATGCGGGGTTCGGAAAAATAGTTAGCTCATTGTTTTTTGCAGAAAGTTCATTAATAGCAGTTTTGCTGCAATCCATCGGGAAACCGAATTTGCAGGTGTCGCCGGTATTGCCGTCAATTATTGATACATATCCTTTAAAATTGGCAGGCATTGCATATAATTTTGTAAGTACCGAATCCGTAGTTACGCTATCTATATATTGATAATAATTATAACTTTGTAATTGTTTGTTAGCTATTGTATCACCTGCAGAGTCCACCACCACAAGTATCGGCAGCGTTAAGTAAGCCGAATCATGGATGCCGTACATATTTATTTTAAGCCATCTGAAATAATCGGTATAAGTCCAATACGTCAAAACGGTATCAGTGCCGGTAATCGATTGAATGCTGTCTCTTGTTTCCAGCACCGGAACACTGTCGCTGATATTCCCAACCGAAAGGCTGATAATGCAAATTCCGCCGCAATATAACGACTGCGCTTTATTTACAGAACTAAAAACGATTAGGAAAAGGAATACTGAAACAAGTTTTTTCATTACTGATAATTAAAATAATAGTCGGCAAAGGTAATCAAAGTAAGTTTGTAACAAATTTTAAGGATAATAATATTTGTTAATACCAACTTTCATCATTTGTTGAGTTGTTTATTAGTAATTTCGCCGATAATAATATTCAACAGTTTATGATTTACGACAAACATATATTTATCTGTACCAATCAGCGGGCAGAAGGTGCAGCACGTAAAAGTTGCGGAGAAGCTCACGGAATGTCAGTAGTGGAGGCATTTAAAAAGAAACTCAAGGAAAAGAATTTGCCGATAAAGATACGTGCACAAAAGTCGGGATGTCTTGATATATGTGATTTCGGGCAGACGCTGGTTATTTATCCTGAAGGAGTTTTTTATGTTGGCGTAGAAATTGCTGATGTTGATGAAATAATAGAAGAGCATTTGATTAATAATCGAATTATAGAACGATTGAAACTGGAAAACATTAGAGAGAAAAAAATAACTGACAGCTTGTAACCATGGATTTCAAAGACCTTTCGCCATATATTAACAAACCGGAACTAATACAGGAAACAGCCGATCAGATTATAAAGGATTTTGAAATGTTTGATATGGCTGTAAAGTTTTCGGGCAATGCTTATAATGCTTATCAGGAATTATACGATCAGATGGAACCTCATATAAATGAGCTGATACATGGAAATCAGCAAAAATTTATGAGCATCCTTTACCGAATAGATGTAAGTGAACATCAGATAAAGAAAGCAGTGGAAGATAATTATACCGAACCATTTTCGCACATCGTCACCGATTTAATAATTAAGCGGGAACTGCAGAAAGTGGTAATACGACATCATTATAAACCAAAGTAAATTTTTCCTGTCAATAATCAAATAGTAAAAATCTAAGTAATAGAAATGCCGAAATCAAAGATTATATTTCTTAACTTTGTAAAACAAAAATTCCTAATAAATATATAATCATTTTTAATGAAATCTCTAATAATATTAATATCACTTATTCTTGCGCTGCATGCTGATAAAAGCTTTGCACAGTCGGGTAAGAAAGAACGAGATGAGTTTTATCAAAGATCGATTGAAGATAAGAAAGCTCCACAAAAAAACATGTTTAAATCAGCACATAAAAAGGTTGATGAAAAAAAGAAAAAAAAACATTATGTAAGTTCAAAATCTAAAAACAAAACAAACAGTAGCAACTTAATTGACCATTCTGCTGACAATTCCAATCAAATGTCAAAGAATCTTTCAAAAGCAAAGAAACAATAATTCCCGTTATTTTATTTATAAACTTTCATTTTGAAAACATTAAGAAAAATACTCCCTTAAATTAAATATTTTATATTCAATTTCTCTGCATCTATAATTCGAAGTATTTAATGGTTGTGTCGTTTATTATTTTGTAGTTTTGCGCACTTTTTTATAAACACAGGATGTCAAAAGACAATTATCACGTTCACAAATTATCCACAGCAGGGCTTCTTGTTACATTAGGAATTATTTTTGGTGACATCGGAACATCACCGCTTTATGTGTTAAGAGCAATTGTAGGTGATAAACCTATAGAAATAGATGCAATTAAAGGTGGTTTATCCTGTATCTTCTGGACACTTACTTTACAAACCACTTTAAAATATGTAATTCTTACTCTTCGTGCTGATAATAAAGGTGAAGGAGGAATATTTTCGTTATATGCACTTGTTCGAAGAGCAAAAATAAAATGGCTTTTATTTCCTGCAATTATCGGCGGCAGTGCATTATTAGCCGATGGAATTATTACACCTCCCATATCTGTTGCCTCTGCAATTGAAGGGCTGCGTGATATCAAACCGGATATAAGCACTGTTCCTATTGTTATTGCAATCCTATGCGCATTGTTTTTTATTCAGCAATTTGGCACCAAATTTATCGGCAAATTTTTTGGTCCTATGATGCTGGTATGGTTTTGTATGCTTGCTACTATAGGTGTTTCACAAATAGCAACTAATTTGAATGTTATATCTGCAATAAATCCATATTATGCCTATAAGCTACTGTTCGGTCATCCCGGAGGATTTTTGGTATTAGGTGCTGTATTCCTTTGTACCACAGGTGCTGAAGCACTTTATTCGGATCTTGGTCATTGCGGCAGAGAGAACATTCGGATCTCCTGGATTTTTGTAAAAACATCATTAATATTAAATTATTTCGGTCAGGGAGCTTGGCTTATAGCACATCAGGGAGAGTTTTTAGGAAAACAAAATCCTTTTTATGCAGCTATGCCTGATTGGTTTGTACCTGTCGGAATTATCATTGCTACCATGGCAACAATTGTTGCCAGTCAGGCATTGATAAGCGGTTCTTTTACTTTGATAAACGAAGCTATGCGTCTTAATTTCTGGCCCAAAGTAAAGGTAAAATATCCTTCTGATTTAAAAGGCCAATTGTATATTCCATCTGTTAATTGGTTATTACTTGCAGGATGTATTGGTGTAACTATTTATTTTCAGGAATCATCAAATATGGAAGCAGCATATGGTCTGGCGATTGTTCTGACAATGTTAATGACTACCACATTACTCACTTATTATATGATAATAAAACGATACAATAAAATATTTATTGTTTCTGTATTTGTGATGTATTTGCTTATCGAAAGTTCTTTTTTGGTTGCGAATCTTCATAAATTTACACACGGCGGCTGGATTACTTTAATGATAGCGTCTCTTCTGATTTCAGTGATGCTGGTTTGGTTTTATTCCCGTAAAATAAGAAACAGATATGTTGAGTTTGTTAAATTAGCGGATTATTTACCTGTGCTCCAAGATTTAAGTCGTGATTTAACGGTACCAAAATATTCAACTCATTTGGTTTACCTTACAAGTGCTGACAATCGGGATGAAATAGAATCCAAAGTAATTTATTCTATCATGCAGAAACAGCCAAAACGAGCTGATATATATTGGTTTGTTCACGTTGATGTGGTGGATGAGCCATATAGAATGGAATATAAGGTAAGCGAATTTATTCATGATGATGTTATCCGCATCGATTTTAGATTAGGATTCCGCGTTGCTCCCCGTATTAATTTAATGTTCCGTAAAGTAGTGGAAGATATGGTGAAGAACAAGGAGGTAGATATTACGAGCCGTTATAAATCATTGAATAAAAACAATATTATTGGTGATTTCAGATTTATTGTAATAGAGAAATTTCTTTCTTATGAAAATGAGTTGCCTTTAATAGAAAGGATAATTCTGGATATATATTTCTTCCTGAAACACTATAGTTTATCAGAAGAAAAGGCATTCGGCTTGGATACCAGTTCGGTAACTGTAGAAACTGTTCCATTGATAATTTCTCCAACAAAAGAATTGAATTTAAAACGAGTTGTTTAGTAAAACGAAAATAGTTTGTAAAAAAAGACAACAATCATCTTTTGGTATTAAATAAATGCCTAAAATTGCAGTCGGAAATAAATAAAATTTTTATGCCAACACAAAGTACACCATTAGATTTCCTGCCAGTCGCCTTAATGTTTATTGTTGCATTAGCTGTTGTTATTGCAATTCTAGTTGCGACCCACTTATTAGGACCCAAAAGAAAAGGTAAAATCAAAGATAACACTTTCGAATGTGGAATAGAAGTACAGGGCAATGCACGTTTCCCTTTTTCAGTTAAATATTTTCTTGTAGCAATATTGTTTGTATTATTTGATGTGGAGGTGATATTTATGTATCCCTGGGCAGTAAATTTTAAAACCTTGGGATTAACAGGATTTGTGGAAATGCTGACATTTGTTGCCTTTTTATTGGTAGGCTTTTACTACATAATAAAGAAAGGCGCTTTGAAATGGGAATAGGTGTGGATAACTAATCCCGTACATATGGGACGAATCTGTTTAATCTGTTGAGAAATAAAGAACCAAAATGAGCGAAATAGAAAAATCAAAAATTAATATAGTTAAAGCACCTGACGGAATTGAAGGTCCCGGTTTTTTTGCTACTACTATGGATAAAGCAGTTGGTTTAGGTCGAAAAAACTCATTATGGCCTCTGCCTTTTGCAACATCATGCTGTGGAATTGAATTTATGGCTACAGCAGCTTCAACTTATGATTTAGGTCGTTTCGGTGCCGAACGTTTAAGTTTCTCGCCTCGTCAGGCAGATTTACTAATGGTAATGGGAACTATTTCCAAAAAAATGGCCCCAATTTTACGTCAGGTTTATGAACAAATGGCAGAACCCAAATGGGTTCTTTCGATGGGAGCCTGTGCATCCAGCGGTGGAATTTTTGATACATATAGCGTTTTACAAGGCATAGACAGAGTAATCCCTGTTGATGTTTATATTCCCGGATGCCCTCCTCGCCCTGAGCAGGTTATTGACGGGATTTTGGAAATCCAAAGGCTTGCTGCCAGCGAAACCATTAGACGCAGAAATCAACCTGAATACAAAGCGTTGATGGAAAAATACGGAATGGAATAAATATTAATTGATCTGAATATGAAAAAAATATCTTATTTAATTTTAGTTTTGATTGCTGTTAATGTTTCTTCAAAATTATTCTCTCAGGATGTGATTACAATGAAATGGAATCAATCTGACGGGCAGGATTTATTTTATGATTGCAAAGATTATTTGACACAAACAGGTAAAACAATAAAAGAGGAGACAGTAGAGAAAATTTGTTTCTGTTACAAAGAAGAAATCGAAAAGAAATATAAAAGGGAAGAGTATAAAAAATTATCTACAGATGAAATGAAAAGTGTAAAAGAAACAACAATTTCATCATGTGCAAAAAACAATGGAGTAAAATTAAACACAGAAAAGGCAGAACCTGCTAAAGTGTCTCCCAAAAAATAAGAAAGCCTATTAGATTAAAGGATTTATGGATAAAGTAGCATTATTATTATTAGTTCAGGAAAAATTAAAGGCAGAATTTGGTGGCGGATTTATTTCTTCTGAATTGATGGCTGATTATCCTGTGTTTGTGTTGAATCGTGATATTATTTGCGATGCTGTCAGGTTTCTTTATAATGATGAAGAACTATCCTTTCAATTTCTTACCAATCTTGCCGGCCTTCATTACCCTGATAATAAAGGACAGGAACTGGGAGTGATGTATCAGCTGCACAATCTAAGAAAGAATTACAGAATCAGATTAAAAGTATTTTTTAATATTAATGAACCGGATGTCCCTTCTATTACACCTGTGTTTAAAGGTGCCAACTGGATGGAACGTCAGGAATTTGATTTTTTTGGAATCAATTTCACAGGTCATCCTAATTTGAAACGGATACTTAATATGGATGATATGACTTATTATCCTATGCGTAAGGAATTTCCTTTGGAAGATGGAACACGTGAAGATAAAGACGATACAATGTTTGGACGATAATTTAAGTTAAAAGAGAGAAAGTCAAAATTCAAAAGACCTTACGAAACGGGAAAGTTAAAAGAGAAAAAGTCAAAATTTAAAAGACGGTACAAAAGAGAAAGAGAGAAAGTCAAAAGTCAGAAGCTTTTGAATTTTGACTTTAAACCTTTTAACTTTTTAAAAAGATGGAGTACGAAAATGATATTAGAGTAAGAACAAAAAGATTTGCAGTTAGAATAATTAAATTAACGCAAGAATTAAAAATAAGAAATGTAGAATATCCATTAAGAGACCAGATATTAAGAAGCGGAACATCAGTTGGAGCAAATGTAAGAGAAGCGAAAGCAAGTAGTTCAAGAAAAGAGCTAATCAGATTTTATGAAATTGCTCTTCGTTCTGCAAATGAAACAGATTATTGGATGGAAGTAATAGAAGAAGGATATAATTTTAATTTAGATTTAATGAAAAGCGATAAAAGTGAATTATTGGAAATTTCAAAAGTGTTAGGAACAATAATAATTAATTTGAAGAAAGTAGTTTAACAATTTTTGAATTTTGACTTTAAAACTTTTGATGGAAAAGAAAAAGTTCAGCAATTTTTGAATTTTGACTTTAAAATTTTTGACTTAATATGAAAAACACAAACACCAATTTAATAGAGAAAGAATATACTACTTTAAATCTTGGTCCTACCCACCCGGCAACTCACGGTATTTTCCAGAATGTGCTGAAAATGGATGGTGAAATAATTGTTGAAGCGGAGTCAACTGTAGGGTATATTCACCGTGCATTCGAAAAGATAGCGGAACACAGGAATTATTACCAGATAACCACACTTACTGACCGTTTGAATTACTGCTCTTCTCCTATTAACAATATGGGCTGGCACATGGCGGTTGAAAAACTATTTAATATAGAAGTTCCAAAACGTGCACAATACCTGCGTATTATTATTATGGAATTGTCTCGTATTGCCGACCATTTAATTTGCAATAGCGTTATCGGTGTTGATACAGGAGCGTTAACAGTTTATTTCTACATCTTCCAGCTTCGCGAACGTATTTATGAATTGTTCGAAGAAATATGCGGAGCGCGATTGACAACAAACATTGGTAGAGTGGGTGGCATGGAACGTGATTTCTCTCCGAAGGTTTGGAATATCCTAGATACTATTCTTAAAGAAGTTCCAAAAGGATTAAAAGAGTTTGAAAAGTTATTGGTTCGTAATCGGATATTTATGGATCGTACCATTGGTTGCGGACCTATCTCTGCTGAAATGGCTTTGCAATACAGTTTCACTGGCCCTAATTTACGGGCAGCGGGAGTCGATTATGATGTGCGTGTTATGAATCCATATTCTTCTTATGAAGAGTTTGATTTTACTGTTCCTGTTGGAACAAATGGCGATACATACGACCGCTTTATGGTTCGTGAAGAAGAGATGTGGCAAAGTATGAGCATTATCAAACAGGCTATGGAAAAGATAAAGAAAGAACCTGCCAGTGTTTTCAATGCAAATGTTCCTGACTTTGTGCTTCCTCCAAAAGAAGAAGTGTATAACAATATGGAAGCATTGATTTATCACTTTAAGATAGTGATGGGAGAAGCAAATGTTCCTAAAGGAGAAATATATCATGCTGTGGAAGGCGGAAACGGAGAACTTGGTTTCTACATCATAAGTGAAGGAGGACGCGCTCCTTACCGTATGCACATCCGCAGACCATGCTTTATTTATTATCAGGCATATACTGAAATGATAAAAGGTTGTTTGTTGTCGGATGCAATTCTTACAATGAGCAGTATGAATGTGATTGCAGGAGAATTGGATGCTTAAAATTAAAAAATAAATATAAACCCAAAATAATAAAAATGAAAAATACCCTTAAATTATTAATTCTATCATTTGTAATTTTTACAACATCATGCGATCCTTCAAAAACGATAGTTTTGAAGAGAAAATATAATAAAGGTTATTATGTGGATTTAGGAACAAGGAGTAATAATAAGAGTTCTGGAATAACGGAAAATAAGACCAATTCATTCCCGGACAAAGAAGTAATTGCAGAATCAAATAAAATACAAGAAACTATTCCATCAGAAACTATGGAAGCCACATTAACAGCAAGTAATGACAATAGTTTTTTTATCCCTGATAAAAACAGCAAAGCAAATCTCTTCAAAAAAGAAGTTTCCAAAAAGGAATCAACAGCTGAGAATAATACTGTGACAACCGAAAAAACCAAGAGTCAGCTGGCATCTCCTTTAATTGGGAAGATGGAAAAATCAAAATCCACAAAAAGTAACCATGGTGATTCAAAATTAATATTACTGGTAATTTTATCTTTCTTTCCCATTCTTGCGTTAATTGCAATGTATATAAAAGACGGACACAGAATTACATTAAACTTTTGGGTTGACTTAATTTTACATTTAACAGTTATCGGGTATATAATTTTTGCTTTACTGGTAGTTTTTGATATCGTAAATTTAGCTTAAATATACTGATAGACATTAAGAAACAGAATTAATAAATATGTCCTCAAATTCTAAAAATACGTTTAATGAAGAAACACTTGAATTGGTTAATAAACTGATCAAGCGTTATCCCGAAGGCAAACATAAGTCGGCATTGATACCGATTTTGCATATTGCACAAGCTGAATTTGGTGGCTGGTTAAGCCCTGAAACAATGGATTATGTTGCTTCTATACTTAACATAAAACCTATTGAAGTATATGAAGTGGCGTCTTTTTATTCGATGTTCAACCTCAAAGCTGTTGGCAAATGTCTTATTGAAGTATGTCGTACTTCTTCCTGCTGGGCACGTGGTTCGGAGGATGTAGTAAAACATCTGGAGAAAAGACTGGGAATTAAGGAAGGTGAAACTACAAAGGACGGAATGTTCACCATTAAAACTGTAGAGTGTTTGGGAAGCTGTGGAGGTGCACCTATGTTGCAGGTTGGCGCTTCATTTCATGAAAACCTGACGAAAGAAAAGGTGGATGCATTATTAGATGATTACCGCACTGCCGGAAAACAAAAGAGTTATACTGATTTAGATTATAAGAATACGCTTTAATCAATGGGCAAGAAAATATTAATACATAACGATAAGGTTCCAGGTATAAATACCTTGGAAGTATATCGTCAGCATGGCGGATATGCCTCAGTGGAAAAAGCGTTGAAAACAATGACTCCTGAAGCGGTGGTAGAAGAGGTGAAGAAATCGGGATTGAGAGGAAGAGGCGGCGCTGGTTTCCCGACAGGAATGAAATGGAGTTTCCTTGCAAAACCTCCGGGAGTGGAGCGTTACTTGGTTTGTAATGCCGATGAATCGGAGCCGGGAACTTTTAAAGACAGATATTTAATGGAGAAAATTCCTCATGCTTTGATTGAGGGAATGATTACTTCGAGCTATGCGTTGGGTGCCAAAACATCTTACATATATATCAGAGGAGAATACTTTTATGTAGCACGTATTCTTGAGAATGCCATAAACGAAGCGTATGCAGCAGGACTTTTAGGTAAGAACATTTTAGGAACAGAGTTCTCTCACGATTGTTACGTACAGGTGGGTGCAGGTGCTTATATCTGCGGAGAAGAAACTGCTTTGCTTGAATCACTGGAAGGAAAACGCGGTAATCCTCGTATTAAACCTCCTTTTCCTGCTATCGCAGGTTTATATGGTTGTCCTACCGTTGTAAATAACGTGGAAACGATTGCAGCTGTTTGTCCTATTATCAATATGGGTGGCGATGAATATGCCAAGATTGGTGTAGGAAGAAGTACAGGTACTAAATTGATTTCGGCATCCGGGCATATTAACAAACCGGGTGTGTACGAAATTGAAATGGGTGTGCCTGTTGAAGAATTTATTTATTCGGAAGAATATTGCGGAGGTATTATTAACGGAAGAAAACTAAAAGCAGTGGTTGCCGGAGGTTCTTCAGTGCCTATTTTACCTGCCGAATTGATATTAAAAACAGAGAAAGGCGAACCGCGTTTGATGACTTACGAATCATTGAGTGATGGTGGCTTTGCTACCGGAACAATGCTTGGTTCGGGAGGATTTATTGTGTATGACGAAACTACAAGTATTGTAAAAAACCTGTATACGTTTGCCCGTTTCTATCATCACGAAAGCTGCGGACAATGTTCGCCTTGCCGCGAAGGTACAGGCTGGATGGAGAAAATACTTCACCGTATTGTGGAAGGACACGGCAAACCCGGAGATGTTGATTTGCTTTGGGATATACAGCGTAAAATAGAAGGAAATACTATTTGCCCGTTGGGTGATGCAGCAGCGTGGCCTGTGGCAAGTGCTATCCGTCATTTCCGTAAAGAATTTGAAGATTATATTAAGTATCCTGAAAAGATAAAAGACTTCATGCCCGTGGTGTAAGGATTTCATCCTTAGTCTCCAAACAATAAACTTTGATTTAAAATGTAAATCCCCTCTTCTTGAAAAAAGGAGAGGGGATTTTGGTTTTATAATGGAGTGCCTCAGACAAGGCAAATGGATAACGAACCGTTCCGCTATGCCATTATTGCCTTATTCACATTCCGGTAAGTAAATTCATTGTAAATGTGGCGTCTGGCAAATCTGCCTTGCGAATCCGAATTAATAAGTTTGATGTAAACCGACCTTGGAACATTATAATATTCATAAATACTGCCATCCAGAAAAGTTATTTTAAGGATGGTGGACTGGTATTCGAAATCAGCAATATTTGATGTGGTGATGGTTGCTGTATATTCAGGTAGCCTTTGTTCAGTAGTTTCGGGTGCTATGCTTACCAGAAAGTGATAGGCTTCTATTATAGCTTTGCTTTTTTCTTCTGCCAGCAGTTTTTGTTCTTCACTTTCCTGAATTTTATCGGGATGATGCTCTTTCATAAAATCACGGTAAATGGTTTTCAATTCTTTCAACCCTGCAGTTTTTGTGACTCCGAACAGCTTGCGATATTCTATTATTTTTTTCATTTGATAAAATTATTTAATGTTGTTTTTCCGTTTTCTTCCAAACAAATATTATTAAATGAATAATAATTAAAGGTTAGTTTTTTTCGGGGGCGCGAAAGTACGGTTATTTTGCGGGTTAGCGGAATCTTTTTTTTCAATACCACAAGTATTGCATGTTTACCGCTCCCGATTTTCAACTGGGTATAAAGTAATTACCACTACATTTTCCACTGCCGGACGGTACTATGGATGTTAATGGAAGCCTTGCCAAATGCAAGGCTTAACAACGCATTTATTTTGTGTTTTGCTGATTATCGTAAATGCTTTTCATTTTTTTATTCATTATCGATATATAAAGAGTTTTAGTAATATAAAAGTTGATAGCAGGATAAGAGCCATTTGCATTCAAAGGGATATCCACTTTTTGAACTTTTGAGTTGGGGAAAATTGTTAACGTATTGCTGTCACTTCCTAATCTAAGATGTACCGGTAACTTATTAAATTCTTCAGGCACATTCGTCCATCGGTAATAAAAAGCACCATCGGAACCATAATCACCTTCCATAACAGGTACTTCATTCTTATAAAGATATTGGTTAAAAAACCAGTTATAATCTTTGCCGGTTATTCTGTTTACAGTCTGAATAAAGGCAGAGGAAGTAATCATTTTCAATTTATTTTCCTGATAGAAGGATTTGATAATTGTAAAAAATACGGAGTCATTATTTATAGTATTTCTCAGCGTATTTAATATCCAGGCGCCTTTGGTATATACATCTTCATCGTGATAGTCAAAATATCTTCTGCCGACAGGGCCAACTACAGGCAATTTATTTTTAATAAATATTCTGTAATTCAACAGATGATTTATTGCTGTTTCCTTCCCATATTTTTTTTCCAGGAATAATGCTTCACCGTATGTTGTAAACCCTTCCTGCAGCCATACATCACTTAAATCAGCTGCTGTTACCGCATTCCCGAACCACTCATGACCTGTTTCATGAAGGATTATATAATCATCTTTTTTATATAGGTCGTTTACAAATCCGTTTCCGTAAGCTATTGCTGTTTGGTGCTCCTGCCCTTTATACGGCGATTCTATAAGTTTATATCCATCATTGTACCAGGGATATTCTCCATATAATTCTTCATAAGTATGTATTACCTGTTTCACCTGTTGAAAATGTTGTCTGGCACGGTTTACATTTGGTTTCAGAACATAATAATTGAGTTTTAATTCTTTCGAATTAATGCCTGTGCAGGTATCTTCTATTTTAGCATAATCACCCATGTAAAAAGTAATGTTGTA
>CAIQBY010000196.1 GCA_903870175.1 uncultured Bacteroidota bacterium
AAAAAATTAAACAAATGAAAAAAACAACATCAAAAAACAGTGAAATTTCTACTCCGAAATCGACAAAAAAAGAAGCTGCGAAAAGAGTAAAAAATGCAAAATTGGAAGTTGCAAAAGCAGCAGCCAAAAACATGAAAAAAGAAATGGCAAAAAGAAGAAACACCGGCAAACCCAAAATTGCCAAGGCTAAGCCGATTGCCAAAAAGAAGGAAGTTGGCTACATTAATAATTTAATACTGGCTGCATTTATTATTGTGCTTGCATCGCTGCCCGGCAAAAAAGATGATGGTCAGGATGATGATAAACCATTGCGTACATTCACGAAAAAAGAAAAAGATGAACTTTTGAAAAGAGTGAAGGATGGGTTGAAAAAGGCTATGGCGCCTGCTCCTGATAATATGTATAAAGTAAATCTTGATTTTATAATATTAGGAAGGTCAGCATTTAAAACCTTTATCGAGAATGTAATAATTAAAGTAGGAGAAAGTGTCAATTATCCTTCGCCTGTGCCTATCCTCAGCGATATTACTGATATGGTAGCGCTGGAAGCCGTTACACGAAACGCTAAACAATATAATACTGCCAATCAATACCTGAAAATGATAAAGGACATGATGCGCAAGCTATGTGTATATATTGCAAATACATGTGATAATAACCTTGACACGCTGGAAAGCGCAGGGGTGCGTGCCAACATTACAAAGCGAGGACCAAAGGTGAAAGCTTCGAAAGCGAAAATAAACAAAGTGAAGGACACCAAATTTTCGGGCGAGGCTAAAGTTACGGTGGATGATGTCCATGGTATGCAGGGATTAATGGGGCGCTGGATGAATCAGGCTGACGATAAAGAGGTGTGGGTGAGTGTGCCGTTTTCGCTGGGAGTAAATATTTTATTTACGGGTATGCCCAAAGGTGCCACTGTATGGTTGCAGGTTTGTTTTAAAAGTTCCGAAGGCGTTGGCGACTGGAGCATTAGTATGGAATGGGTAGTGAGGTAGGATTTAGGAAGCAGATAAATGTCAACAGCCCATAGCAATTAAAAAAGTCTCGTATTTCTTCGAGGCTTTTTTAAGTTTTTTATTAGTTAATTAAAAATTAATATTTCTATAATCTCATCTCATTGCCGATTATTTTGCATGTCAAATAATATTTATCAATCCACTTCCATTCATCACCAATCCCAATCTGCAATTGTATGTATATATTAAATGGAAGGCTACCCCTCTTATTAAGACTCGTTTTTTATTGTTAATATTGCATAATGTAATTTCATGAAAAAAATAATGATACTTATCATATTTTAATTTAGACTTTATTTAATAATAAAAAACAATTATTGTAATACAACAAATCCAATAAAACAAAGCAGTATGATTAAAAAAAATTACTTAAAAAGAAAATGTTTAGTGAATAAAGTATTTTCAATTGGCTTATCTTTAATAACATTTGCAGTATCTGTTTCCACAGTAAATGCTCAGTTTGGTGCTTCACCATGGACAGCAGGAAGCGCTACATATACAGTACCGGCGGGTGTAACATCCATCACTGTGCAGTGCTGGGGCGGCGGCGGCGGTGGCGGCGGTGTCAAATCCACAAACTGTTCGTGGAAAGTAGGCGGCGGTGGCGGTGGCGGCGCATTTTCAACAGTTACTGTTGCTACCACTCCCGGTCAATCTATTGTTGTTGCAAGCGGTACAGGTGGTGCTGCAGGCAGTAATAGTGGCGGTGCAGGCGGTGCAGGTACATTATCTTCGGTTACTAATAATGGAACATTGGTTTGTTCTGCTGCAGGTGGAGCAGGAGGTTCGGGCGGCACAACAGATGGTGCCGGCGCAAATGGAGGGAATGGAGGTACAGCTACTGTAGGTACAGGATATTCAGGAGGTAAAGGTGGTTCTCCAAGTACATATAATGCAGGTGGCGGCGGCGGCGGCGGTGCAGGCACTACTGGTGCCGGCGGAAACGGCACTGTGCCCGGAGCAGGTGCTGCAGGTGCAGGTGGTGGTGGTGCAGGTGGTGCTGCCGGAAATACAGGTGGTAGTGACGGTGCTTCAAACGGCTCAGCAGGTCATGCTCCGGGCGGTGGCGGTGGCGGTGCTGCTGACGTAGCTTATAATGGCTGCGGTACTTACGGCGGCTCTTCCGGTGGTGCCGGTGCTGCAGGTAAAGTAGTTATTACCTATGTAGCAGCTACTTTCTCTATTTCAAGTATTTCTCCAACAAGCGGCTGTCCAGGTTCTACAATTGCAATATATGGTGTTAATTTATCCGGTGCCACTGCTGTTACTATCGGCGGTGTTCCCGTTACATCCATTACTTCCAATACAGCAACAGAGATTGATGCTGTTGTTCCTGCGTCAGCTACCGGTGTGGTTGCGGTTACCAATACCAACGGCACTACTTCGAGTGTTGCCAGTTATACAGTAATCACCACTCCTGCTCAACCTGTTTCTATATCCGGCGGTCCTGTAGTTTGTGCCAATTCAACCAATACATTCAGTGTACCTGCCGTGGCAGGTGCTACTTCTTATACATGGACTTTGCCCGGAACATGGTCGGGTACTTCCTCTACCAACAGTATAAGTGCAACTTCGGATATTAACGGTGGCAGTATTAGTGTAATTGCTAATAACGCTTGCTTTAGCAGTACTGCACAATCAATTACTGTATCTATTAACACTGCGCCTTCCATGCCGGGTTCCATTAACAGCAACACTACAGTATGTCAAAGTTCTACACAAGGTTTTTCCGTAGGTGCGGTTGCAAATGCAACTTCATATACATGGACATTACCTGGGGGATGGTCAGGTACCAGTACTACAGATACTATTACTTCAACTATTGGAAGTGCAAGCGGTACTGTTTCAGTTACAGCCAATAATACTTGCGGCAGCAGCTCGGCACAAACACAAAGTATAACTGTAAACCCTTTGCCTGCAATGCCTTCTGCGATAGTTGGAAATAATTCTATTTGCTCCGGCACTTCACAAATGTATTACATAAGTGCGGCTGCCAATGCCACTTCTTACACTTGGACATTACCTGGAGGATGGTCAGGAACCAGTACTACTGATAGTATTACTGTAAATACAGGTAATACTTCAGGAACTGTTTCTGTTGTTTCCAGCAATGGATGTGGCACAAGCAGTGCGCAGTTACAGGCTATTGCAGTTACTGCACTTCCTGCTACGCCTGTTTCCATATCGGGCAGTACAGCATTATGCTCCGGTACTTCTTCTGTTTATTCTGTTGCGCCAGTAAGCGGTGCATCTTCTTATACATGGACTTTGCCTTCCGGATGGTCTGGCACAAGCAGTGTTGACAGCATCTCTACGGTTTCAGGTACAAGTGGAGGAAACATTACTGTTACTGCCGACAATGCCTGTGGCAGCAGCGTTGCTCAATCTACAAGTGTTATTGTGAGTTCAGGAGTATCCACTCCTGCTTCTATCTCAGGACCAAATACAGTATGCGCAGGATCTGCATCTTATACGGTTGTTCCTGATCCTAATGCAATATCTTATACATGGACATTGCCGGGTGGCTGGTCCGGATCATCGGTTACTGACAGTATATTTACAACTGTAGGTACTGGTGCCGGAACGATTTCAGTAGTTGTTAATAGTAATTGCGGAAGCAGTGCTCCTCAAACATTAAATGTAGGCTTAGGCATCCCTCCTGCCCAGCCTTCAGCAATGTTAGGTGTTACGCATCTTTGTGATAGTTCTTCCACTGCGTATGCAGTAAATAACGATCCAAATGCTACAGGTTATACATGGACATTACCTTCCGGTTGGTCAGGGACATCGAATACCAATCAAATAACTGCGACTGCAGCTGCAACCAGTGGAGTAATTTCGGTAACTGCTGATAATGCATGCGGTTCAAGTACTCCAAGTACGTTGAATGTTGTAGGAAATTCAATTCCAACTGTTACTGTTGCTCCTTTCGGAACAGTATGTGCCAATGCTGTTGCTTTCACTTTAACCGGTGGAAGTCCTGCAGGTGGCAATTACAGTGGAACAGGTGTTAATTCAAACACATTCGATCCTACTCTTTCGGGTGTCGGAACTTATTTTATTACTTATACATATTCCAGTGGAGCCTGTGTTCGTGAAGATTCAGCAGCTATTACAGTTAGCCAATGCAGTGTTGGAATTGCAACTAATACCGACAACAATAACATTTCCATCTATCCTAATCCTTCAAATGGAATTGTTTCTATTACCATTGCAAACACTTCCAATTCTGAATTACTAATTACTGTGATGGATATTCAAGGCAGAGATATTTATAGCGCGAAAGATAAAAATATTGTTTCGGGATATACCAAACAAATCGACCTTGGAGCATTATCAAAAGGCATTTATTATATTAAAATAATTAACGGTGATCATTCAAATTATCAGAAGTTGATAATTGAATAAATAGTGATTCTTTAAAAAGAAAAGCCTGCTCAATTGTGCAGGCTTTTCTTTTTGTAAATGATGTTATGTTTGCCTGCGCTTTATTTGTTACTTTTGTTTCCCTATCTAAAAATATATGCTTACAATTAATCCCAAAGAAGTTAAAACATCTGAATTTCATAGTTACTTACTTGGAGCAGTAGCTCCTCGCCCCATTGCATTTGCCAGTACAGTTGATAAAGATGGGCATCCGAATCTGGCACCATTCAGCTTCTTTAATGTATTCAGTGCGAATCCACCTATTGCTGTATTTTCCCCTTCCCGCAGCGGCCGGACAGGTAATAACAAGCATACATACGAAAACATTAAAGAGGTACCTGAAGTGGTGATTAATGTGGTAAATTATAATATGGTTCAGCAAACTTCATTGGCGAGTACTGAATATCCCAAAGGAGTGAATGAATTTGAAAAGGCAGGTTTTACGCCTATAGCTTCTGAGTTGATTAAACCGTTTCGAGTAAAAGAGTCCCCTGTACAATTGGAATGCAAGGTAAATCAAGTAATCGAATTAGGTACCCAAGGCGGTGCAGGTAACTTAATAATATGCGAAGTTTTATTAATTCATATCAGTGAAACTATTTTGGATGCAAACAAACATATTGACCCATTTAAAATTGACCTGGTGGCAAGAATGGGTGGTAACTGGTATAGCAGAGCAAATGGCGATTCACTATTTGAAGTTACAAAACCAATAATGAACCTGGGAATAGGAATAGATAAAATTCCGGAATATATTCGTAATTCGAAAATTTTGAGCGCAAACAATTTAGGCCAACTCGGGAATATTGAAAAAATTCCTTCCGATGAAGAGGTTATGAACTATAAGAATTCAGGTGCAATTAATGAAGTTTATGAAATTTACGGCAGCAATATGGAAAAACTTATTGAACATCTGCATCACATCGCAAAAGGATTACTTGATAATAATAAAATTGAAGAAGCTTGGAAAGTATTATTATCTTTGCATGGTTAAATAGAATTAAAAATAAATAACAAACATAAAAATAATAAACATGGACATCACAGGAACATTAAAAGTAAAAGGACAGCCACAAAATGTGTCAAAGGATTCATCAAAAACATTTATGAAAAGAGAATTTGTAATAACTGATAATTCTTCGCAATATCCTCAACATATATCTTTTCAATTAACTCAAGATAAGTGCAGTTTGATTGATCAATATCAAATTGGGTCTGAAATAAAAGTTCATTTTAATTTGCGTGGTCGCGAATGGACAAATGCACAGGGAGAAGTGAAATATTTCAATTCTATTGAAGCATGGCGAATTGAAGGTTCTGCAAATGCAGGCAATTCAAATAATTCGTCTTCTAATTCATCAAGTACTGCTTCAGAAGTTTCCGAACCGCTATCATCTTCAACTGTAGAGGATGATTTGCCCTTCTAATTTACAATAACAAAAAGGCAAAGAAGATTTTTTCTTGCCTTTTTGTTATATTTTATTCTGCGATTGCAATAAGCAATTTTTCCAGTTTCTTTTTCATTTCAGTTGGCGTACAATCATAATTGTTCGCCAATAAAGAGAAACAAAGTAATTCCCCCTTTTTGTTTTTCACATATCCGGCATAACCTCGTGCTCTGGTCATATATCCGCTTTTTGCCCTCAGATTATTTTCTGCAAAAGTACCGGTACACAATCCTCCAAGAGAGCCTGACATACCTGCTATGGGCAGTGAATTATAAAACGTATTGTAATTTTTATCTTTAGTCATTATCTTAAGCATTTCTGTTTGGGTTTTTGTGGTAATAACATTAGCGCGCGCTAATCCGCATCCATCATTCATAAACAAGCCTGATACATCAACACCCTGCTTCTTCCAGAAGTCCTTAATAATGGATATTCCATCGACTTCCGTACCCAATCCTGATTTATTATAACTGATATATTTGAGCATACTTTCTGCAAAAAGATTGATACTTTTTAAATTAGTAAGATGAATAATTGAATCCAAAGAAGGCGAGAAATGAATATGTAAGATATGTTTATTGGGGACTGAATAAGATTTCTTTAATTTCAACGACCTCACAGTTGTTGGTTTCTCGACAACCTCAATTTTTTCAGACTTTAATGCTCTGGTTAATTTTTCAGCACAAAATAAAGCAGGGTCCGGAATTGAGCCTTCAACTTTATATTCGTTTCTGTCAGGTGGTATGGTCCCTCTGACAAAACGGTAATTATCATATGGAGCGCCATAGATATAGGCATCATCCTCTGTTCCGCCAGCAATAACATTATTGGTCACATGCATGCCGTATATGGTTGGAAGTGTTTTAACTATTGCAGCTTTTGTTCCTGTCTTACCTGAAGTAAATAAAAGTGAATATTTATTATCTTTATAAGATAAACCGCATGCTCCTGCACCATAATAATTGCCCATATCTCCCCATATCCACTCATCCGGTGTTATATTATCATCAAAAATACTTGCATCGGCAATCACTGCTCCGGTAATTTTCGTTATTCCTTTTGCATGCAGAATTCTCGCCCAACGAACAACAATGGAAATTGTATCTCCTTTCTTTTTAAAATATTCTGATTCTAAGGTAGGGTCTCCTCCACCGGTTATGTATAAGTTTCCGTTTATTACCCCTGATAAAGAATCGTATTTTCCATCATATTCAAGTTTTGTTTCAAACATAAAATCCTTCCCAAGTAATGATAATGCAGCACCAGTAGTTGCAATTTTCATAGTACTTGCCGGAATCAAACTAACGGAACTATTATATTCATAAAGCACAGTGTCTTTATTTGCTGGCATCACGCAAATACTCCATTGTGCATGTTTCATTGCATCATCATTTTTTAACTTCTCAACTTCAATATCCAGTTTTGAATTGATTTGTGCTAATGAAAACAAAGGAACGGACGAAATAATAAGAAGAAAAAAATGAATTGTTCTCAAACTATAAATCATATTTAAATCAATTCTTTTTGAGTAATTGATTATTTCCTTTAAATATTTTATCGATTTCCCCAGCGAGCTTTTTATCTTTTATTGTTATAATATCACCTGCATCATGAGTTGAAAGAGAAATTGTTACCTCATTATAAATATTGGTCCAGTAAGGATGATGGTTCATCTTTTCAGCGATTAAGGCCACTTGTGTCATAAAAGCAAAAGCTTCACTAAAATTTTTGAATTTGAAACTGCGGTGCAGTTTATTGTTTTCTTCTATCCACATAATTGTTACAGATTACTTTAAGAAATTTACAGAACGAAAGTACTACTTATTTAGTTATTAATAATAAGTTGTGGTCAAGGTTATATATCTCACGATACCTAATTAAAAATATGCCTTCAAGAGAGAAACAGATTTTACGTTTATATACTCAAATAATCTAATTTATTAATGATATAAGTCACCATTCTCAATGTTCTTTATTACTAATTAAAAAAAATCTTTTTCGTACTTTTGTTTCAATAATAACTAAATTTTTAACTCATGTTAACGACAAAAAAAAATAAACACATTGGTGATTTACATTTTGAACACCAATTGTGGAGAAGTGAAGCTAAATTTTATAAGGACGAACTTAAAATTTATCAAAACAGACTTTCGGAAGTTGCTTCAAAAAACACAAATGTTGAGTTCAGAAAACAAGTTGAACATTTTCAAAATCAATTTCTAATTCAGGAAAAGCAATTGAATTTATTGAATAATGAAATTAAGCAGCATGAAAAGTTTTTATCAACATTTGCAGCTGAATACCCTGTAGCTATAGATCATCAATTATTTTCTGATCACAAAATCATGCGCGAAAAAGCAGAAACATTTAAGAAGTTATATGATGAATTAAAAAGGGAATTCAATCATTTTTTAACTATTTGGATGTAGTTTTCTTTCTTTAAAAACATCTGCGTATTCATTTTTGAATTTATCGAACTCGGAGATAATTTGTTCGCGTTCTGTAATCAAATTTGAAATAACGGTACTTTTTTTATAGAACAACATCATTAACATCCATTTTGTCCGAATTAATTTCAGCGTATTATAATACCAATACGCAAACAATCCGGTAGTTGGCAAACTTATTCCGTAGATTATTGTCAGCCATTGTATATGCGAATATTTCCAAACCAAGAAAATTTGTGCCGTATAGAATATTAAAAAAGTAAACATCCCTCCTACCATTCCTATTGCTCCTCTGAATTCTTTCTCTTTGCTTATTTTACGGGCAAGCCAACCTGGAATTTCAAAAGGAAGACAATTATTTAATAGTCCGTATAAATAAAACGGGAAACCAGCAAAAATTATCAACATTGATTTTAAACTGTTGCTTAAAAATGACTTTTGATTATGATTAGGAGCTACATCGCTATCATGCAAATTTAATTCATTTAAATTTTTGAAGTATGTTTTTATTCGGGAACGCATTATTTCAACCCTGATTGAATCTGTTTCCAGAAAATAATTTACCGTCTCTACAATGTTTTTAGTAATAATAAATTCTCCGTCCTGTTCGTTTTCCTTTAATCCGCGTTCTTTTGAAAGGTAGGACTTATAAAGTGTTTCAATGTTATTTACAAGTTCGTCTGTTTTATTGTCTTCTATGGCAATTATTAATTTTTCGAGTTGTTTGGTAATTTCAGTTGTTAAACTTTTAGCTCCGGAAAAAGTATCTTGAACATATTCCAGTTTATAATCGGAAACATTAATTGGTTTATGAATATTGATAAAAAGGTCACGGTTAAAACGATGCGGATCTGCATAATTTAAACCTATATTAATAATATGTATTCCAAGTTTAAAATCATTTCTTGCTTCAGCACCAAGAACAATTCTAGCAGCACCCGTTTTAATAGGCCTTAGTTTACGTTCGGTAATACTTATCCCCTCAGGAAACATAAGTATTGCTCCATTATTTTCGAGATGCTCATAACACTTTATAAATGTTTCTTCGTTCTTACTCATTTGCGAAGGGTCGTCCTGCTTGCGATAAACGGGAATAATATTCAGCTTAGGAAGAAACCATTTAGCGAACTTGCTTTTAAATAATTCTCCTTTCCCAAGAAAAAAAACTTTTCTATTGAGGATTGTTGCGATAACTATTGGGTCCATAAAAGTACTTGGATGGTTCGCCAACACCAGTAATGGTCCTTGGGCTGGGATTACTTCCTTATTGCGAATTACAATAGAACGGAAGAATACACGCACCGTTATCTGCATTAAAAATCTAAGGAAAGAATATAACATTGTTTTTTATTTTATGGTGAAAGTAAACAATTTATTCTATTCAGTATTTTGAATTATGGATTACTGAAATAATAAAGCACCGCTATAATTAGAATATAACGGTGCTTTTAGATTTATTAGTTTACTAAATTACTTATTGGAATGCAAAGCTACTTTGTTTCCTTCTGTATCAATAATAAAAGCGTGGAAACCAATTTCGGGGCTTATAATTGATTTCGGTATTATTATTTTACCACCTGCAGCTTCCACTTTTGCAAGTGCAATTGCAATATCAGGGTTACCATTTAAATAAATTACTGCACCTTCAGCACTTGGCTTGTGCATCGGTCCCTGCACAAGAGCACCTCCTACTTTACCGTTCTGCGGTTCATAAGGAAAGAAGGCCATTTGCATACCCATCATTTCCATCTGATCCATTTTGATTGATAGAATGGTTTCATAGAATTTTTTTGCTCTGGCAATATCAGTTACTGATATTTCGAACCAGTTTAATGCGTTTGTTGTTGCGTCCATTTTGTTATTGTTTAGATTATTAATAATGATGTAATATTACTAAATAATTAACTAAATGTCTAACTTTAATTTGTAAATTTTCTTCAGTGGACCAGGACAAGAAGCCTCATGACAATTGGCACATTTCTGTACCAATAAATTATAATTTTTGTTCAAATCTGCTTTGGGTGAATTATAAAGCAATCTTAATGTTGCAATATAGTCATCAGCAAAAGCATCAAAAGATTCCAATTTGGTGTTTGATGTCGTTGGCTTTGCCTTAAGTATCTTTAAAAATGATTCCGGAAACTTTGAAGGAACTCCTCCATTTTTTATTAACCTATTCATTGAGTTTAACGAATCATACATTTGTCTCATCAATAAAGCCAACTCACTATCTCCATTAGGGTTTAGAGATTTTGTTTTTACACATGATGTATTTTCTGATGTGTTAACATTTGACTTATCAGCCTGTTTGCATTTTGGCAATAAAACAATTAATACCGCAAGGGTAGCAAATATAATTACTTTACTTTTTGATAATAACACCATGTGCTTCGAAGCTGATATTTATTTCCGGTTCAGTAATTTTAGCAATTTCTTCCTTTGATTTTCCTGCATCTTCAGCATAGTGTTTCAGTTCATCCACTTTAGTAGTATCATGAAAAGCTACACCTTCTATCACGACTTCTTTCCCTGAAACATCTTTAGGAACAAAGAAACCATAGTCTTTAAAACGTACCATCATCTCTTGATTATTTCCAATATTCATTTTCATCCAGCAGCCTTTTTTCTGACATACAGATTCTATTTTACCTGATAATTTAATTTTCAAAGAGTCTTTCCCCTTTATACTAGTAGTCAGTTGATCCGCATTAACAGCGCCATCCATTGTAATAGTATCACCAAAATATTTTAGAGTCGTGTCTTTTGCTGCAGTTTTTGTATCTGTTCCGGCATTGTTATTTGTGCAACCTGTAAATAAAGCTACGCCAATAATTGTAATTAAAATTAGATTTTTCATTTTATAAGTTTTGTTATTATTTTCGCAAAGAAAGTAATAATTTACAAACTTCGAGTTGACTTTAGTCAATTTATAAGTTTACTTATTAGCTAAATCAACAATATCTTTTACTTCCAGAATTGATTTATGATATCCTTTACTGATTGTATTAACCATTGCAATGCCGACTTCTCTTAGTGTGCAGACAAATTTTGGAAAAAGCAAAGTTAACAGCGGGAACATCCAGGTTATATATTTATATGCTTTAATAGTATTCTTCAAACCCTTTGTTGGCTTCATAAAGCCAGGCCGGAATATATATACTTTTTTAAAGTGCATCCGCATCAATTGATTTTCAGTTCTGCCTTTAACTCTTGCCCACATAAATTTCCCTTTCTCCGTTCCATCTGTACCTGCACCGGACACATAACAAAATGTCATGTTCGGGTTTTGTTTTGCAAGTATTTCAGCAATGTAAATAGTTAGTATATAACTTATTTTACTGTATTGTTCTTCTGTTAACTTTAACGATGTAGTTCCCAGACAATAAAAGCATCCGTCATAATTTATAAGTTGGTTTTCTATAGAAGACATATCAAAGAAGTCGGAATGGATTATTTCTTTTAACTTCGGATGAACCACTCCACAAGGTTTTCTATTAATAACCAAAACTTGTTCTACCTCACTGCTCATTAAACATTCGTGAAGCACACCTTCGCCAACCATTCCGGTAGCACCTGTTATAATTACTTTCATATTTTAAAAATTAAATAAAAAAGGTGAACAAATATGTTCACCTTTTTGTTTATACTAAAACTTCTTTCTCGGACGTTTTTCTCTGGAGAAGTTACTTTTTCTATCTCCTCCTGAAGATGATTCCGAAGGTGCAGGTTTAGAAGAACTTCTTTCGGCACGGTCGCTGTAAGACTTACGTTCACCGCCACTGTCGCCATAGCTTTTCTTTTCGCCATAACTTCTTTCTCCACCTCCACTCGACCTTGAATATCCTCCTCTGTCGCCTCTTTCTCCTCTATCACCGCCTCTTTCTGAACGACCGCCATAACTTCTACGTTCACCGTAGCTGTTTCCTCCGCCTCCGGAAGAACGTCTTCTGTCAAATCCACCACTGCGTCCGCCATCTCCTCTTCTGTCGCCACCGCCACTTGCAGCACCACGAGATTCAATACGTACAGAACGATTATTGTAACGGGCATTTTTGAATGTGCCTTGTATTATTTCCGCTGCTTCTGTTTTTACTTCTATAAAAGAGAAACTGCTTTTAACATCAATGTTAACAATGGAAGCAATTTCAACTCCTGATACTTCAGAAATATATTCTTTCATCGAAGTTGAATCCAAACTATCCAACTCACCCAGATTAATAAATAATTTCGTGATGCCCGGAGCCGAATCAAATGAGCGTTCTCTTTCCTTTGAACCGGATGCATTAAGATCGGGAGCATTTCTGTAATATTCAAGGAAACGGTTAAACTCTGTAGATACAAAGCGTTTGATGATATCTTCCTTGCTCATGTCTGCCAATTCTTCATAAATTTTTGGCATGTATTGTTCAATAGCTTTTTCATTTACTTCCACATCGTGAATCTTTTTCACCAAGCTGAACAATTGTTTTTCACATGCTTCAAAGCCTGTAGGTACTTTACCTTCAGTAAATTTCTTTTTGATGATACGTTCAATGATTCTGATTTTTCCAATCTCTTTCATGTTGATGATAGCAATGGAAACTCCTGTTTTACCGGCACGTGCAGTACGTCCGCTACGGTGAGTATAGTTTTCTATCTCATCAGGTAATGTATAATTAATAACGTGAGTTACATCCTGAACGTCAATACCGCGAGCTGCAACATCAGTAGCAACAAGCATTTGAAGTGAACGGCTTCTGTAACGTTTCATTACGTGGTCGCGTTGCGATTGGGATAAATCTCCATGCAATGCATCAGCATTGTATCCATCCTTTATTAATTTATCAGCTATTTCCTGTGTTTCAATTTTAGTACGACAGAAAACAATAGCAAATATATCAGGATTTGAATCCGCAATACGTTTAAGTGCCGGATATTTATCGCGTGCATGTACTATATAATATACGTGATCGATATTTACGTTACCTGCATTTTTAGTACCTGCAGTTATTTCTATAGGATTGCTCATATAGTTTTTAGAGATACGCAAAACCTCATCAGGCATTGTTGCAGAGAACAACCATGTGTTTTTTTCTTCCGGTGTTTGAGAAAGAATAGTATCCAAATCCTCTTTGAATCCCATGTTCAGCATTTCATCTGCTTCATCAAGCACTGCAAAACGAACATGTGAAAGGTTTACACGACGACGGTCAATCATATCATTCATACGACCCGGAGTAGCAACAACAATCTGTGCGCCTCTTTTAATCTCACGTGTCTGTGTGTCAATACTTGCTCCACCGTATACTGCAACTATGTTTGCATCTTTTATATACTTGGTGTAGCTCTGCAAATCACGTGTTATTTGCATACATAATTCACGTGTAGGGCACATGATTAATGCCTGCGTATCACGCGAATTAAAGTCGATTAGTGAAATTAACGGCAACCCGAAAGTAGCTGTTTTTCCTGTACCTGTTTGTGCTAACGCTACAAGGTCGGTGTTACCTTTTAATAGTTCGGGAATTGTTTTCTCCTGAATTGGTGTGGGTGTTTCAAACCCCATTTCCGTTATCGCTTTGACAATAACATCACTTAGCCCTAAGGCTTCAAATTTGTTCATTAATTTTTTATTATGTTTATATTACAGTTGTCATTATACTAGGAAGTATATGTGAGTAGAATCCGACAACTGTGTTTTAAGAAGCCCACCATCATTGGTATTAGGGCTATTTCGGCAAAATGTTAATCAGTCGTAAATTCGTCTCAACAAAAATCCTGTCTTGACTAAAACCGCGACAAATGTACTGCAAATAATTGAATTGACAAGGTTTATTAATTGACAGCCCTCTGTTAATAGTTGTTAATCGATAATAAACAGAGCCTTTCAAGAGCACTAATATATTTATTCAACTATTATCAAGAATAACAATTGCCTTTAAAATCCGATTTTGTTATGAAATATATTTTTAAAATTACCGCTTAATGAAAATAACAACCGCTCACAGTCGAATAACGACCACTGGCTGGATTTGCCCTGTTTATGTTATTTACATGCTCTACCTTT
>CAIQBY010000197.1 GCA_903870175.1 uncultured Bacteroidota bacterium
CGCAAATAAAAATATCGATGTGATTAATTCAAAGGGTGATTTAGTTAAAACTGTAACTACAAATGGCAAAGGCGGTTTTATGATTACTAAACTTGTTGCTACCGATGATTATACTTTAAAAGCCGAGGATCCTGAAATTCGCTTTTGTAACAAATCAAAAATTACATACAGAGATAAAAATAATAAAGTCATAAGTACTAAGAATTTTGGTGAAGAAAAAATGGTTGCTTCAAAAGAAAAACCAGTTAAGACTAACACAGAAGCAAAAACAAATGATGACAATACTGCACCTAAATCTGAGGTTAAACATGAGCAACTTGCGAAAGTACATCATCGTAAGTTTGAAATGTATTTTAAATATAATGTATTTGAAACAGATATAGCAGATGAGCCTTTTAAAAAGTTTATTGATAATATTATTGAAGTGTATAAAGAAAATGGAAAAATTAATTTCAATATTACTTCATGTGCTTCTCAGGTTCCTACTAGAAAATTTGCTTCGAATAAAGAATTGTCAATTGCACGTGCAGACAAAATGAAGGAGCAATTACTTTCAGCATTGAAAGAAAAAGGTGTTGATGCTTCCAACATTACTTTTGTAAAAGTGAAATCAATTGTTGGAGGACCAACATATAATTCAGATTACTTAACCAATAAGGCTGTTTACGAGAAATTCCAATATGTAAAAGTAAGTGCATTTTAATACTATTTAATAACATCAATAAAAAAACTCCGATTTCCTTTTCGGAGTTTTTTTTATTGACATTGCTATAAAAAATGATTCAATTAAATTTATCAAAACCCATTGCCTTTTTTGATCTTGAAACAACAGGTGTAAATGTTGCATCTGACAGAATTGTAGAAATTTCCATACTGAAAATATTGGTGAATGGCTCAAGAGAGATTTTGACAAAGAGAATTAATCCAACTATATCAATACCTAAGCAAGCTTCAGAAGTTCATGGTATTTATGATAAGGATGTGGTTAATGAACCAACCTTTAAAAGCATAGCAAATGATATTGCAGACTTTTTATTAGACTGCGATTTGGCAGGTTATAATTCAAATAAATTTGATATTCCAATTTTAGTTGAAGAGTTTATGCGAGCCGGGGTAGATTTTGAAATAAAAAGCAGAAGGCTTGTAGATGTTCAAAATATTTTTCACCAAATGGAACAACGAACCTTAAAAGCAGCATATAAATTTTATTGCGGTAAGGAAATAATAAATGCTCATAGTGCTGAAGCTGATATTGAAGCGACTTATGAAGTTTTTTTAGCCCAATTACAAAAATATGATGGTGTGGAATTTGAAGATAAGAAAGGTAATAAAACAATTCCAATAAAAAATGATATTAAGGCACTGCATGATTTTACTAATATTAATAAAAATGCTGATTTGGCTGGTCGAATTATTTTTAATGAAAAAGGGGAAGAGGTTTTTAATTTTGGAAAACATACTGGAAAGCCAGTTGAAAAAGTTCTAAGAGAAGAACCGTCTTATTATTCATGGATGATGAATGGTGACTTTCCGTTATATACAAAAAAAGTTTTAACTGACATTAAATTGAGATTGGCATTTAATAAATGAAAACCTTATTGAAATGAAAATAATTTGTATTGGACGAAATTATGCCGAACATGCTAAGGAGATGAATTCGGCAATACCGACAGAGCCTGTTTTTTTTCTTAAACCTGATACCGCTTTAATTAAAGATAACCAGCCATTTTACTATCCTGATTTTTCAAAAGAAATACATCATGAAGTTGAATTGGTTTTAAAAATAAGTAAACCTGGTAAAAATATTGATTCGAAATATGCTCATAAGTATTATGATGAAATAGGAATTGGAATTGATTTTACAGCCCGCGACATTCAATCAAAATGCAAAGAAAAAGGGTTGCCTTGGGAAAAAGCAAAAGCATTTGACGGGTCTGCTCCTATTGGTCAATTTATTGATAAAAAAAAATTAATCGACTTGGATAATATCAACTTTCATTTGACTATAAATGGAATTGTAATTCAAAAAGGAAATACAAAAGATTTACTTTTCACGTTTGATGCTGTAATTGCATACGTTTCTAAATTTATTACTCTTAAAACAGGGGATTTGATTTTTACAGGCACTCCTGAGGGTGTGGGGCCTGTAAGAATTGGTGATAAATTAGAAGCTTTTATTGAAAATGAAAAGTTACTGAATTTTGAAATAAAATGAATATGTCAAAATTAATTTATAGTCATTGCCCAAGGGTTTGTAACTCCAAGAACCGGATGCACGCTCATTACAGGAATTTTAGAATGGTTGATAATTTGTTGTGCATAAGTTCCCATTAATCTTCCTGTGATATTTTCTTCCTGATCAGTCATTATTACAATTAAATCAGTTGCAGAATTATTTGCATAATCCAATGTCATTTTTGCCTGATTAGTTCCTGCAACAATATTCTTATCACACATTACACCGCACTTTTGAATGTAATCTTGTATATGAATTAACTTAATATCGAATTTTCCTAAATCCGATTTATCCATATCTGAATCGGCTAATCCTAAAACGTGAAGCTTGGAAGCAAAATGCTTAGCCAACACAATAGCATGGTTGACTTTCTGACGTGAATGTGTCGAATCATCAATAGGCAATAAAATATTTTTATATCCTAATTGTTTGGCATTTCCCTGAACAGACAAAACGGGACAAGTTGATTTTGTAACAACTTTATAAGTATTGCTTCCCACAAAAAATTCAGCAATGCCTGAAGTTCCGTGTGTTCCCATCACAATTAAATCTACATTTTGTTCCTTTGAAATATTTACAATTTCGGTATAAGTATTTCCATTAGTAGTTATGCAGTTTGATTTAACACCGTGATTTGAACGAATATTACCTGAAATGTCTTCCAACTTTTTCTCAATTGATTCCATAAAATCACTTGGAACATCAACTTTTAATTCAGGTGTAATGATTGAGAATTTCTCCCAATATTTTTCTACAACATGCAACAACACTAATTCTGCTTTAAACAATTGAGCTGTGAAAGCTGCATGTTCAATGGCTAATAAAGATGTTTCCGAAAAATCAATTGGGATAAGAATTTTTTGAATTGTAAACGATTTCATATAGTTAATGGTTTTATGATTTATTATTATAATTATTCTCTAATATGGATTTGGGAAAAGTGTTGTGTCTTTTCTATAAACAGGACGAATACTTAGAACCGGTATTGTTGAATGATTAATTATTTCCTGAGCTGAAGAACCGATAAAAAACTTTGTAAAATCTGTTTCCTGCTGTGTCATTATCATTATCAAATCACCTTCCACTTTATCTGCATACTCAATAATATTTTCAGCTAACGAATCTTCTCCTTTTACACCTTTTACTATTTCTGCAGAACATTCAACACCTTCTTTTTCCAAGAATGTTTTTACCTGACCTAACTGGCGAGTAAGCCTGTTCACTACAAATTCGTCAGTGGTAAATAATACTGATACTACGCGAACAACTGAGTTGGCAAATAATTTAGACAATTCAATTGCCATACTTACTTTTTCTCTTGTTTCTTTTGAAAGGTCGAGAGGAAGTACAATGTTTTCAATTCCTTTACGATGCTTTTTTCCTTTGATTGTAATAACCGGAATACTTGATTCGCGAACAACACGCAATGCGTTGGAGCCGATAAATTTTTTCTTCAAATTCACATCTCCATTTGTCCCCATCACAATCATTGTTGCATTGATTAACTCGGCAACTTCATTTATTTTTTCGTAAGCAGAACCTTTTGCAATTAAAGTATTAACTGTGAGTTTGCTTTTCTTTGTTACATCTGCTGCCAAATCATCCAAATCCTTTTGGATTTTGGATTTCAAATCATCGTGTTGTTTGGCAGTAAAAAATTTAGCAATCATTCCGCCATCTTCTATTACGTGCAACAAAGTGATTTCCGCACTATATTTTTTGGCGAGATTAAAAGATTGTTCAAGAGCAATCAGCGATTGTTCTGAAAAATCAATTGGAACTAAAATTTTATTTGTAGACTGAATCATAAATTTTAAATACTTTTGGCATTATCAATAACAAATTAAGCATTTATTTTATTGTTAAAAAAACCTAATCGATGAATTGACTTTTTCTATGAGTGCAAACCTAACAAAAAATAATTTCGTATTGATAAAAAACTTAATATTAATTTAAAATAAAATAATTATGGACCACTTTATTCCTGAAACAGAACTTATCTTAAATCCAAATGGAAGTGTTTATCACTTGCAATTACTACCTGAAAATGTTGCTGAAAACATTATTATTGTTGGCGACCCGGGCAGAGTAGAAACTGTTTCAAAGCATTTTGATACTATCGATTTCAAAGTTCAGAACCGCGAATTTGTTACTCATTCGGGAACTTATAATGGGAAACAGATTATGGTTCTGTCTTCGGGCATCGGCACTGACAATATTGATATTTTGCTAAACGAACTGGATGCCGCAGTTAATATTGATTTGAAAACCCGGACAATTAAGCAAAAACATACAAGCCTAAATATTGTAAGAATAGGAACTTCGGGTGCTTTGCAAGCTGATATTCCTGTGGATAGTTATGTAGTTTCTGTTTACGGTTTGGGATTTGATGGGTTGCTGAATTATTATCTCGATATGCCGAAAGTAAATGATAATGAGCTTTCCGAAGCATTTATCAAACAAACCAACTGGAATAAAAATCTGCCTTACCCCTACTCTATTAAAGGTTCCGAAAAATTAATCAACAAAATAGGATTCGATTTTAAAAAAGGTGTTACCGCCACCGCTCCGGGATTTTATGGTCCGCAAGGTAGAAAATTGCGTTTGACTCCCTGGGTCGAAGATTTTAATCAACAATTGACCGATTTCGAATTTAAGGGAAATCGCATTACAAACTTCGAAATGGAGACCTCTGCACTATACGGTCTTGGGGCATTGCTTGGGCATCAAACCTGCACTGTATGTGCCATTATCGCCAATCGGGTTATCAAACAATACAGCAAAAATTATCACCTTGCGGTAGAAGAATTGATACAACTGGTAATAAAACGATTAACAAACTAAGGTTGAAATCTTATTCCGAGGGCAGGTAATAGCATCCTCCCTCCCCCCTACATTTGTCAGCGAAAGAAACTCACAAATGAATAAAAAGGAAGTTTTCGCATTAATATCTTTGCTTGATGACCCGGACGAATCTGTGTTTAGGCAGGTAAGTACGAAATTCCTTTCCCTCGGACAACAAGTGATACCGGTGCTTGAAGATGCATGGGAACATTCTTTCGACACTTTAATTCAGAACAGAATTGAAAATATTATCCATCAGATTCAATTCGATTTAATAAAAGAAGCTTTAAAAGAATGGGCTAAACCGGATAATCAAGATCTGCTCGAAGGTGCTTTGCTTATTGCCCGATATCAATATCCGGATATGGATGAAGTGAAAATCAACAAACAGATAGCGCAGATAAAACAGGATGTGTGGCTGGAGTTGAATGAATATTTAACTGCTCTGGAAAAAGTAAAAATCATTAATCATATTTTATTTGATGTTCATAATTTCAGCGGAAACACTACAAATTATCATGCTCCGCAAAATTCGTACATCAATAATGTGCTCGAAAGTAAAAAAGGAAATCCTTTACTGCTTTCTATAATTTATACTATTGTGGCTCAGGAGTTGGAAATTCCTATTTATGGTGTCAATTTGCCGGAGCATTTTATACTTTGCTACGTGGATGTAGAAATGATGGGAATGCCTAGTGCTGATGGAAACCCGGGCAACAATGTTTTGTTTTATATCAATCCTTTCAGCAAAGGTGCTGTGTTCGGACAAAAAGAAGTTGATGCTTTTCTGATGCAATTAAAACTGGCACCTTTTGCAAAATATTATGAACCCTGTTCAAATCTGGAAATTATTAAACGACTGCTTCGTAATTTAATCGCCTCTTACGAAAAACTTGGTTATCCTGATAAAAGTGAGGAGTTAAGGGGGTTGTTAAGCTCTTTGGGTTTGTAGCTTTTCAACCTCCGTACTCTTTTTTCAAAAAAATAAAATCTCTCCTTGTCCGCTAGCGGAAAATAATTGTCAACCCTTACTGTTTTTGTTCTTATTTCTTCTGTTTTTTCAGATTAGCAATCGAATAGTTTCCGTTAACTAATTGATATTTATTAATATAATTAATTTATGGTAACACCCACCCTAATTCACATTTCGGTTATGTAAACCTACATTTTGAAAATGTAGGTTTACATAACCAAAAAGCCATTTGCCTTTTTCAAAAAGCTAAATGGCTTTTTATCTGTGCAATTTATATTTCAGGAAATGCCAAATAGCTTTTGGCAAGTGGCAATTAGCTTTTCAAAAAAGCTATTTACCTTTTCCAAAATTCCATTTGCCTTTTCACTAATTCCAAAGAACAAACATGCAGGCACAAAAAAAGAGGGATAATTTTATTATCCCTCTTTCTTATTAATTGTTCGCTAGTTTATTATCTCAAAAGATTAATAAAACCTTTATCCTGATGCGTACTTCCATCTTCACCTTTTGTCACGATGATATAATAATACGTTCCTTCTGCACATGTTTGTCCGCTTGAAGTATGCCCATCCCAGCCATCGTCTACAGAATTCAAAGTATATATTTTCAATCCCCATCTGTCATAAATAGTACCTTC
>CAIQBY010000198.1 GCA_903870175.1 uncultured Bacteroidota bacterium
TTATATTTAACTGATAGTTTGATAGTATACAGATATTATTGTGTTAGTTTTTATGTTTATCTGGCTATACCACTCGGTCGTTCATTTTATGTGGTCGCAATTAAAAATATTGGTATGTTTATATCAGATACTGCTGTGTCAGATACTACTACATATACCTTCCTTATACAGCGCAAATTCAATCCCCTGCTGGTGTTTTTTTTAATGATACAGTAAACTGGACAGAAATATCAGGTACTTATACAGCACATGGAGGGGAAAAGTATATTACAATAGGTAATTTTAATAGTCATACAGATACTCTTGGAGTGGTTCACGTAAATAATTATTCAGCATCGTATTATTTTATAGATGATGTAAGTGTGGTAGATTGCACTGTGGGGGTGGATGAATTAACTGATGATATGCAGGTAAGTATTTACCCAAACCCAAGCCAAGGGATTTTTGAGGTAAAAAGCGAAAAATATAAAATACAAAGTATAGAGGTGTTTAATGTTTTAGGAGAAAAGATTTATAATGAAGAAATAAAAGATATAACCGCTACCATAAACCTACAAGCTCCGCCAGGGGTTTACTTTATGCAAGTACACACAGAGAAAGGAATATTGAGGAAGAAGTTTGTTAAGGAGTAATAATATTTTTTAAAAATACTTTTCGCCCTCGTTGGTCTACGCCTTTGCAGGTGTTTTTTCACCTGCAAACACTATACACTAAAAATATACACCGCACCTATCCAATCCAAAAGGCTACTTTTACCAAATGCCATCAATCAGAAAAGAATCAAATGTTTATTTTTTCACTGCTACTAATCTCAACTGGATTAAACTACTTGAAGAAGATGAACACAAGAATATAGTAATAAACAGTTTGAAATTTTTAAGTGATAACAAACGAGTAAAAGTAATAGCCTTTGTAATAATGCCAAATCATATACATATTATTTGGCAAATTCTCGAACCGCATAAAACTGAAAATATACAAAGAGATTTTTTGAAATATACTGCACAGCAGATAAAATTCAGTTTGATAAATAAAGATTCTCCTTTGTTGGATGCTATCAGAGTAAATGCAAAAGACAGAAAATATCAGCTATGGGAACGAAACCCTAATTGGTTTGCACTTGATAATACGGATACGCTATTACAAAAGTTAAACTACATACATAATAATCCTTGTCAGGCAAAGTGGTTGTTGGCAGAGAAGTCGGAAGATTATAAATATTCAAGTGCACGATACTATATTTTAGATGATAAAGAATTTGATTTCCTTATAAGTCACAAGGATATAATGTAACTTTGTTTTGATGGGAAAAGTTGCTAGTCTAAAGATTAGAATGTTTGCAGGTGAAAAAACACCTGCAAAGGCAGCGTTTCTGCTAATATTAATGAAGAAGTGTAAC
The DNA here is from genome assembly GCA_903870175.1 of uncultured Bacteroidota bacterium. Taxonomy (GTDB): domain Bacteria; phylum Bacteroidota; class Bacteroidia; order 2-12-FULL-35-15; family 2-12-FULL-35-15; genus 2-12-FULL-35-15. Next base: position 1,400 of record CAIQBY010000198.1, read on the forward strand.
ACCAACAAGGGCGCAAATAGCAGCGAAGCAAGTGTGATTAATAATACAATATCACCACGATGCACTATTGAGAATAATCAGCAAACAGTAAATTACATATACCTTAATAAATTAAGTTATGAAGCCGACACCACTAATGGAATAGGAGCTATTTATAATTATGATAGCACTGAAACAATAACATTGCAAAACATAGCCTATCAAAATCCGATAACAGGCGGAGATGCTGTTTATATGGCACGGGTGATGCTATTTATTGATGTAGATGATGATGGTTCGGGCAAGATGCATACTACCCACAATAATAACAATAACCAACTAGTGGAAAAGAAACCGGAGTTTAATTTATACCCCAATCCGAATAACGGCAATATGACGTTAGAGTATTTGATTGAAGGCAAAGAATCCGGATTGATTACAATATATGATGTTTCGGGTAGGTTAGTAAAACAACAAACTTTAAATCCTGAAAATCAAATTGCAATAATTACTGCGGAGGAATTAAGCGCAGGAGCTTATTATTATATTATTACAATAGCAGAAAGCAAAGTAAAATCAGATAAATTAATTATAATTAAATAGCTATCTTTGTTCTATGAAAAAGATTTTGAACTATAGCCTTTGCCTTATATCCCTCTCCTTTGGAGAGGGTATGGGTGAGGCTACAGCTCAAACTAACCTTGTACCTAATCCGAGCTTTGAAACATATACTAATTGCCCTAATAATGGTAGCCAAATAAATTATGCATTTCCTTGGTATTCTCCTACTTGGGGTAGCCCTGATTATTATAATACTTGTGATGGTTCAGCAGTCTTAAGTTTTGGCGTTCCTTTAAATTGGTTTAGTTATCAATATGCAAGAACAGGGAGTGGGTATTCAGGTATTTATTGTTACGATGCTGATATAAACGCTACATTTGAAATAAAATGCAAAAACCGGTGAAATTGACCACCGAAAACCGGTTTAAACTGACCACTCAATTCCGGTTCAAATTGACCACCACAAACCGGTTCAAATTGACCACCTGACAAAGATAAAAA
>CAIQBY010000199.1 GCA_903870175.1 uncultured Bacteroidota bacterium
GTAGACAGCAGTACAGTACAGTAAGTACTGTACTACAGTACATATGTACAGTACTGTACTGTACAGTGTATGTGTAAACATGATTATTAACCCTTGCTCTGTGTCCCAATTGGGTACATATTTTGGTGCCTGTAAACTGAGTACATTTTCTTTTCCTTATTAATATATCTTCTAATAAATTATGCAATTTTAAAGAGTATAAAATTTTCTTTAAATCAATATATGGCATGTAGTTAGTAATAAATTAAAATTTCATATGATATTTTAGAAAAACAAAAAATAATTATAATTTTTAATACTTAAAACAATTGTTAGTTCAAATTATCTTCAGATAGCATGAATAAAACGACTTGGATTTATTGCGGATCGAAACTATAGGATATAAGTAAACAAAAATGTTATTGGAATCCGTTTCAGTAATGATTCCTTCATGATGAAAATTAATATTGAAAAAATCACAGATATTTCTTGCGAATCACAGAAAATTAGGTTTTGAATGAAAATTCTTCCAACAAGTATCCTTTCCATTTGATTTGATGCAAAGGTATGGACCACATGTTTGGCATTGTGTATTAACTACATTTCTACATAATAAACATCTACCTCTTGAAGATTTTCTAGTGATCCCAGATTCGACAACCTCTACTTCTTCTATCACCGGGAAATGTTGTCCACATAATCTAGAAGTGTCGTTTAGCAAAACGATTAGTAGTATGTTTACTATTACTATTTATGTTTGATACATTATAAGTAGTAGTATTAGTATTAGTATTATTATAGGCTATTAGTTCTTTTATTAGTAATCGATAATCGAGGAAATATACCCTCTTGAGGTAATCCTCTTTTGCTTGTTTTAATAGTTCCAAGATATTCCGCATTCAGACTTTTAACAAATTTAAGAACATCAATAGATGTATACCAATTATCCGTTGCTATTATGTGACGTTTTCCTTTATATATGTCGTGATCTAAAAGCTTTATTATAGGATAGAGTGTAGCCGATACACCATTACGATTCTCTGCTGCACCTTCATATAGATAGAAATTTGTCATATATCCTGCATTCGAATTGTTAAGAGCGAATATTTTAAAATGCCATTTATCAGGTTTGTTTGGGTTGTAGCAACGACATCTATGTCGGCCCTTCCAGGGTACTGTTTGTTCATCAACGTCTAAGAGCTAAGAGCTGACCACAATTAAAAACATTTTGGAAAGAATTAGCAATCAAACTACTAATTCTTTTTACAGACCAAAAGGGACCTCTTTTCTTTAATTCTCCGATCTCGTTTGATGTATACTTGGAATAATTCTCATAATGCCATGCTCGAAGAAGGTCAGAGAACCTACGTCCTACGTTGAGTCATCAATTTCTGATCCAACTAGATCCAAAATCTATGCTTTCCTAATTGATATCACGATTAGGAAATCTTATAATACCAAGTGAAAGTATGATTGCAAACAAATCATAAACTCACTCATAGTAGTGTCATTCCACTTATTTAAAAACATTTTTCCAAACGAATTAGTAGAGTTAACAAACTCAAGCATAATTGGAGTTGTAAAGTAGCACATTAAACAATCAATCGCCGAAATACTATTCTTACTTTTCTGGGTCCTATGAATACGATGAATATATCGTATATTTGGTCCAGATGCGGTTTCATCAAACACTGGTATGGAAGAAGATCTGTTGAAGGTTCCATTTCTTGTTTCAAGTAAGGTTGGATCGCAAATAGGAATTTCCTGCCAATGTAAGTTGTCAATATCGATATTATCATCATTAACAACATCATCATCAATATCAATCTCATCCATATTAAGATCTTCTTCGTTAATTATTTCGTTATCAACAGATTTTTCCTCGTTTTCCTCATCAATATGATTATCAGGGAAAAAATATTGAATATGCTCTTCTACAATAAGATTGACAGTATTTTCCACAGAAGTAAGATTTTCACCTCCATTACGTCTTGGACAATTCATTTCTAGGTGCCTTTTGCCTGGACATAATGGACACTTTGCAGTTATCTTCCGTGGCTTCTTAGTTGGCCTTGGATTCAGATCAACTCCTCAATTTTCACATATATTACGATAAAATATAATTCTCGATGAATTGAAAAAATTATTTTTCGAATTTATGATTTCTATAACTGGATATCATCAAGGAACATATTATCAATATCATTTGTCAATAAATTCATCGTATTTGTTGAGATATTGGGATTCGTAACTTTTACTTTATCAATAATTAGTGCACGTTTTTCTAAAATAACGGTCGAAATATTTTCTTAAAAATATTTTTATCTACTAAAAATTTGATATTAGTTGTTTAGTATGATTAGATTGAAATTTTACTATCTATTTAATTATATAGCTTAAACAAGATATGAATTTAATTTTGAAAAATTTAATGCCTTAAAAGTGGATTTTTTTCACTCAAGTACCCAATTGGGTACAAAAACAGAGCAAGGGTTAATTATAGGTTTATGAAAAGCTTTTACTGTATAAAATCCTCTACAAAACTATGTGCATTTATTGATTTTTAATTGAGAAATGCTAAAAAACTCGGTTTTTATGTGAAATTTTTTTCATCCCTTATTTTTTGCGGACACTCTGTACTCTGTACTGTACAGTACATATAGAAACTTTTAATTACAGTATGATATTTGAGAGATAATTAATTAATTAATTGAATAACTTTTATTGTAAATA
>CAIQBY010000200.1 GCA_903870175.1 uncultured Bacteroidota bacterium
ATGTAAGCATTTCCGAAATGGTAAACGTGTTGGTAATCTTTGTTGGATTGGGATTAATAACATCTTTTATTGTCAGTTCGTTGAGCGAATTTATTTTTCGTATCAATCCTTTTCTAACGTCTGCATTGCTTATCAATCCTGTAAGTTTGCCGTCAGCGTCCACCATTAATGTAAAACCTAAACAATACTTTTCTATGCTTTGCAAAGCATCAATCAACAATGAATTTTTAGAAGAAACAATCGGAAGTTCTTCTTTGTTCATCATAAAATCGGATATTAATATATGCGATTGAATATTATCATTTCGTAAATTATGAAGTGCGTGCCCGATAACATTTGAGTTGACAAGATATGAACCTGAAACCACCGAATACACGCCCATATTGCGCAACACAAACGATACTTCATCATTCACACCTCCATCCACATGTATCTTTTTATCAGGAAAAGCAAGTTTGAAATCTCTTATCTTTTTAAAGTTTTCCTTATTAAAAAGTCCACCGCTTTTGCCTGGTGTTGTTGTCATAAACAATACAAAATCCATTATGTCTTTGTATTGTTCCAGCACCGAAATAGGCGTTTCAGTAACAATTGCAATTCCGATTTTCGATTTTATTTCCTTTGGTAAATGAAGTGGAGCAGTTAAGTTTTCATGCTGAAACGTAACAAAATCAACCGGATGCTTTATAAGATAAGGATAATATTTTTCAGGGTCGGAAGATATTATGTGCAAATCGGTAGGTGTTTTGCTTATCTTATGAATGATTTCGATGTCATCAAAAACCGATAAATCATCATTGCAGTCAATGTGTAAAAAGTCAACTTTTAAATCGTCCAGTTCTTTTACAAGTGCTTCAACGCCCTTTGTTTTATTGGAATATATTGATGCGGATATTTTCATTAATAATTATTATGTGTTTTTGAAAGGCAAAGGTAACACTATTTTTAACTGGTATATCCAAAGCGTTTCAGCTGATTGCCGTCATCGCGCCAATCTTTATTTACTTTTACAAAGAGTTCGAGGAATACTTGTTTTTGAAGGAATGTCTCCATATCTTTTCTTGCTTCGGTACCTACTTTTTTTAATGCACTGCCTTTATGTCCAATCAGAATACCTTTTTGCGAATCGCGCACTACCAGTATTTCAGCTCTTATCTTTATTATCTTTTCTTCCTCCTTAAATGATTCAACAACAACTTCTACTGAATATGGAATTTCCTTTTTATAATTCAACAAAATCTTTTCGCGAATAATTTCAGAGATAAAAAACTTCTCCGGTTTATCCGTCAATTCATCTTTGCCATAATATCCGGGACCTTCGGGCAAGAGGGCAAGGATGCGGTCAAAAATATAATTGGTATTGAATTTCTCCAATGCCGAAACAGGAATCACTTCCGCATTCGGCACTTCATTTTTCCAATATTGAACTTTATTTTCGAGTACATCCTGCTTCGCCAAATCAATTTTATTTACAAGAAGCAACACCGGAACTTTAGCATTCTTTATCTTGTGTAAAATCTTTTCTTCAATCTTCACATCCTCGAAAATATCAGTAACAAAGAGCATTATATCGGCATCAGTGATTGCAGTTTGCACAAATTCCATCATCGATTCCTG
>CAIQBY010000201.1 GCA_903870175.1 uncultured Bacteroidota bacterium
ACCACTTCATGATTCTCGGCGTATTTGGTAAGTACTGTGCCGTGTATCGGATTGATGATTCTGCACTTTGTTATCTGGTCGTTCAACTGATCTATCTGACGCTGAAAAGGAGCCACATTTTTATTCAATGTTGTAGAAGTAATTCCCAAAGTAGATTTCTGTGCGTCTATTTGTTTATTAATAACATCCACTTGAGTGTTCGAATCATCCAACTGTTGCTGTGTTGCAGCATTTTGTTTAAACAGGTTAACAGTACGTGTCTGGTTCTTTTTCGCTTCGTCCAACTGCGATTGCAATGATGCAAGTTGCGTTGGAATGTCAGGCATCTGACTTGTTGTAGAACTTATTTGCGCTTCGAGCTGCTGCTTACGATACAATAACTGCATGCTGTCCACATAACCTATAAACTGATTTGGCTGGAGTGTCTGCCCTTCCTCTACATCAAATCTCATAATTGTTCCTGAAGCTTCTGTAGAAACAATGGTTTCCACCGATTCAAATGCTCCTGCTGCATCATAATCCTTGTCTTTATTATTGCATGAAGCAATTAATGCTGTTGTTGCAATAGCTAATAGAATTCTTGTTTTCATTTATCTGTATTTTAATTTTTATTTCTTAATTTCCTGCTGTATTCTGATAGTTATATTCATCCATTAATAGCTGTACCTGATGCAGCAACAGACTTTGTTTTGCTGCATCTTCAGCATCCAGTTCACTCAGATAATCATGTACTGTAATTACCCCATTATCAAGTTGAGCCTTTGAAATATCCTTAACGGCAGTGCGTTGTGTGATGATGTCATTGTCAATTGCTATCATTTGTTTGAGTTTTAAAAATTCTGCACTCTGTTGTTTCAAACTTACGTTGGTATTAAACAAAAATGTTTCCTTCTGAATGTCTATCGTCTGTCTGTCAATATTTATAACTTGCTTTTGATTATGCAGCGTGTATAACCCACCAAGCGACCAGCTTAGCTTCACTCCTGTAAGATAATACCATGCAGGATTAATATCAAAGCCATTTAAACCCGGCAATGCATATCCGCCCTGAAAGAAGAACATAAACTTTGGGCGGTTGGTTGCTTTCAACATTTTTTCCTGAACATCATCATTCTTTTTCTGATAATCGTAATACGATAATTCGGGACGGTGAATACTCTCCGAAACACTTACTGTTTTTGGTGTTTCAAGTACAGTGGATTCGTCTAATTGTTTATTAATAAACAATGAAAGCATATCAAGATAGGCTTTGCGTGAAGCTTTCAGACTTATCTCATTTTGTTTCTGCTGAAGCAACGCTGCTTTTAATTCGTACAGGTTACTGCTTAAAGCTGTTCCGTTATTTACATTTGCCTGCATACGGTCAATGCTGTTTTGAATATCTTTTTGTGTTACATCGTTCTGTTTTAGCTGCGCATCAATAAGCAAAGTGCCGAAATAGATTTGATTAATCCTGTCTTTCAAAGCATATAACTGCACTTCTATATTTTCGTCCTGAATGCTGGCAGCAGCTATCTGCGACTCTTTCTGTTGTTTAATCACTCCGCCATCATATATAGTCTGGTCCACTTCGCCGTGTACATTAAACTGGTCTTTGCTTACTGTGGGGATACTTATATTAAGTCCGGGCAAATGAAAATTAAGAGGAATGGTAGTAACATCAGACTGGTAAGTAGCCTGCCCGTTAAAGTTAACTTGCGGCAAATATCCTCTGCCGGCATTGGTTACATTATACTCCTTTGTTTTCTCAATCAGCCCCTTTTGTTTTATTAAAGGATATTGCTGCCTTGCTTTGGCATAACAACTGTCTAAATTAATTGCTGACTGTGCTTCTGCAAAATAACTTATTATTATAATAAGTAATGTTAAAGTTATCTTTTTCATTTTTTACTCTTTGTTTTCTATTTTATTTTAAGCATTGCATTCACCCATTTCGGAATAAGTTTTTTGCGCTGCTGCATCAATTCATCAAATTCTTTCTGTTTTAAATCCCCAATACTTTTGAGCATCGGGCTGCCTACAAAAGGAAATACAACCATTCCCAGCATATTCATTATAAAATGCAATGGATGTATGGGAGCTATCTTTCCTGCCTTTATCTGCTGCTGAAACTGCATTATGAAAACTGATTTCATAAGCACCTTTTTATTACTGATTCTTGAAACAAGTGTTTCCGGATTAGCTCTTAATTCGCTTAACACAAACAGCGGAATGTCGGGTTGTTCAATTAGTAAATCAATATAATTGCCTACTATTATTTCTATTTTCTTTTCGAAAGTTGTTTTCTCATCATTCAGTATTTCCATTATGGAAGTTAAAAAGCCCTGCATTGTTTCTGTCATTATTATATCAAACAGTTTTTCCTTGCTGCGGAAATAATAATTGAGCAATGCCAGATTTATCCCTGCTTCTTCTGCAATATCTCTTGTCCGCGTTGCAGCATAACCTTTTTTGTGAAAAACAGAACGTGCCGCATTCTTTATCTTCTCTTCGGTAGAATGGTCGGCAGCCGGTTTTGTTTTGGTAGGTTTCATTGCTAGCTTTTTAAAATCGGGTGCAAATTTAGTAACTTTTTTTTGAATTAAACAAGTATTTTAATCATTTGATTAAAAAGATAGATTAACTTTAATGTAATATTGTTCTTTTCGAGTTTGAGTCGTCTACACAACCTGTATTTTGACACGAAACTAAAGAAACTTTAATGTTCTTGATATCACGGATAAAACTTGACTAACTTCGCAGAAAATAAAAACAGTATGTATTTCGAACTTATTTACAATAGTGTTGCTTCGCCGGAACTCACATCCAAAGATGTTCTTGATATCCTTGAGGAATCCAGATTGTTTAATTCTAAAAATGATATTACCGGCTGTTTGCTTTACCATAAAGGTGAATTCCTGCAACTTCTTGAAGGGGAAAAATCTATTGTTCAAAATATTTATGGGAAAATTGAAAAAGACAAGCGTCATCATAATGTTTCTTTGTTATTAAAAAATGATATTCCAAGGAAGGCGTTTAATAATTGGAGTATGGCGTTTAATGAATTATCGGACATTGATATGGCAGTTCTAAAAGATTATTTGAACTTAAAGGAATTTGACAGATTGGTTAATTCTCTTAACCATCCTTTTACCGCTAAAACATTGTTCGCGTATCTTGGGCAGACAATGATTAAGAAGTAATTTGCACCTTATTCACAAGAGGTAAAAGTAGAATCTAATTTATTCCTCTCATAATTTGTTCTGATTAAAAAAGGGGGCAGTCCTCCTATTCATGCAACCTTTTATTGAATTTTGTAGTCTATATAATAAACTAACTAAATTCTAAAGCAATGAAACCAATTTCTACTTTCAAATTATTTCTTACTCTTGCTATTTTTGTATGTTCATTCACATTAACAAAGGCTCAGTCTTTTGTTGAGAACTTTGATTTATTTACTACTTTATCAGGAAGTGGATGGTTAACTCAAAATAATAGTAATCCTGTGGGTGGCACAAGCTGGTATCAGGGTGTGAGTTTGGCGGCAGGCGGTCCATTCAATTCATTTAATGGTGTTGATTCATCTTATGTGGCCGCTAATTATAACAGTACAAGTATTACCGGAAATAAAGATACAATAAGCAATTGGTTAATATCTCCTGTTCTAAACCTTCGTAATGGAGATACCATTAAATTCTATACTCAGACAGACCCTGCAAACTTCAGGGCGGATAGGTTGCAATTAAGATTAAGTATCGGAGGAGGAGCTACAGGTTTAGGAACTCATGCAAATTCTTTAGGTAATTTTACTACTGTTTTGCAGGATATTAATCCTACCTTAGCTCTAAGTGTTTACCCTTTAGTTTGGACTCAATATACCTCCATTATCAGCGGACTTTCCGCTCCTGCTTCCGGCAGGGTTGCGTTCCGATATTATGTTACTAAAGGTGGATATCATGGCATTAATTCCGATTACATAGGAATTGATAATTTTATTTATGCCTCATATATATGTCCGACATTAACAATTTCGCCTGCAACAATTTCCAATGCTCAACTTGGAGTAGCATTTAATCAGTCACTTTCCCAAACGGGCGCTTTAGGCACTGCAACTTATACTTTATCAAGCGGAACATTACCTACAGGGTTGTCCTTTTCTTCAACAGGTATACTTTCGGGCACCCCAACAGTTACCGGAACTTATAATTTTAATGTTACCGTTAGTGATGCAAGTGCTTGTGCCGGTACGCAATCCTTTTCAATTATTATCGGTTGTCCTTCCGGTGTGGCAGCAATAACAGCAATAAATCCTTTGTGTGCCAATTCAGCTCCTCTTACTTTATCCGGTGGAAGTCCTGCCGGTGGAACATATAGCGGAACAGGCGTAAACGCAGGAGTATTCGACCCTTCTGCAGGTTCTCAAACAGTAACTTATACATATACTAGCGGGACATGCGTTAATACTGCCACTACATTAATAACAGTAAATCCATTACCTGCTGTAACTGCGAATGCTTCTTCCTCTTCAGTTTGTTCTGGAGGTATGGTAACTTTCACTGGTGGCGGTGCAACCACATACGTTTGGGATAACGGCGTAACCGATGGTGTTGCTGTTCCGGTTACTGCACCTGCTACTTACAATGTAACAGGCACTGATGCAAATGGATGTACAAATACAGCATCTACAAGTGTTTCTTTAACGTCTGTACCTATTGCACCAGCTGCAATATTGGGAGTTGATACTATTTGCGGATTAAGTTCAGCAGTGTATTATGTGACCTCAGTTAGCGGTGCTACTTCCTATAGCTGGACTTTACCTTCGGGTTGGTCGGGCACAAGCACTACAGATAGTATTACTGCTTCTTCCATTTCAAGCATCGGCACTATTTCTGTTGCTGCCAACAATAACTGCGGCAGCAGCGCTTCTCAATCACTTAATGTGTTCTTCGGGAATCCTCCTGCACAGCCATCTTCTATATTAGGCGTTACTCACTTATGCGACAGTTCTTCTACAGCTTATGCAGTTACACTCGACCCAAGCGCAACAGGCTATACATGGACCTTACCTTCAGGATGGTCAGGCAGTTCTTCCAATTATACAATTACTGCTACAGCATCCGCTTCAAACGGAATTATTACTGTAACTGCCGACAATGCCTGTGGATCCAGTGCACCAAGTACTTTAAATGTATTTGCATCCACTATACCAACTGTTACTGTTGCACCTTTTGCTATGGCTTGTGCTTCATGGTCGGCATTTGCTTTAAGCGGAGGAAACCCTGCCGGTGGAACTTATAGCGGAACCGGAGTGAATTCAAACATCTTCGACCCTTCTTTGTCGGGTACAGGTACTTTTATGATTACTTATATGTATGCTAACGGTGCCTGTGTCCGTTCGGATTCATCGACGATTACTGTTGACCTTTGTTTGGGTATTAATGTCAATACTGATAAAGATGAAATAACAATTTATCCTAATCCTGCTGCTAACGGATTGTTTACAATTCATATAAAGTCTGATTCTAAAGAATTGCTTACTTCTATAATTGATGTACAGGGAAGAGAAATTTATTCATCATCAGATAAAAAGAATTCAACTGATTACATCAAACAGATAAGTTTGGAAGGTGTTTCGAAAGGTATTTACTTCGTTAAATTAATAACTGATTCACAGTTGCACATGAGTAAGTTGATAATCGAGTAGGGAGTGGTATCAAGATAAGAACCGCTGCTGTGCATTGGAGATAAATAACTACTTCGCGTGCGTTGGGTGTTTTATTAACCTTGAGTCGTTGGATATTTGCCTTTATCATCTGGTTTAAAATATAAACTTAATTTAATTTTACCATTCTTGTCATAAGACTCCATATACCAAGTGAGCGGTTGTTCTTTCCATTTTTTTGTGTAGTCAAAATATTGGCTTATCTTTCCTGATGAGTAATATTCTTTACATGAAATATATTCACCATTTTTAAATACATGGACTGAACTAAGTTGTCCTTTTGAATTATACCATTTGTATTCGCCATCCAAAAGCGTTATTTTTTGTTTGCTGTCAATTACAGGTTCCAGTTTGTAATGTTTCCTGCCGCATGGTCCCATTGGATATAAATTCGTTCCATGGTCATAATATGTATATTTATAATAAACTGCTTTCGTACTGTCGTTAATATATTTCCAGTTACGGTCTAAATAAGCAATCCATTTCCCGTGCTTTTTGCCGTCGTTGTCAAGTTGATTTAGTTTCTCTGTTTGCCCGAATGTGAATGATGTAAAAACAAACAGGAATAGTAGTGTTGCAAGTTTTTTCATTTTGTGTGCGCCTCGAATGACAAATATAGTTCTTTTATTTAATTAAAAGACACCCAGAGAGTGAAAGTCTCTCAACGCGGAGGTAACGCTCCGAAGTATAGCAAGTCGCAAGGTGGCTTCTCGTGAGGGATGCACTGAAG
>CAIQBY010000202.1 GCA_903870175.1 uncultured Bacteroidota bacterium
CCCGCAAAATTGCGGGACTTTTTTATTTAATAATTATATTAATTTATTTAGCAACAACAAACTTTTTAGTAAAACGTTGTCCATTTGCATTCAATTGATAAAAATAATTTCCAGATGCTAAATTAGTTGTTTCAACATTTACTTTATAAGTACCTGCAGATTGTTGATTATAAACATTATTAACTATTTTGCGTCCAGAAGGGTCAAAAACTATTAAACTAACATTAGTGGAGTTTTTCTCTAAAGTGTATTCAATTACTGCATTATCAACAGCAGGGTTAGGATAAGTAGTCAATTTCATTCCATCATAATATTCATTTATTCCTGTTGCCTGTGTCAATACAGCCCAAACAGCAATATCATTATCTAAACCTCCGGTTCCTAAATCCGGTGAAGCTGGATTGCTAAACATTTGGTCGCTTACAAACCATTTGCCAGACAAATTCGAAAATGCATAATCTAAATTAGCTGCATCATTTTTACTATCGCTAACTAAACCTGCTGTATCTCCTGCCGCTAAAGTTGAGAAATCAACACCTACAGCAAAATCAGCTGTAAAAGTAGGCTGGCTAGCAGTTGGGAAACTCACATAATTATAAGCAGTTGTGTCAATATCAGTATAAAGAATATCAGCTGAAGCAACAGGGGCGTTAACTCCAGTTGCAGGTCCAGGTGCGTTAAGTGTTGTTTGGTTAAATGTTCCGGAGCCATTAGTATTATAAGCTTTGTTGGCTGCCATAGCCCATGCCTTAACAACTACTTTTGAGGTAACGCTACTTCCAGCATCTGAATATTTAGAACCAAACCACATTAAAACACCTTCAACACGAACTGGTGTAGGACCTACGTTAAGATATCCTTGGGCGCAAATATTTATTGCATCGTGATTTCTTCCGTAAAGTTCACCTCCAGTTGTATAACCATAATAAGTTGGTGTTCCGCTTGGGCAAAATTGGGGTAAAAAATCTGTGTAGTTAACTAACCCTGTTGTATCAGGGTTACTAATGGTTCTGTTTACGTTTGTAATATGATGAAAAGGCAATGTCTTTTGAACAAAAGGCTTTGTGCTTTCATCACTAACTTGTGCACTTGCACCTGCAGCAATTGCAGTAATAGCGATTAATGTGTAAATTTTTTTCATTTTTTTGTTTTTTTTTGTTAATAATTAATTGTTTACTAAAATTCTTTATTTCCGAGCAGCAAAACTATATTTTCAAAATGACATTACCAAATTATTAGCGAGTTATTTTCTGTTTTTTTTCAATTGACATGCTTTTCCCAATCAATCGATTATAGAAAACAGCTCTAATAACTATATTTAAATAGCCAATTCTACTTCTGCATAATGTTCAATTGGTGGGCAGGCACAAATTAAATTTCTGTCTCCAAATGCATTATCAATTCTTGCAACACTTGGCCAAAACTTAGCATCTTTCACCCATTTCAAGGGATACACAGCTTTTTCTCTCGAATAATTATGTTTCCAATCATCCGTAATTACTGATTTAGCTGTATGCGGCGCATTTTTTATTACGTTATCTTCCTTATCTGCCTTACCTGAAATAATTTCATCTATTTCTTTCTTGATGGAAATCATTGCCGAACAAAAACGGTCAAGTTCTTCCTTTGATTCACTTTCCGTTGGCTCTATCATCAATGTATCATGAACAGGGAAAGAAACTGTTGGCGCATGATAACCATAATCCATCAGTCGTTTTGCGATGTCTCCAACTTCCACTCCTCCTTCTCTTTTAAAAGCAACGCAATCCAAAATCATTTCATGTGCACAGCGTCCGTTTTTCCCACTATATAATGTCGGATAGTATCCATTCAATGTTTCTTTGATATAATTTGCATTTAAAATTGCAATACGCGTAGCCTCTGTAACTCCTTCTCCGCCCAACATTTTAACATATCCATAAGAAATCAATAAAATCAACGAACTTCCAAAAGGAGCTGCAGATACTGCATGTATTCCCTTTTCTCCTCCTGTTTTTATTACTGAGTGCGATGGTAAGAATGGCACTAACTGTTTTGCAACTCCAATTGGTCCTACTCCCGGACCGCCACCTCCGTGAGGAATTGCAAATGTTTTATGTAAATTCAAATGGCAAACATCAGCACCTATATTTCCCGGACTTGTCAACCCTACCTGTGCATTCATATTTGCTCCATCCATATATACCTGTCCGCCATTTTGATGAATGATGTCTGTTATCTCAATAATACTTTCCTCGTAAACTCCATGAGTACTTGGATAAGTAACCATCAGGCAAGATAAATTATCTTTATGTAAAGTTGCTTTTTCACGCATATCATTTACATCTATATTGCCTTTTTCATCGCACTTAATAAGTACTATTTTCATTCCACACATAGCTGCCGATGCAGGGTTGGTACCATGTGCCGAAGTTGGAATCAATGCTATATTACGATGTCCGTCACCGCGCGATTGATGATAAGCCTGAATAACCAATAACCCGGTATATTCTCCCTGTGCTCCTGAATTCGGCTGAAAGCTCATCTTCGCAAATCCTGTTATTTCGCTTAACGACCTGTCAAGTTCATTAATAATTTCAATATAACCTGCTGCCTGTTCAACTGGAACAAAAGGATGAATGTTGGCAAATTCCGGCCAAGTAATTGGTAATAATTCTGCTGCGGCATTTAGTTTCATTGTGCACGAACCCAATGAAATCATCGAATGCGTCAACGATAAATCTTTGTTCTCAAGTCTTTTTATATAACGCATCATCTCAGATTCCGAATGGAATGAATTAAATACAGGATGTGTTAATATTGGTGATGTACGATATTGAATACTGGCTTTCCTTGAGAATACCTGTTCTTCTGTAACCTTCACCGCAGGCTTGCTAACAGCCTTCGCAAATATTTCTAATAGTACATTCAAATCATTTGCATCAGTAGTTTGGTCAACTGAAATACATACACAACAAGTATCAGCATATCTGAAGTTAACATTTGTGCTTTCCGCAAGTTTTTTAATCTCCTCTGCAGACACACCTTTTGCCAATTCTACTTTAATAGTATCAAAATAGGAATCACTGCCGATTGAATAACCCAATTTCTTCAATTCCCCTGCTAATGTAACAGCTGATAAATGTACCTGTTCAGCAATTCCTTTCATTCCATCCGGTCCGTGATATACAGCATACATGCTCGCCATAATAGCTAACAATGCTTGTGCAGTACATATATTGGAAGTTGCTTTATCTCTTCTGATATGCTGTTCACGTGTTTGCAAAGCCATCCGCAAAGCCTGATTCCCTTGCGCATCCACCGAAACACCAATTATTCTTCCCGGTATTATTCTTTTATATTCTTCTCTGCAGGCAAAAAATGCTGCATGAGGTCCGCCGTAACCCATCGGCACTCCAAATCGTTGAGTATTTCCCACCACAACATCTGCGCCCCATTCGCCCGGAGGTGTCAATAATACAAGACTTAAAACATCTGCCGCTACAGCTATCGATGTTCCGTTTGCTTTCGCTTTCTTCACAAATTCAGCATAGTCATATACTATTCCATCAACTGATGGATATTGAAGCAAAGCACCATAAATGCTGCTGTCCAGCGTTGCTGTTTTCCAGTTTCCAATCACTAATTCTATACCCAAAGGAGCAGAACGCGTTTTTAATAAATCAATCGTTTGAGGATAACATTCATCCGAAACAAAGAATTTTTCTGCACCGTTTTTTATCTGTTCACGGTTACGGTTATTATGCAGCATGGTCATCGCTTCTGCCGCAGCTGTTGATTCATCCAGCAATGATGCATTCGCAATTTCCATCCCAGTCAAATCCATTATCATGGTTTGAAAATTCAAAAGCGCTTCCAGTCTTCCCTGCGAAATCTCTGCCTGATATGGAGTATAAGCCGTATACCAGCCTGGATTTTCCAAAACATTTCGTTGAATAACAGCAGGAACTATGGTGTTATTATACCCTAAACCAATATATGATTTAAAAACTTTATTCTTAGCTGCTAACGCCCTTAAATGTTTATGGTAATCAAATTCCGATAACCCTTTTGCAAGGTTCAAAGGCTTTTTCAGCCGTATAGCTGCAGGTATTGTTTGAGCTATTAATTCTTCAAGTGAGTTTGCTCCTATTTTTTCGAGCATTTCTTTTACATCTTTTTCACGAGGACCGTTGTGACGATTCACAAATTTATCTGTAGTAATCATTATTATTTTTTTTAGGAGTGCAAATATAATAATTATTGATACTGCTGTGAAGGCGAAATGATAATTGTCATGTTAATAACTCTCAAATAGTATATTATAATTATCTTTGACAAATTTTATTTCCCTATCATGAAGTGTTTATTCTCATTTTTAGTAATTGTTTTATTCAATTTATTTGCAGTGCAGGTTTATTCACAAACTAATAACGACACTATTTTATTAATTTCCGGTGAACAATTTACTACTACTATTACCGACACTGCAAAAGGAGTTGTCAGCTATAAAAACCCTAAAGCTGGCAAGAAAGATAAGACAGTTGAAAACGAGAGGATTTTCTCCGTTAGAAACAGCAAAGGCGAAATCCTTTATTATAAATTCGATTCGCTTGCCGGCAACGATTTAACAATTGACGAAATGCGCTATTATATAAAAGGCGAACAGGATGCTCAAAAAGGCTTTAAAGCGCGAGGTGCTTTTTGGTGTAGTGTAGCAATAGGTGCCGCTTCCGGTGCCACAGGCAATTTCCTTTGTCCTATTCCTCCCTTTGGTTTTACTGCATTATCTGGGCTCGGAACCGTCCGAATTGACCATGCCTCCGTATCAAATCTCGATTATTTAAAACATGATACCTATATTATGGGATTCGAAAAAACGGCAAGAGTGAAACGAAGAACCAAATCCATGATTGGCGGCGGGATAGGTCTTGTTGGCGGATTGGGAATTTTCTGGGGCATTTTAAAACCTACTAATAACGAAATAATAAAATAAGTTCCATTCATTTTCTGAATCTTATCTTTTGATTTTTTATTCAGATGTCTCATCAACCTTACCGAAAGGCGTAATTTATAAAATGCTGAAACGTTTTTTTGATTTTATTCTCTTCGGAAATATTTATATTGCAATTGGTGCAGTCTGCCAAATACAAAGCACAGCAAGACAATTAAATTTCACCGACAATTTATTTTCATACTCTATTCTTACCTTTTTCGCAACGCTTTTTATCTATAATTTGCAACGCGTATTTTATAGCGAAGTAAAAGATGTCAATCTCAATTCAATCCGTCGCAAATGGATTTTCAGTCATCCTGCATCCATCAAAATATTAACATTAACAGGATTTATAGGAGTGTCACTCACTTTTTTTTCCAACGATTACCGCATCCTTTTTTACCTTTCTCCACTCCTTATTTTGTCTCTCGCCTATTTTATCCCGGCTATTAAACTGCGGAAATCTCCATGGTTTAAATTATTCACGCTCGCTTCCGTCTGGACAATGACAACAGCCGTTGTACCACTTATTCTAAATTCTTCATCAAATTCTGCCTTACATTTATGGCAACTGATATTACATACCAGCCTCCGTTTTTGTTTTATGATGGCAATATGTATTCCCTTTGATATTCGCGACATCGCCATCGACGCATCCGAAAGCGTTTCCACACTCCCTCATCTGTTCGGAGAAAACAAAACACGATTACTCGCTCTGTTTTTCTTACTTATATATATAGTATTGATTATTCTCGAATTCACTACAAAAACAATTTCCCTCCCGTCCTTTATCGCTTTGCTCATAAGCATGAGCGCCACTTTGATTTTAATAATTTTCAGCAACAGCAAACGAAGCGAATATTATTTTGTGGCGGGCATCGACGGAACCATGATTTTGCAGGGAGTGTTGATGATTATTTGTTCGATGATAAAATAGTTATTGCACCACCACTTTTCTGTTCACCACATTTTTATACAGTAATTTTTTTGTAGATTTGCTAAAAATAAAATCATGACAGCATTAGCCATAAGAAAAAGTTTGCAGGAATACATTCGTTTTGCAGATGAAAAAAAGATAAAAGCTCTATTTACTATGGTAGAAGATGAGATTAAACAAAAACACGAAGTTTGGACAGCCGAGTTTTTGAAAGAAATGAAACAACGTTCGCGCGATTTGGAAACTAATAAAGTAAAGGGGAATAGCTGGCAGAATGTTCAGAAGAAAGCGAATTCTATTTTGAAGAATGAAAAATAAGTATTCAATTATTTTTCATCCAAAAGCTGAAAAAGAATACTTGGAATCGGTGGAATGGTACGAAAATTCATTGATTGGATTGGGACAGGAGTTTGTTGATGAAATTGAAAATACTATAAATCTAATAAGTGATAATCCTCTTTTATTTC
>CAIQBY010000203.1 GCA_903870175.1 uncultured Bacteroidota bacterium
GGTTACCTCAAAGCATGAACTTTTTTTATCTTTGTCAGGTGGTCAATTTGAACCGGTTTGTGGTGGTCAATTTGAACCGGAATTGAGTGGTCAGTTTAAACCGGTTTTCGGTGGTCAATTTCACCGGTTTTTGCACAGAAGGCAATTGATGAGAAGAAAAAGTAGAGTGTTACATTTTTTTATACTTTTGTCTTGTAAAAAGACTTATAATTTAATAACTTCCAAGTACTCTTTCAGTTTTATCAATGTATCAATATCTTTGTAAATTGAGTTCGATATTTTGTTGGTGAACTCCACTATTTTAAATTAAAAAGGGAAGGTTACGTGATGTAGCCTTCCCTTTTTTTGTTTGAGATGATTATATTTTCTTATCTCTAATATAGAATCACTTTACTCATTTATTTTTGGGTTTCCCATATAATTTCAACAAAACATGTATTGATTTATCGCTAAGCGCATAGTATTTTGATGGCAGTTCTTTTATCAAGTCATATTGTTTTAATCGGCGCAAATGTTTTGCAAAACCCGAAACGGAAATCCCTGTAAGTTCATGCAGTTGTGATTGTTTAGCCTTTCCATTATTGTGCATATACAGCACTTCCAAAGCAACTTTACTATACAATTGACCATTCGTATTATGCGGCAAATGGCTGTATAAATACAATCCTACCAATGAAATTGCATTCTTATCAACCGTTATTTCCGCAGGTAAAAGATGAGTATCCTCCAGCGTTAAATTTTTTTCCGCTTCCTTCATTTTTATTGCAGCCTCATTTTTTTGCTCAACAGCTTCCACAAAATCAGTATAAAAGCTATAAAGCGAATTTTGCCCATTTCCATTATTAATGTATTGCCCCAACGCAATAATAAGCTCTTGCTCAAAAACTGTGTATAGCCAAACATCTCGATTACTACCATCCTCTTTTTTTAGCATAGCCTCCGACAAGTGATTACTACCATCCTCTTTTTCTGGGGTAGGCTTCGGCAAGAGATTACTGCCATCCTCTTTTTTTAGGGTAGGCTCCGACAAGTGATTACTACCATCCTTTTTTTCTGGGGTAGGCTTCGGCAAGTGATTACTACCACCCTCTTTTTTTAGCATAGGCTCCGGCAAGTGATTACTACCCTCCTCTTTTTCCGGTATAGCCTTCAACAAGTGTTTACTGCCATCCCCATTTACCACAATTGCATTATCCAGCAATTGCAAGCCTGCCTTGTTTTTAAAATAAGTAAATTCATTCTGTTGATACATTAACTGCTTTAACAGAATATGTATAATCTTCCGTTCATCAATGCTCAACTTTTCCTCCACGTTTTCCATATTCATTTTATTTCAATTTCGAATTTCAAATTAAGAATTACGCACGTAATTTGAAATTCGTAATTCGTAATTAATTACCGTCTGTATTTGTGATTGTTATTTTGCCGGAGATTTCCCTTTTGTGAAATGATGCGGGATTCAACGTTTTATTTATTGGTAAATGTAACAAAAGGAAGCGCACCACGCCAATAAAACTTTTTTTTCATCATTAAAATAAATAGTAGGACAAACAAACAAACCTGAAAAATTAATTTCATTTGCCTATTAATATCCAATCCCTTCCGAATAATAATTGGGCAAAAAAAGTTTGCAATCTGGCTTTACCTTATTGCAGGCAATGGCTAACGTAACGCGATTCCTTCGAATACTCCAACAATTCTTTATTACAATATTATACCGGTTAGTGGATTCAAAAACTGGAAATATCAGACAAAGGGCTTGCAGAAGCAGAGGCAGACTTAGAAAGAATTCTTCAAACATGTTCGCTTCTTTATCTCTGCTTCTTAAAATTTCTTAATATTGTAAACTAATTTCGAGCATCCTTTATGAACAGTTTTGAACGGACTACAAAAAAAATATTTCAGAGTTTCGGAATACTTATTCGCAAATACAATCCCGCTACCAGTGAGGAACTACGCCGAATTAAATTACTCCAGCATTATAATATAGATTTGGTTTTTGATATTGGAGCCAACAAAGGCCAATATGCAATGGGAATAATGGATGCAGGATACACCAATAAGATTGTTTCTTTTGAGCCATTGTCATCTGTTCATTCGATCATTGAACAGGAAAGTAAGAAGTTTGAAAATTGGAAAGTAGCTCCAAGATGTGCTATTGGGGCAAAGAAAGAAGAAATTGAAATTAATATTTCGGCAAATTCAGTAAGCAGCACGTTATTAAATATGCTTGATTCACATATTGAAGGCGCTCCCGAATCAAAAATTATTGGTAAGGAAAAGGTGCAGGTATTTCCTTTAGATGAAATAGGAGAAGGGTTTACTGGCAATTGCAAGAATATATTTTTGAAAATAGATGTGCAGGGTTTTGAGCAGGAAGTATTAAAAGGTGCTGAGAAAATGATTGCCAAAGCCAAAGGAATTGAAATGGAAATTTCATTGATTCCTTTATATGAAAATCAAAGTTGGTTGTTGCCGCAAGTATTGGATTATATGCAGCAGAAAGGGTTTCAGTTAACAAGTATTGTCCCTGCTTTTACAGATAATAAAACAGGAAAAGTGTTGCAATGTAACGGAATTTTCTTCAGAAACTAAATGCAGTTCAATCCTAAAATAAGTATTATCACAGTTGTTTATAATGCCAAGCCTTTAATTGAACGTACCATTAAAAGCATTATTTCTCAATCGTATTTAAACATCGAATATATTATAATTGACGGCGGCTCTGACGACGGAACCCTTGAATTAGCTGAACAATATCAATCTCAAATTTCTTTAATTCTGTCTGGAAAAGACAATGGAATTTATGATGCCATGAATAAAAGTCTGAAGAATGCAACCGGAGATTATGTATTGTTTTTAAATGCGGGAGACGAGTTGTATGATAAAGATACCCTTGCAAAAATATTTGCAACATCTCCAAATGCCGATGTTTATTATGGAAATACAGTAGTAGTAAATATGCAAGGGCAAGTGTTAGGCGACAGGCGATTGAAGCCACCAGCACAACTTACATGGCGTAGTTTGAAATATGGAATGTGTGTTTCGCACCAATCATTTATAGCGAAACGTTTGCTTTGTGATTTCTATAATTTGGATTATAAAATAGCAGCTGATATTGACTGGGTAATAAATGTGCTGAAACAATCAGAAAAAATAGTCAATACAAAAATGTATATTTCTAAATTCCTTGTTGGCGGAACATCCCATAAAAGAAAGAAATCAGCTTGGCTGGAACGATTCAGAATAATGGTGAAGCATTATGGCTTTTTTCAAACAATATGGAATCACCTATATATTATAATACGTTTTCCTTTTCATAAATTGACTAAAAAGTCAATGACATAAGCACTATTATAAGTCACAGCTATTTTGAGTACAATAAAAAAACAAGGAATCCGAAATACCATAATCACTTATTCAGGTGTTGTTATCGGCTTTGTAAGTTTGTTGTTTATTCAGCCTAATCTGCTCAAACCCGAGGAACTTGGCTTGACAAGAATACTTATTGCAGCTTCAAGTTTAATAGCAACTATTTTACCTTTAGGAGTAAGCAGTGTAACCACAAAATTTTTTCCATACTTCAGAAATGAAGAGAAAAATCATCATGGATATTTTGGTTTTATGTTTATCTTTCCTTTGTTAGGAAGCATTATCTGCGGCATTTTAATTTATTTATTTAAGGATATTATTATTAATGAATATAAAGAGCAGAGTTATTTATTCACTCAATACTTTAATTTATTATTTCCTTTTGCAATAATAATGGGGTTAAATATGACACTTAATGCATATTGTTCATCCCTCTTCAAAACTACTATAATTAGCTTCTTTGAAGGAATTGTTTCCCGTATCCTTTTCATTTTGCTGATAATAATTTATTATGTTCATTGGATAGATTTAACTCAATTTATGTATTCATTTGTTGCCATTTATTTGTTGCAAATAGTTTCAATGCTTATTTATATTTATTCAATTGATAAGCCTTCTTTCTGGATTGATTCCTCTGTTTTAAAATCAGTAGGTGTAGGAAAGCTATTGAAGTTTGGCCTGTTATTAACGCTTGCCAGCTTTTCATCGTTGAGTATGAGACATCTTGATTCTATTATGATTGGGAAATATATGAGCCTTGATTATGTCGGGATATTTGCTGTTTCAGCATATCTGGCGCTTGTTATCGAGATACCGCTCACTTCTCTCGAAAGAATAACCCACACAAAAGTGTCGCAGGCATGGGCGAATAAGGACATGGAAAGTATTAAGGCAATATATTATCAGTCGGTAAAATATTTAATGCTGATTGGCGGATTGCTGTTAATCGGAATTGTAACAAATGTAAATGATTTATTATCGCTTCTTCCTAACGCTTATCATCAGGGAGATACAGTTGCTATTGTTGCCTGTGTAGGTGGATTTTTAAATATTGCTACAGGTGTAAATACTTCTATCCTTTTTACTTCCGACAAATATATTTATGGAACATATCTTTTGTTGCTCCTTTTAATATTGGCTTTTATACTTAATGTAATTTTAATTCCTCTTTATGGAATCACAGGAGCTGCTTTGGCTACCGCTATTTCATCAGTGATTTATAACTTATTAAAATATATTATTATCTGGAAAAACTTTAAACTGCAACCTTATAATTCTTCTTCTGCAAAAATACTTTTGGTAATTCTTCTTACTTTTTCGGTAGTAATATTTATTCCCTCAATTAATAATGCAATAGTTACAATGCTTATTAAATCAACTATAATAACGTTAGTGTATTGCATTTCAACTTATGTACTCAACATTGTTCCCGAGTTTCATAAGTATTTAAAATTGAAAAAGTAATTTCTAAATTATCGAAATTCCATTAACATCAGTGGTTAATACTTCGCTCATATAATCAAAGAAAGGACGCATATTTTTAAATGCTTCATTTACTTTCTTCAGAAAATCATCACTTAATACTTCTTTGTCGGTAAATTTCTTCATCACTAAATATTGTTTGTAGCGAATTAAATCAATGGCAGGATTTGCAGCATCAAAGCCTTTCGGCGTGGTTTTTACCTGTTCGCCCTGCAAAGTTCTGAAGGTATTTACAAACGATTTACTCTTTAATATTTTGCGAAGCGGTGCGGCATTATGCGCCAATTCATCACGCACACGTTTTAAATCTGCCGGCTCAGGTCCCCAGAAACCGCCGCCAACAAAGCTGTTGCCGGGTTCGATATGAAAATAATATCCGCCTCGTCTTTGTTTTGATGCTCGTGTAAAACTTCCGCTGAACACTGTTTTGTAGGGTGTTTTATCATTTGAAAA
>CAIQBY010000204.1 GCA_903870175.1 uncultured Bacteroidota bacterium
CCAATTCCTTCAAAAGATCCAAATGGTGGTGACCGTTTAGTTAGAATGGAAGATGGTATTTTCCTGCCACGTTACAGGCTACCGACAGAAGCAGAATGGGAATTTGCTGCTTATGGCTTAATTGGAAATACAATAAATGAAGCTATAAAAGAAAGAAAGCTATATCCATGGAATATGCATGGAGTTCGTAATCCTGATGATAAGTTTTTAGGTAAAATGTTTGCTAACTTTCAACGTAGTAATGGAGATATGATGGGAGTTGCAGGTTCACTTAACGATGCCGGTGATGTTACCACTCCTGTTTATTCATATTGGCCAAATGATTACGGTTTATATAATATGGCAGGTAACGTAAGTGAATGGGTAATGGATGTATATCGTCCGCTTTCACCTGAAGATAAAGCAGATTTCCGTCCTTTCCGTGGAAATACATTTAAAACTCAAGTGCGTGATGTGGATGGAATAAAGATTAATGATTCTATTAGATATGATAATGAAACTGACACTTTTCATAGA
Organism: uncultured Bacteroidota bacterium; assembly: GCA_903870175.1. Taxonomy (GTDB): domain Bacteria; phylum Bacteroidota; class Bacteroidia; order 2-12-FULL-35-15; family 2-12-FULL-35-15; genus 2-12-FULL-35-15. Next base: position 517 of record CAIQBY010000204.1, read on the forward strand.
AATATCATCAGCATCCCTGGTATGGTATTATGGAGGGATGTAAGTATTACTGTGCCTGATGATAATTTGGATGAAAGAAGAAATTATAAATATGCGGACAACATCAATTATTTAGATGGAGACTTAAAATCACAAGCAAGTGGATTGAGCGGAGCCTCATGGACAGAAACTACACCTTACGACAAAGCCGCTAGTGGAAAACCGGAAAGTAGTGGAATGTACGACTATCCTGCTACTCTTATAGGCGGAGCTGGTACTTCAATGATTAATGATAAGGCTCGCGTATATAAAGGTGGTTCGTGGAGAGACCGTGCGTATTGGATGGTTCCAGGCACAAGAAGATTTCTAGATCAGAGGCAATCAACTGACTGTATTGGCTTCCGTTGCGCAATGACCCGAGTAGGAAGCCCTACTGGCCTAGGTGGAAGATAATAATAGCAAATAAATTTTATTGCATATAAAAATAGGGGTAACGAAAGTTACCCCTATTTTTTATTAGTATTGTTATCATTGAAATAATTGAAAACAATCTATCCTCAAAACTTCGAAGGGCCATAATATTATTCTAAACAATCACTTCGAGTGTACTGACACTTGACAATAATTTTAATATTGGCAAAAGTTGATTTAATTCGAATAATATGAATCCGGACAAATAAATCAAAGTAAAAGGTAATGCTCGTAAAAAGAAAACAAAAAAGGCTGCCTTAAATAAGGCAGCCTTTTTACATTCATTAAACAATTTTCTTAATCAACGTTATCGTGTAGAAAAGAATTATTCGGTTTTATTTCAACTTTTTTATCATCTCCTTCGGTTAAAGTATAACGTGACACTTGTGATTCTGAAGAGTGAGGAGTAGTAGCTAAATTAATATTTCTTCTTTTGTAAGCGGGTTCGTTTTCCAATTCAGCTAAACCGTTTGGAGTTTTAAGCTTGTGACTCAATGCTTTTAATTTTGCAACACGGTCCTGTGCTTTTCTTAACTGTTCATCGTTTTCAACTTTTGCTGTAATGTTTTTTTCACTTTCTACATTTGCAATAATTTTCTCATCCTCTTTATTGGAAAAAACAAAAGGCTCTTCAAATGACTCAGTCTTTACTGTGTTTGTAATTTCAAATTCAAAAGTGAAATCATTTTTTTCTTCGACAACCTCTTCCTCTTTTTCTTCTAGAACTTCTTCTCTCACAAAAACGAAAGGTTCAGGAGTTTCTTCAATTTGTTCAATTGCCTCTTCAAGCACTTCTTCGTTCATTATTTCTTCGTTTACAATAGTTTCGATAGTTTCCGCTTTTATTTCTTCTTTTATATAGGAAACCATTTCTACTGCTTCACCAATAAAAGTTTCTTCTATCTCTTTAGTTTCAGCAACAATAGGAATTACAGGCGCTTCTTCCTTTTTTACTTCATCCATCAAATGCATCACAATTCTTTCAGGTGCTTTTTGCGTCAAATGAATTCCAGCATCTTTAGAAGAATTAAATCCTGTAGCGATAATAGTAACATTAACTTTATCGCCAAGCGACAAATCAACTCCATATCCTTTAATTACTTCAGCAGTCATTCCTGCTGCATCCTGTATATAGTCAGTAATTTCTCCCAACTCATCCATTGTAATTTCATCCTCACCACAAGTAATATTTACCAACACATAACGTGCACCTTTTATATTGCTGTCATTTAATAATGGAGAAGCCATTGCTTGTTCTACAGCACGCAAAGCTCGCTGTTCACCGCTTGCCTGTGCAGAACCCATAATCGCAACACCGCTATCTTTCATTACTGTCTTCACATCATTAATATCCGTATTGATTTGCAGAGTCGTAGTGATGATATCTGCAATGCCTTTAGCAGCAGTAGTCAGCACATCATCAGCATGTCCAAATGCCTCGGTAACTTTTAAGTTGCCGTATATCTCACGTAACTTATCATTGCTGATTACAAGAAGCGTATCCACATTTTGCTTTAAAGCTTCCATTCCTTCATCTGCCTGTGCTTTTCGTTTCTTTCCTTCGAATCCAAAAGGAATAGTAACAATACCAACCGTTAATATTCCCATTTCTTTTGCTGCTCTCGCAATGACAGGAGCCGCACCAGTTCCGGTACCTCCACCTAAACCGGCAGTAATAAATAGCATTTCAGTATTATTGCCCAAGATGTTTTTAATATCTTCAATAGTTTCAATTGCTGCATTTCTACCAACTTCAGGCAACGAACCTGCACCACGTCCTTTTGTTAATGTTGCACCCAACACAACTTTTAACGGCACAGGACTCATATCTAATGCTTGCTGGTCAGTATTGCAAACTATAAAATCAACTCCTTTGATTCCTTGTTTGTACATATGGTTAACCGCATTGCTGCCACCACCGCCAACTCCAATTACTTTAATTATTGAAGAAGTGTCTTGAGGTAAATCGAATTTTATCATTTTGTTTTATTTATTTTAATTGATTTTGTTGCACAATAATTTAAATTATTTTCAACGGTCTAAAATTGCCTTTTTTTTAGATACATTAACTGATTCGTCAATATAGTTACTAACTATTGAATGTTAATTTCCTATTAAATAATATTATTAATTCTGTGCTGAATCTTCATCAAAAAAACTTTTTAGCTTATCAAAAAAGCCACCTGACTTATCTTTCGAATGCCCTTTAATTTTCCCTTGAGTTGTTTCTTTAATAGTTCCATTCTTTTTATTTTGTTTATCAAGGGCCTCTAAACCTTTCATTACAAGACCTACCGAAGTGGCAAACATCGGGCTTGTTACGGCTTCACTTCCTTTTGCAAGATGTTCATTTGGATACCCAATCCGTGTATCCATTCCAGTTATATATTCTACTAATTGCGGTACATGTTTCAATTGCGCACCTCCACCAGTAACAACTATACCTGCAATTAATTTTTTTTCATATCCTGAATTCTTTATTTCATAATAAACATGCTCAATTATTTCCTCCATACGCGCCTGAATAATTGCAGATAAATTCCTTACAGAAATTTCTTTATGAGCACGACCTCTCAGTCCTGGGATTGAGACAATTTCATTCTCTTGATTTTCACTTGCCAAGGCAGAACCGAATTTTATTTTTAATAATTCTGCTTGATTTTTAATGATTGTACAACCCTCTTTTATATCTTCCGTAATTATATTCCCGCCAAAAGGAATAACCGCTGTATGTCTGATAATCCCATCTTGAAAAATTGCAATATCGGTTGTGCCGCCGCCAATATCAACCAGTACAACACCAGCTTCCTTTTCTTCATCACTCAATACTGCATCAGCAGAGGCCAATGGCTCTAAGGTTAATCCGGAGACTTCTAGATTTGCTTTATGCACACATTTATAAATATTTCTTGCAGCGGCAATTTGTCCGGTGATAATATGGAAGTTAGCTTCTAATCTTATTCCAGCCATCCCAATCGGATTCTTAATTCCTGATTCGTTATCTATAATATATTCCTGCGGAACAACATGAATAATCTCTTCTCCAGGTTGCATCACCAATTTAAACATATCATCAATCAGAGCATCAATATCATTTTGAGAAATTTCATCCTCTGCACTTACTCTTGTTTTTATCCCTCTATGCTGATTACTTTTTATATGCTGACCGGCAATTCCAACATTCACCGTTTTAATATCAACACCTGATTTTGTTTCCGCTTCAGTTACTGCAACTCTAATTGCTTCCACCGTTTTATCAATGTTCTGTACTACTCCGCGAGCGACTCCGTACGATTCGGATTTTCCCATTCCAAGGATTTCTATCTTTCCGAATTCATTTCTGCGACCTACAATGGCAACAATTTTTGTGGTTCCAATATCCAAACCAACTACTATTTCTGATGATCTCATTTTATATTATTTTTTGGTACAAACTATTTGATTTTTAAATTTAAGATTTATTGCTGAATATTTATCCCAATATCCCGTGGTGTTTAAGCCTTGTTTATAAAAAGTCATTAACTTTTTAAATTTCTCATCCATTAAAGCTGTATCACCAAAAATAATTTTATGATTTCCAACTAAAGGAATTAACTCCATCTCTTTTTCATTGTTAACAAATATTTGCTGCACCTGCGATTTCCAGAATTCGTCTTTATTAATATACGTTGCCATTGCAAATAATTCATCTAAACTACTTTTCGCTTTTTTAATACTATCTCTTCCAATATCAGCAATTGAATAAATATAGTTAGCAGAGTACGATTCTTTAATATTACCATTCGCCACTAAAACTCTCGCAGTATATTTTTCCGAAAGAGGCATTAGTTTACCAGCTTCATCTATATAATAGCTATCACCTGTTGAATTAAATATTCTTAAAATTGGTTTGCGCTGTTTCACAATCACTCTCACTTCTCCATCTATTGTCATGCTCGCCTGTGCTTTTGCAATATCTTCATGGCTATCCAAGGCTCGCTCCAATTCAGGTACATTCAGCGAATATCTAGTTTGCCCAACAATTGAATCCCCTCGATCTTTTATTAATTTCTCAACAGCCATTTTATCCAAAAAATATACATCATCATTTTGATTTATTTTTACTTCAAGACTTTTGCAAACCAATAAACTCTGCTTATTATTTACAAAACTCATGAGTGCAAATAATCCTATGATTAAACAAACCCAAAGCGAAACAAATAATATTTTTTTTAACTTCTTCAATGTCTATTTCAATAAGGTATTTCTAATAGGCTCCACAAACATATCAATATCTCCGGCACCTAAAGTTAGCAACACTTCCAATTTTCTTTTACTTATTTCTTCCACTAAATCTTTATTCTGTACAATGCGTTTATTTGTTGATTTCATTTTATCAAACAACATTTTTGAGCTAACCCCTTCAATTGGTAATTCACGAGCAGGATATATTTCCATTAAAATACATTCGTCTAATAAATCAAGACTCCTTGCAAATTCATCTGCGAAATCTCTGGTGCGAGTGTATAAATGTGGTTGAAATATTCCTGTAATTTTTTTATTCTGATACATCTCTTTTACCGAATTAATTGCTGCTTTTAATTCCTCCGGATGATGTGCATAATCATCTATATAAACCAATGAATCTGTTTTAATTTGATAATCAAACCTGCGCTTTACCCCACCAAAAGATTTTAATGCCTTTCGTATATTATCTTCCGAAACACCCATTTCACAGCCAACAGCAGTTGCAGCTACCGAATTTTCTACATTATGTAAACCTGGCAACCCCAAAGTCAAATCAGAAAAAATATTTATCGGTGTAACAATGTCATAATGATATGCACCATTCTCAATTCGAATATTTTCTGCAAAATAATCCGATGATTCATCATTCACAGAATAAGTAATTGCCTTCTTTCCACTATCAATCTTATCTAAAATATTTCTCTTCAAAATCAATTTTGATTTTACTTGTTTCGCAAATAAAGAATAAGACTCCTGCATATATTTCTCATCTCCATAAATATCTAAATGATCAGCATCCACTGAAGTAATAACGCCAATTGCAGGATGCAATGTCAAAAATGATCTGTCATATTCATCCGCTTCCACAACAACTAAATTGTTAGATGCAACACTTGAACTCAATAGTAAATTAGTATTATAATTCTGTGAAATTCCACCCAAAAATCCAGATGGGTCAAGGTTTGCAACCTTTAAAATATGTGCAATTAAAGTTGATGTTGTAGTTTTACCATGTGTTCCTGCAACAGCAATAGTATTAGAATTTTCAGTAATCATTCCTAATACCTCAGCACGTTTCTTTATTACAAATCCACTTTCTTTAAAATAAAACAATTCGCTGTGATTCTTTGGAATTGCAGGTGTATAAACAATTAAAATATTTTCAATAGCATAAGGAAGTTGTTTAATAGTAGCAGGAATCAAACGAATATTATCATAAAAATGAATATCTATTCCTTCTGCAATTAACTCATCAGTAAGTTTAGTTGGCGTTTTATCATATCCGCTAACCTTCGCACCCATTGAGTTAAAATACCTCGCAAGAGCACTCATACCAATGCCTCCAATCCCAAGGAAATAAACTTGCTTGATATTTTTAAAATCCATTTCCAATTTCGTAATACTTAATTCTTAAAACTCTTTCTATTTACCAA
>CAIQBY010000205.1 GCA_903870175.1 uncultured Bacteroidota bacterium
GCCTGAATCGAGCATTATATCGCGATGATTTGCAATAAATAAATAGGCCTGGTTTTTATCAAGGTTTTCAAAGCCGCTTCCTGTAAGCAGTTCGGACGAACGATTAATAATAACGCGTGCAGCAGGATGCATAAATTCCATTTGAAATTCTTTCACCGAATTTATCAGTTCTGCTTTCCGTTTCACTTCTTTTAATGTCATTTCCGGCCAGATATTATTTACCAGTTTCATAAAAAGCGGGTCGGCGATAACGCGCTGTAATACCTCATTTACTTCGTTATCGTAATAAGGGCGCATATCATCGTAATTAAAACTATTGCTCATAAACTATTTGAATTTTTAAAGAAAATAAAAGTACATTTTTTTCTTAAACAATCAATTTTAGTTTATAATTTTACCAAAAGTTGAATTAATACTTCTTCAGAAATAATAAGAAATAACAGCACCTTTTTAATTAAAATATAAATTGATAATAGGATTAGGAACAGACTTGGTGGAAGTAGAACGGATGGCGAAAAGCATTGAAACTACAGGGTTCAGAGAGAAAATATTTTCGCTGGGCGAGATTGTTTATTGCGAATCGAAAATAAATAAAGCAGAACGTTATGCTGCGCGATTTGCTGCCAAAGAAGCATTTTTTAAAGCATTAGGTACGGGATGGCGCGGCGCAATGGGCTTTAACGAAGTAGAAGTGATAAATGATGAATTGGGAAAACCGAGTATTAATTTACTGGGAGGCGCAAAGAAAATTATTTCTGAAAGAAAAATAAATACCATCCATCTTTCCATTTCTCATACCAGATACATTGCAACAGCTACTGTTATTTTAGAATAAATTACCCCGAGGCAGAGCCTCGAGGTATCAGTTAAAGGATTTTTTTAATTCCGAGGCAGAGCCTCGGGGTATTAACCGACAACCTAATAAATAATAATAATAGTATAAATCTATTTTGTTTCTGCCAATACTTTTTTGGCATTTTCATTTTTAGGGTTCAGTTCCAACGATTTTTGATAAGCCTTCAAACCCTCTTCTTTCCTGATTAATTTCAACAGACATTCACCGAGACTATCATAAGTATTTGCTGATTTTGGATATAATTCGGTATTCAACGTAAATATTTTTAAAGCATCTTCCATTTTATTTTTCTTCATCAAATTATATCCGAATTTATTTAATGAACCTTCACTAACATTGTAAGCTGATTTTTCTTCATCCTTCTTTTGATCTTTTATCAGTGTTATGGTTTTATCAATAGAATTAGTAGTTTCATAATATTTAGAAACATCAGGTAAATTTTTTTCTCTTTCTAATTCATCGTAACCCTTTACATAATCCTTCAACATTTCTAAAGTTTCCTTTGATATATAGCTTTCATACTTCTGCAAAACTTCCAGATAAAGTTGTCTGCCCAAATTATAGTATTTAACATCGTAAGAATTTGTTAAAAATAACTGATAATAATTAGCTCCCAATGCCAGTTTAAACTTAGCTTCGGTTTCGTTTATTGCTCTGTGATTTTTTGAAGTGTCGACAAGTGCGAAGTATTCTTTATATAAATCAAAGTCTTTGATGGCAATAGGATAATTAACCGTATCTATACTTTTAGTAACATCATTATACAAAGTAGCCGCCAAAAATTTAATATTCTTTATATTCTCATCCACATTTTTTTTTGAATTATCCAGTTCCATTGACTTTTTAAACGACTCCAGCGCAATAATCCGCGAAGGCGATTCCTTATTTTCCTTTTCCTGAGTATTATAAATTCCTTTATAAGCATACCCTTTTATGTACCACGCACCAGCGTCTTTACTGAATTCTTTTATATTAATACACGAATCAATATATTTTGCTGCGCCTTTATAATTCTTCTCTTGAAGCATTGCAGCGCCTCGTTTCGTGATATCCGTTTGTGAAAATATATTTACAGAAAAGAAAACGACTGTTGTTATCAGGATAAATTTTTTCATAGTGATTAATTTTATTTTAATCAAAAATAGGATTTATTCTTTAAATAAAAGGGAATATTGAGAATGTTGATGTCTATTCTCTCCTCCCTTCGCTTCCCTCCTACTTCAAATAAATTAATTTATAACTCTGAAAGAGTTAAATTTGAATAGCCCCCAATAAAATTGGGGGTAATCAGTTATTATAGTTATCAGGAACTCCGGATGGAGTTCAATGTACTATATTCAACTCTTTCAGAGTTGTTTCTTTCCGTTTTGTTCTTCGTTCCCCCAATTTCATTGGGGGCTATTCAAATTAAATCCTTTCAGGATTTTAAATAATAACCTCGTTAGCACTATATAATTCGCTTCCCTCCTACTTCAAATTTCAATTTCCTGATTACACTATAATATATGTATCGTTGAAAATTTTAACATAAATGAATAGGAATAGATACTTTGGGTTGAAACTCCAGTTTTGATTGAAAGTATCTATTCCCTTTGGGTCGAAACTCGTGTTTTGATTGAAAGTATCTATTCCTTTTGGGTCAAAACTCGAGTTTCAACCCAAAGTATCTATTCCTTTTTTATCCAAATATCAGTTTTCCTCTGTAAACCATACTACCATTGGATATACTGATTTTATTTGGGTTTTACAGGATTTATTATTTATTTTTATTTGAATATAACCGATAATTATGACTTACTTGCAATGAATAAAATTTACAAATCAATTTAATTAATACTAATTCAAAATAATATGTCAGGAAAATCAGGTACTAATCTCGATAAAAA
>CAIQBY010000206.1 GCA_903870175.1 uncultured Bacteroidota bacterium
AGCATTACTATTAAAGAAGTGATGCTGGATGCCGATTCTATTATTGCAAAATATAAGGAAATGGATGGAATCGAAGGGCTGATGGCATTTTAAAAAAGTATTCAATCAATATTTACTTCCTTCAAACTCATACATTTTTCCATCGAAATAAAAACCTACTGTATTGTTTCCGTATTTGAATACAGGCAAATCGCGGTAAAGATGCATTTCGAGAATCGGTTCGGTTAAAAAGTTTTCATACACTTTTCCTTTATAAAAATATTTCGGGCGGTTATTATTATCGAGATATAATGCCGAACTCGGACCTAATAAAATATTCGGTTGTGCTGTTAATTTATCCACAGTAAATACCTGTCCGCCATACACTATTTTTAATTCAGGTTCATAATAATAGATCAGAATATTTTCGCGGGCACGCCTGTAAGTAGGCAAAAATGTTTCGAGTGTTACTGTTCTTCCTGCATAATACATCATGAAATTATCATTGATATCAGTATATACAACCATATTATCGGCTACGGTATAACCTTTTGGAAGATGATCGGCAATGACGGAAAATGTGCCATCATAAAATACATTGAACGAATTATTGAACCTGTCGAGATAAGCAACAGTGCTTTGTCCGCACCTGAAATTGCGGATATTATTCAACTGCGAATCATATACTACATCGTTATAAAATATTTTGAATTCGTGATTCATATCGCTGTAAGCGAAAATATTTTTCCCTGTTTTACTTGTATCTATTGCTTTTACAGAGAAACCTGATTCGATGGTTTTAATTTCACCATTTTGATAAGCCATAATATTAAGCGTATTTACCTGCTGCCAGGTAACTATATTATCGCCTGCCAGGCAGTTTTGTGCCCATGATGACAACTGTTTTTTTTCACCATGTTCGTAAATCATTAACCGCTGCGCCATTTTATATACAAACGCGTTTGCAGTTGCTATCATTACGTTTGGTATGTTTTCTTCTATCGTTTCGGTCTCTCCGTTATAATATACTTTCAAGTTGCCATTCTGGGCAATGTACGCCAGATAATCATTTCCGGCTCTTATGCTGTCTACCGGTTCCGATTCGAGCTGAATATTTTTACCGTTATCAAACACATAAAAATGATTATAATAATCGTAATAATACCCCAGACCTTCCTGTGCAATGGAAGCAGAGCATATAAGTGCCAGCAGAAAAGTATAAATCAGTTTTTGCATTTACCGTTTTTAATTAAAACAAAAGTAAGTCATTTTATTGGTCGTTGGTTTATTGGTTTACTAGTTTATTAGTTTATTAGTCTGTGTAATAAAAAAAGCCCTGTATTTCTACAGGGCTTTTTTTATTTGAAACCTTTAAGATTTTATATCAATTATCTCGGAACAACGATAGGTGCAGGACTTGCCACCGGTGAAATACCATTGGTATTAAAAATAGTTACCACCGACATTATTTCAGTTGCTTTTACCAGATTTTTTATCACCATTTTACTAGTTGTTTCTATATCTATAAAAATATCATCGCCTGCGGCAGTTGTTATTTTCAGTTGTTTATCACTGCTTTTAATCACTTTGGTAGCAGGGTTGGTGTATGTTACAGCCAATGTTCCCATCCCAAGTTTATCCACATTACGTGACAAACCCATGTCACCTGCTCCTTTTTCAAATTCGAATGTAAGAGCTACCGGAGTTGATGCAATGCCAATACGGGCAGTACTTGTGCTTGAGCCGTTCACACCTGCCTGAGCTACAATAGAACGGTCTCCTGCGGCAGTTAAGTCAATAAAATCATAAACACCATCTATCGCCGTTATGTCTTTTGCCAATAGCTCATCATACTTATCCTGTTCATCTTCGCTGTCTTCGCGCGAGCCAAGTGCAATAAGCAAATCCGTTGCCATGGTTGTTATTGTTGGGCCATCAGTGGGAATACCTACAAAAGTACCGGCATTTTTAGTGATTGCCTTTCCTACTTTTATCAAATAAGGAGGACGTAGAGCTTCTGCCAATCCGGCAAATTCCTTTTTGCAAAAAATTTATTCTTTCATGATTTTTTTAGTTTAGTTAACTCAACTTGCTAGTTAAAGGATACAGGCAGTTAATAACAAAAGGTAATATAATTAAGGGTTAGCAGATGGTTTTGTAATTTTGTTTTGCAAACCAATAAAAACAAAGCCAATGCTAACCCCCGACAAAATTATATCAATTTTCGGAATAATAGATGAAATATTAATTGGG
>CAIQBY010000207.1 GCA_903870175.1 uncultured Bacteroidota bacterium
ATGCCGTTTAGCAAGGCATTTTGGTTCATCAGCGCATTGGTTTTCAGCTGTTCGGGCGAAAAATCGAATACCAGCAACACTTTCACTGCCTGCTGAACATGCTGGAGCAGCGGTTCCGATTCCAGTTTGTTGATGGCAATAAAGCTTACACCTCTATTTTGAAGAAATGACTCATACACCCTATGGTCGTTGCCAATCCGGTTCATTTCTTCAGTATAGGATTTAAAGCAATCGAATTCAATACTTTTATGGTGGAGATGTTACTGCGGATGATGTATTTGGTGCAGCAAGACGATTTCCTATGATGAGCGATTATCAGGTGATTATTGTTAAAGAAGCGCAAAATATTAATTTATTCCCTTCGTTTTCTATGCCTTATTTGTAAATTACAAGGTGTTTTCCATCGGTTATACCCGAAACGCTATCAGTTATAACCGAAATGCTGTCGGTTATAACCGAAACGCTGTCGGTTATAACCGAAATGCTATCAGTTATAACCGAAACGCTGTCGGTTATAACCGAAATGCTGTCGGTTATAACCGAAATGCTGTTGGTTATACCCGAAACTCTGTTGGTTATAACCGAAACTCTGTTGGTTATACCCGAAACGCTGTCGGTTATAACCGACGCAAAAGAGTGCTTTTAGCCCTTGTTGGTGTTCCTTGCATGTAAGCAGAAAGAACGCCTTTGCTGGTGTTTTTTCACCTGCAAACAATCTAAAGTAAAAAGTGTAGTTTTGTAATTAATTAAAAGCAGAAAAGGTTGTTGGTGAAAACACCAAAAACGGCAGAAAAAAGTAATGGTAATTATTGTAAAAGATTATTTATATGAAGGGGTTTAAAGCAGTACCTTTGTAATAAATTCTAAATATTTATGAGTAAAAAAAGAAGTGGTAAGGCTGAATTTGTAAAATGGTTTGGACCAATATTAGATGCATTAAGAGCAATGGGAGGTTCTGCAAAACCAAGAGAAATTACTCAGTGGATTGGAAAGGAACATAACATTCCTGATAAAATTTTAAATGAAAGATATGAAAAATCAGGTGTCTTGAAATTTCAAAATCAAATTGCTTGGGCGAGACAGTATTTGGTTTGGGAAGAACTTTTAGAAGCTTCAAAACATGGAGTTTGGGCATTAAGTAATAAAGGTAGAGGAACAAAACTTAACGAAAATCAAGCATATGAAATATTTCAAAAGTGGGTAAAAATATTTCAAGAATTAAGAGATGATAAGACTTCTTCAGATAAACCAACAAAGAAAGCCAAGGAAGAAATAGAAATTCAACCGGAAGTAGAGCCGGAGAATGCTGAAACCAATATTAATCTCTCGTTAATAGAAGTGTTGCAAAACCTTTCTCCAACTGGATTCGAGCATTTATGCGGTAGACTTTTACGCGAGTATGATTTTGAAAACATTGAAATTACTCAAAGGTCACATGATGGAGGAATTGATGGTTATGCCACATTAAAACTAAATCCATTTGTTAATTTAAGTGTTTTTTTTCAATGTAAAAGATATAAAGGAACTGTGCCAACAGAAAAGGTACAGGCGTTTATTGGGGTTATGGAAACTAATAAGCGCAGTGTTGAAAAAGGGCTTTTAATTACTACAGGTTCTTTTGCAAAAGCAGCGATAGAAATAGAAAAGACTAATATTAAACTTGAGCTTATTGATGGTGAAAAATTAGTAGAAATGTTTGAAAAGGTTGAATTAGGGGTTATTCCAAAGACAATTTATGAACCTAATATGACATTTTTTGAGCAATATAGAGAGAAGAAAAAATAATAACCATGTATAAATCCTTATACACATATTAGTATTCGATGACAACAGGACAAGAAACGAAAACAAATTGTTTTTTTGCAATGTTTGATATTATAGGCTTTTCTAACCTACTTAAAGTAAGGGGTAGTGAAGGTTTGTATAGGTTATATTCAAGAAATATACTTCCAATGCTTCAACGCGCTGCAATGCCTTTTTCAATAGAAAAAGAAATTAATGGCGTGAATGCTTTGGTTCCTGATCCGCATTCACTAAGAGTTTCTTACAATTTTTTTTCTGATACAATTGTTTACTATTCAAAGGACGACTCACTTGACTCTTTTTTTAAGATTGTTTTTACATCGCTTGAATTATTAAAAAGTGGATTTGGTGGATTGAAAGCACCTTATCGTGGGGCAATTGGTTATGGCGATATCATTACAGACGAAACGGGAATTATGCTAGGGACATCAATTATTGACGCATACAAAGGAGAGCAAAGCCAAATGTGGGCTGGTTGTATTCTTACAGAAACCTGTGAGCACTTTTGCAATACAAATAATTACATTGATTCGTTTTATAAGATATTTGATTCCGCATTAGAAGGCGAAAAGGACGATATAAAACAAACTAACTATAAAAAATCTCAAAAAACCTTAGTAAAGTATTCAGTACAAAAACAAAAGAAGAAAAATGATGAACCAATTGAATATTTTCAAAAAGAGCATATAGTATTGGATTGGACACAAAATATGTATGAAGGAGCATCTGAAAAATCTTTTCATCAAAGTGAAATTCCTCATCAAGAAATGATAAGAAAAAACACTATTGATTTTGAAAAGTGGGCGCGACAAAACAATAAAGTGTTACTTTAGCCTTTGCAAGTCTTTTTTCACCTGCAAACGTTCTAAAAAAAAGTGTAGTTTTGTAATTAAATTTAAAGCAGAAAAGGTTGTTGGTGAAAACACCAACAATGGCTGAAATTATATAATATAACAATTACTAACAAAATTAAATTTTAAACCCATGCGAATATTATTCCCTATTGTTTTCATTTTATTGTTTATAGTATGGCTGTTCTACAGACTGCTCATCAAAAAAGACTTGAAAAAACAAATGCATACCGTATTTCTGGGACTCTTCTTTTTTGCACTATGGGCAGCTATTTATTGGTTTCTTTTTAAATAATAAAGTGTAGTTTCCCAACTAATTTAAAAGTAGGAAAGGTTGTTGGAAATAACAGTTATGGCTGAAAAACTTATGAGAACCAAACTTTACATATTAGTATTAATTTTAACAGCTACCTGGAGTTGTAAGAAAGACAGCAGCTCTACACAGACAAATACTCAAATAGTAAATAATAGTTGTTCGGCAATAGGAACACCACAAGACACGATAACAGACAGTGGTGCTAAATATTACATGGTTGCAACTTCCGGTGCAAACAATTTAGTAAATATTGAATTAATCAATAATACAACTTATGCAACCAATATGTCTATTAACTTTTTACAGGCAAAAAACGGAACTAATTGTTTTGAAAGTAATACTATAACCACTTGGATACCGCCACAATATAAAGACTATACCTTTGGGAGCTTTCCTAGTTGGGCAATCGACACTAATACTGTCTGCATACTCAAGTTAACGATTAACAATAATGTTTATTATTTGCGCGATAACAAACTGAATAAATAAAGAATAATAAATTTTCGCCTTGTTTGTATTACTGGCATTTGTCAAAGCGTTCAAAGTAAAAACAATATTAGGTTGTTGTTGAAAACACTAACGGTAGAAAATCATTACTCATCATTAAACCTTTAATCAAAAAAATTGTTTTAAAATTCAGCCACAGTGGCTGAAATACTGAAACATCTAATTTATTTTGTCCTTCAATAAATTATTGTATATTTTCCATGTCTTAAAGTTATGGTTTTTAAGAAAAAATTAATTTAGAGTAAAAAAATTAATAGGTTTAAATACTAGAAATAGTGCATAATTAAACATTAAAACATGATTTTTCAATACAAAACAAAAACAAAAGAAAACGTAATTGTTTTCAAACTTATAGGCGAACTTATAGAAAGAGAACAGCCAAAAGTAATGCTGGAAGACATAGTAGAAACTCTTGAAAGTGGTCATAAAAACATCCTCCTCGACCTGCAAGACCTGAAATATATCAATAGCAGCGGTTTTACTATATTGATAAATATTATTACAAAAGTGAATGCAGCTGGCGGCAAACTCTCTGTTTGCCATGCAAATGAACGAATAACCGAATTATTCCATATCACCAAACTTTCAAGAAAATTTAACGAATACAAAACAGAAGAAGAATCAATTGCTTTTTTGAATAAATAAATATCAAAAAAAGTAATCCTTTTATCTTCAAGCTTTACAAGTGTTTTCGCCCCTATAAAACTCTAATGGAAAAGGCAGGAAATTTATAATTAATCCTAAGGGAAAAAGGTTGTCGGAAAATCATACTACCTTTGCCGAATGAAATTTGCTCCCTTTGTAAAAATCAATTCGTTATTAATCTGGACACAAACTAAACTTAACAAAAAGCAGTTCATTTTTTTATCAAGCATACTCGTTGGGCTTTCTGTAGGCCTGGCAGCTATAGTACTAAAAACATTCGCACATTATATTTTCCTGGGAGTAACCTACAATAAACTGGGAAGCATAAAATATCTGTTTCTTTTGTTGCCTTTAATAGGCTTGTTTTTAACTGTTTTGGTAATCAAACGGTTTTTCAAAAATAAATTTGATAAAGGATTGGCAAACATTCATTTTGCAATAGCCAAAAAATCAAGCGTTATTCCTCCCGAACAAATGTATGCCCAGATACTTACCAGTTCGCTTACAGTAGGGTTTGGCGGCTCGGCAGGGCTGGAAGCTCCCATTGTTATTACAGGTGCAGCATTCGGCAGCAACTATTCACGTACGTATCATTTAAATTATTCGGAGCGCACATTATTACTTGCCTGCGGAATAGCTGCCGGAATAGGTGCTGCATTTAATGCACCTATTGCAGGTGTTTTATTTGCTTTGGAAGTGCTGCTAATTGATATCAGCATCTCTGCCTTCACTCCTCTTATCATAGCCGCAGCCACAGGTGCGTTGATATCAAAAATAATTCTTCGCGATGATATATTGCTCTCTTTTCAGCTGCAGCAGCCGTTCAACTATAATAATGTTCCTTTTTATATTCTGCTTGGTCTGTCGGCAGGCCTTATTTCTGTTTATTATTCGCGTACATTCATAAAAGTAGAAGGACTTTTTCATAAATCTACAAATAAAGTATTTCTGAATGTATTAATTGGCGGAATATTGCTGGCATCACTTATTTTTATTTTTCCGTCATTGTTCGGCGAAGGATATCAAAGTATTAAAACGCTGGCTATTCAGCATCCCGAAAATTTACTGGACAACAGTTACTTTCATGAGTATAAAAATAACGAATGGTTTGTACTTTCATTTGTCGGCATTTTGATATTTGTAAAAACGATAGCTACAGCCATTACATTGGGCAGTGGCGGCAATGGTGGCAATTTCGCTCCTTCATTATTTGTTGGTGCTTACCTTGGCTTTTTCTTCTCGAAAGTATTAAATATGCTTCATCTTACTAATCTTCCAATAAGTAATTTTACAATTGTAGGCATGGCAGGCATCCTTTCCGGGCTTTATCATGCTCCATTAACCGCTATATTTTTAATAGCTGAAATTACCGGAGGTTATACTTTGATGATTCCGCTGATGATTGTTTCTTCGATAAGTTATGCGGTTTCGAAATACTTCGAACCGTTTTCGATGGATACAAAAAAGCTGGCGTTATCAGGTAAAATATTTACTTACGACAGAGATCATAATATCCTGACAACCATAAAGACATACAACTTAATTGAAACTAATTTCCAAAAACTATCACCTTCTGATAAGTTAGGAACTATCGTAGAATTATTATCACAATCGAAAAGAAATATTTTCCCGGTAACTGATAAGGACAACAAATTGATGGGAATAATTATCCTTGATAATGTCAGAAATATAATATTCAAGAGTGAAATGTATGATAAAATAACAGCTGCCGAGTTAATGACAATTCCTCCAGCCACTGTTTCTTCCACTGAAACTATGGAAGAAGTGATGAAAAAATTTGACGAGACAGGTGCATGGAATCTACCTGTAGTAGATAATGAACAATACGTAGGATTTATTTCTAAATCATCAGTATTCTCAAGCTATCGGTCAAAGTTAAAATCGACTACTATTGCATATTAAGAAGAAAAATTAGAAATTGATTTAGTGTTATTTGTTTAGTTGCCTCCTTTTTCATCTTTGTGACATTATTGTTTCTTATTTCGATATCTGAAGAAAGGGTGATCGAAATAAAACTACAACTGCGTAAAAAAAGTTATATAATGAATTAATTATTATATATTTGTATCCAAATTGAAGTTTTGAAATCTTTGATTTTGTGTTTTCAATAGTTTTTTTTTAATAGATCAGCATAAATGCGGGGTTATTTTTTGTAATTAAAAAAATAAAACTAAAAAAAGAAAAGATAGTTTTGTTTAAATAAATATCAGGTAAAAGTTAATTATCAGGCAAAAAGAGTAATATTTCTACCTCATTTAAAATATCTTTTATCGATTAATTTATTTCAGAAGCATACTTTGTCTGTTTAATAAAAGCATAACGAATAATATTTTTGAAATTATGATGAAACACGAAAAACACTGGAGAAGAAAAACGAATATCAGAATAGCTATTGCTTTAGTGATACTTGCTGGTGGCGCATCTTATCTTTTTAAGATAAAGAATGAAGAAGATCAGGAGAGAGCTCAATTCGAACAATTTGTAAAAAGCAATGCATTGGCTAATAGTTCACAAATGCACTCTACTAATACTTTTAGCGATTCAACTACTACATCCCAAAAATGATTAATTGTATATAGGAAGTGGCTTCAAGCCTCTCGCCTTTCCATGACAATCCTAATATCTTTAAACAAAAAAGTGTAGTTTTGTATTTAATTTTAATACATTGTTGTTGTTATAAAAGCAAAAATTCGTCAATAATAAAAACTATAAAAATAATTCTGCAGATGCTGAAATCATAAGTATGATGAATCCGAAAGTTGATTTTTATTTTATCAAAGCCAATAAGTGGCAGGAAGAAATTGATAAATTGAGAACTATTGTTCTCGACTGTCAGCTAACCGAAGAATTGAAGTGGGGATGCCCCTGTTATACGTTTAACAAGAATAACATAGTTTTAATACATGTGTTTAAAGAATACTGTGCTCTTTTGTTTTTCAAAGGTGCCTTGTTAAAAGATACCAAACATATTTTAATTCAACAAACTCAGAATGTGCAGGCGGCACGCCAGATTCGGTTCACTAATTTAAAGGAAATAGTGAAGCTTGCAGCAATAGTGAAAGCCTATATTCATGAAGCGATTGAAGTGGAAAAAGCCGGATTGAAAGTAACATTAAAAAAGACTTCAGAATATACTATTCCTGAAGAATTTCAAAATAAATTAAAGGAAAACCCTGCTTTGAAATCTGCTTTTGAAGCGTTGACCCCTGGAAGACAGAGAGCATACATTTTTCATTTTTCTCAGCCTAAACAATCCAAAACACGAGAGTCGAGAGTTGAAAAATATATACAGCAGATTCTAAATGGAAAAGGACTGGAGGATAAATAAATCACAACAGTATTGTTGATTGACCTTATTAAAATGAATCTGGGAATACTCAATAAATAAGAATAAACAGATATAATTATTACTGTTTAAATCCGATTATTACAGATACACAGCCGCTTTTATCCAGCTTCTGACTTTCGGGTGCAGGTGGTGTAACTATTTCAAGTGTTAAATCCTGCATTGATTCAACATTAAAATCCCACATAATAATTCCATAACCTTTAGTTGTAAATACAATATTATCCTGTGCATCACGTATGTTCAACTGGATTTTCCCAAGCTGTTGCTCGGCAGTAACCAATATCCGGTATTCTTCACCAAAATAAAAAGTACCGGAAATTTTTGTCTTGTCATCATTTAACAATACTGTGCTGAATACCTGCTGAGTATTCAAATAAGGTTTTAGTTTTCCTAAAGTACTCTTCTTTGCAAAAAACTCACATTGTCCGTAACTATAAGTATTAGCTGCTAATACTAAAATTAATATTCTAATAATATTTTTCATATAATTCAGTTTTTATGATTATGGTTTAATGATTTTAGCTCTGATAGCTGTTACCTGCGTTGTAATTTTTTCTATCTGGTCAGTCGATAAAACAGCACCTGCTTTTCCTCCACCTATAGTTAATGTCTTTTTGGTAGTATCAGCTGTTGCAGTAACTTTAGCACTGGCAGCAGGAGCGTCTCCATAAATTGTTTTTATACTTTTCAAGTCTTCAATAATGGAAGCATAGTCAGGATTATTCAATTTTTCCATCATCAATATTAAATTGGAAAGAGGACCTCTTAACTCAGCAATGCGTTTATAAATTGCTGTATTGTCTTTTACATTTTTAGCAGTCTGAGTACCGATATACATTCCTTCCACAAAGCCACCTGCAAGCACAAGAATAGAAATATCCGCCTGTTTGTTTTCTTTTAATGACTCATTGGCACCAAGGAATAATTCTGAAATAATTTGCAACAACGAATCTTTATTTCCTTCGTTCTTCTCCATTCTTTTCATCATTTCTGCCGAAAAGCTATTGGTAATACCCAATTCATCAGCCAACTTTTTAGAGCCGTTTAAATATAATTTAGTGTCCTGCGACTGATTAAAAATAGCCGAATAACTTAAATCGGCTCCATAAACGCCTAAATTCAATGCTTTGCTGTTTGGCAAAGAATAGGTGGAAAGGTTACTCAACGGATTCAATACATTTTTATTGTAGGTAGCTCCTGCCTTTTGTAATATCAATCCCAACTGAATAGGAGAAGGTAAAGCATAAAACAAATTGGATTTCTTTTCTGTTTTTGTTTCCGCAGCAGGTATTGAGTCGGAAGTTTCTTTTGCTTTGTCAGAGGAACCGCCATTGCAGCTAAGTAGTGTACACGCCAATAATGACGGCACTATCAGATTTCCTTTGATTTTTTTCATCATTTTAATTCTCATATTCAATTAGGTTTTGAAATTAGTAAATGTGTACTCTTATATTAGGTTTATTAATTAATGAGCGGTAAATATAGACCAAAAAACCGTTCGGACACAAAACATTTTTGTAGATTTTAATGTAAAATGGTGTAAAATCATAAATTCAATTGTACAAAACTCCTTGGTAAAAACATGATATGTTATTTTCGAATTAACTTTATTAATATTTCAGATATTAATAAATGAGAAATAACTTGACTTTCAATAAAATATTATGTAACATTGTACCATGAAATAAACTTATCCTGATAAATATGAAAAAAATATTACTTCTTTTCGCCTGTTCACTTACAATTTTTGTTTCTGCTCAGAACACAGTGAACATTACCACACAGCAGTATCAGTTTTTAAAACAAAATCATCAGTTGGATATAAACAAGCACTATGTTTTTACTGATACATATACTGCCGGTGCACCGGTACATTTCAAAAACAATAGCAATCACTCTCCAAGCAGTATTTGCAGTTGCATGGTTACTTTGGATTCTACATTTTCTGTAGTGCCTTTTACCATTGGCGTTTCACCTGAATATCGAAATGATGATGGTAGCTCTCCTAAAATAGGAATTCCATTTACTTTCAATTACTATGGAGTAAATTACGATTCATTATTCATTAATAACAATGGAAACGTTTCATTCAGTAATCCATACTTTAATTTTACTCCAAATGGTTTCCCTGATTCCACTTTTAATATGATTGCTGCTTTTTGGGGCGATGTAGATACAAGAGATACATTTAACTTAAGCGGATTGGTATATTATAAAATTACACCTACAGCTCTTATTGTAAAATGGGAACACGTAGGTTATTATACTTACCATAATGACAAACTAAATACTTTTCAGTTAATACTTACTGATGGTACCGACCCTTTACTTCCTGCAGGCGACAATGTAGGATTCTGTTATGGTGATATGCAATGGACTACTGGTGACGCGTCCAACGGACTTGCAGGTTTCGGAGGTGCAGCTGCAACCGTTGGTGTGAATAAAGGAGATGGAGTTAATTATTTTCAGGTTGGCCAATTTGATACTTCAGGAGTTGCATTTGATGGACCTTATGGAAATGTAGATCAAGTGGACTGGTTGGATTATCAGGGAATTTATTTTAATGTTGCCACTACAGGTAATATTCCTCCAATAATTATAAATAATAATATCTGTGATACAATTGATGTTTATACGGGTGATACTACACATTCTGTACTTGTAGATTCTGTAAGATTCACAATTGGAGTTTCAACACCTGAAATAAATCAGATTGTCAATGCAACCATTTCGAGTCCTGATGCAGCCAGCCTTAGCTATATCTTAACAAAAAGCTCTGCAACATACAAAGAATATGCTTGCAGTTTTAAAGTGCTGAATCTGGCCACTGGATTACATTACGTAAATGTATCAGCTACAGATAACGGTTCTCCGATGATGACAACAAATAAATCAATAATCATTCGTTCTCATTATGATGCGAGTCTGGCAACGGGAATTACAGAAACTCAATCACCTTCATCCATCAGTGTTTATCCAAACCCTACTGATAATTATATTGTAATCAAACATAATTTCAATGCTTCCTCCTCCCCTGCTCTTTCAATTGCAAATGTAGTAGGACAAAACATTATGCATACACAATTAAGCAGTCAGGAGCAAACGATTGATATTTCAAAACTTTCAACTGGAATATATTTCGCGACTATTATTAGTAAAGATGGGAAAAGCAAAACAATTAAAATAGTAAGGAAATAAATAATCCTCTAATTATAAAAAAAGGAAAGTTTCGTAAATCGAAGCTTTACTTTTTTTATCCATCCTATTCTGCTTTTTACTCTAATCAGTCATTATTCACGGGAAGTTACCATTTGGTTTTTTGTCCTTTCTTTTCACATTATCTTAAAAAAGATAAATATTTATTTTCTTTTTATGTTTATTGTTTACTAACTTTGTAAGGAAATTTATGAAAACAAACTCACTCATGACTGAAAACAAATTCGAAAACATTGCTTCATCCGAAGTATTCCATTTTGACAAACATGATATTTTCAAGCGGAAGGATAATATCATTCAATTACAGGCTTATTCAGGGTTTTACGGCGATTTAAGTGTTGGAGTAAACATTGTTAATACTTTTAAAAAACTTAAAGGAAAAGAAAAATGTCTTATCCTTATTGTAGTAGATGATAACGCAACAATGAGCAAGGAAAACCGTGAATACATTGCCAGTGCTGAAGTATCAGAACTTGTGAAAGCCGATGCATTTGTTATCCGAAGTCTTTCCTTAAAATTACTGATGAATGGTTACCTGAGAATCAATAAACCAAACAGACCTACACGATTTTTCAATTCGGAAGAAAATGCTGTAGAGTGGTTAAAAATTATTGAGGCTAAATAGTTGGTTAATTAAGCTGTTTTCAACTTATTAATCTTTTAATTTTTTGATTGAATCTATTAAAATAAATGTATTTATACTAGTTTAGTCCTAACCTTCTTGCTATATACAAGATTTAACAAAATTCAATTTTTTCTACAACAGTCGAATTACAATCAAAAAAAACTCCTGTAAACATTTATCCAACACGAGTTTTTTTATTTAATAGGAGGTAATTAACTTACTTGATGCTTTATTTTTGAATACTTATTTTCCTGCTGAAATTGTTTTGCCCATTTCCAATGGTTAGGTAATAAATACCAGAGGAAATAGTTGAAATGTCCATTAAATAATTATTGTTTCCAATTGAAACAGAATAATTGTTTTTTACTATTATCCTTCCATTATTATCATATAATATGGCAGTGTAAGAATCTTCGTTTTGAGATTGTAAATCAATAACTAAACCGTTTGATTGATTACAATAAGCATTAAAAACAAATGCTGATTCCTTATTACAATTTGTGGATACCCAATCAAAAGATTGTGATTGTCCATTAAAGTCAGTCTGTTTTAAGCGATAATACCCAATGCCATTAAAAGGATTTGAATCAATATAAGAATACCTTCGGATGGAAGATGAATTACCTGCTCCTGCTATTTTTGCAATGTCAGCAAAATTAATCGCGTCACGGCTTCTTTCGATATTGAAATAATCGTTGTTGATTTCCGAAGCTGTTGTCCAGTTGATTGCCACATTATTCGAATTACACTTTGCATCAAAACTAGTCAACTCTATAGGTAATGGACTGGTGGTAGTATTAGTAGTACCTAATGTATAATAACCGTTTGAAATATTAGCAGCGCTGACGGCAAAAGAAACATAAGCACCGCTAACTGAAGGTGTAGCTGTTAGCACTGTGTAATTAGTAGCACCTGTACTTGCACGGTATAATAACTGATAATTGGCTGCGGTACCGAAATTAGAACCTGCACCGCCAAAATAACCGGCAGAACTAAAGAAAATATTAAGATTACCGCCATTGCTTCCTGAATCACTTTTCACTAAATACCATTCATCAGCCCAGCTTTGAACTGTACCGGCAGGCAAATGGACTGTAGCTACACCTGCTATCAAAGGATTGGTGTGAGCAGCCATTATGTAATCTCCGTGATTCTTTAAAAAATCGGTAGAAGTATTACCAACCCTAAAACCAATTCCGTCATTCGACCTTGTGAAAGCAACACTATCAGAAGAACTTTCGCGACCTACTCCAATAAGATTATAATTAAAAGTGGTAGCTGACGGGGGAGTGAAATAAGAATTTGTAAGCAGTGTAACTCCCCATTTTGCAGCAAGATAATTTTGAAGGATTATAAGTTGTGTATTACTCAGGTTGACATTATAAAAAAGTATTTCCCCTATTTAATTATTACCCCCGTAACCATTGCCGCCATAAGGGTTTTGGCCATGACCGACAAAAAACGTATTTGGTGTATTTGCAATAGTGGTGAGCTTACTTGTTAACGAATAACCGGCAACAGGCGTTGTAATATTAAAGCCGTTATAATATCCT
The DNA here is from genome assembly GCA_903870175.1 of uncultured Bacteroidota bacterium. GTDB lineage: Bacteria > Bacteroidota > Bacteroidia > 2-12-FULL-35-15 > 2-12-FULL-35-15 > 2-12-FULL-35-15. The sequence continues at coordinate 12,887 of CAIQBY010000207.1, forward strand.
TTTTCGACGGTATTAAGATGTGCTGCCGCCATTACTTTGGCTCCCGAAGGAGTAGCTGCAGGATTATAAAATACATCGGACGATGCCTGACTCGTACCAAACCGCCATCCAAAATTATAAAAAGTGGCAGTACTTACATTATTCAAATTCAAGCCTATTTGCCCCCATCCGGTACCTGTTTCCATTCCCCAGTAAAATATTGGATAATTAACACTGTATGGATTGGCAAGTGTGCTGGTAATGGTGGAAGGCTTAGCAACAGCAAGCATGCTGATTTGATTAAGACCATTAACCGCAAAAGTACCTCCCAGATATGTACTGCTACCATCGGTCTGTATTATAGGCATTCCATTTATCTGGTTGGTTGTATATGCCGGCTGATTGGCTGAGGTGGCTTGTGTTACATTTACTCCTGTTCCGCTTTTATCATTCCATTGGCTTACCTTGCCGGATGCTACAGTTAGTGTGGTTGCATCATTTGCATCAAGCCATATTTTAAGATTGGTATTGCTTATTCCACCGGGATAATATTGGGAAAAGCATGGATACATCAAGCAATTAAACAATAAAAAAAATAAAACTATTATTGCAGGGTTTAATCTATTCTTCACAATTACTTTATCAGTTTATTATTATTGTTTGGGTTCAAAATTACTGTTTTGATATCTTCTACGTGAAAAATTAAAAAAGGTTACTAACAATTTAGCTTTAATAAAGATATTAAAACATTTATAACATCAGTTTAACAAATTGAATATTTCCACCGACATTTCAACTTCAGACTCTATTTTATTGGCTAATTATTAATGTTTCACTGCATACCTTATATAATTGAGATTCCCTGTTTAGTAAATCTATTTTGCAAATAAAATTACTGATAATTTTTTTTGATAATTACATATAGTTGTTATAATTAATTGTTTCAATACCAATAACCTAGTATTTCATACTTTCCCCTTATCAGTTGATTATTTTTGATTAATGATTGTCTGCTAATTTGCAGCAACGAATTGCAAAAATTTATTATTTGCCATCTCATGCAACCTTTTCATCGATTTTTGCGTCATCTATATATATGGTAGAAAATTAATTAAAAACAAACCATTTTACTACGAAATCAATGAGTTATATTTATACAAACAACTTATAAAACTAATAAAAATAAATGAAAACCCTTCCCTTTTTATTAGCTATAATTCTTGTAATTTGTTCTTCTACACTTAGTACAGCACAATACAATGTAAACAACAACGCTGCTTCACTTGGAGGTGGCTGTTATCAGCTTACTCCAAACTCAGCGAACAAACATGGTTCGGTTTGGGACATAAATAAAATTAACCTTAATTCCCCTTTCGACTTTACTTTTCAAGTGTATCTTGGTTGTAATACCAACGGTTCTGATGGAATTTGTTTTGGTCTTCAACCAACAAGCACCGGTGTGGGAACAGCAGGAAACGGTATGGGAATGGGCGGTGTAACTCCATCTGTCGGCGTATATATTGATACACATCAAAACACAAGTGACGGTGACCCTCCTTATGATCATCTTTCAATTAACTCAAATGGAAATGTAAACCATAATAATGCTGCAACCCAACTTTCGGGCCCTGTGGCTTGTATCCCAAGTCAGGCAACAGTTAAAACCTGTTCGTATCATACTCTTCGCGTTAGCTGGGATCCTGTTACATTAACATACAAAGTTTGGTTTGATGGAGTTTTACGTTTAAATATGGTTGGAAACAATATTGTAAATACTGTTTTTGGCGGAAACCCGAATGTATATTGGGGTTTCACAGGTGGTACAGGTGGAGGTTATAATCTTCAAAAATTCTGTGTACAGTTGGTTGCTAATTTTGGAAATAATACTGTATGTCAGGGTACTCCCACATCCTTTATTGATTCTTCTTCTAGCGGTTCACCAATAGCTAATTGGGCTTGGAATTTCGGTGACGGTACTCCGCTTTTTTCAGGAGGCAATGCTGCAGTTTATCAAAATCCTACTCATACCTATGCCAATCCCGGTGTTTATACAGTAAGATTAACTATATCGGATAATGGAACCGATTCAAGCTCTATTTCTCATAACGTAACTGTAATTGCAAAACCCACTATTACAATGACAGCAGGAACTACTATCTGTCAGGGGCAAAGCATCGGTATCACCGGAACTGTCACACCTGCGCCTCAGTCTTTTTCGTGGTCACCTACTGCTAATATGACCAATCCGGCTACCCTCACTCCTACTGTTGCACCAACCGTTACTACAACTTATACACTCACTGCTACCAACGCTTCCGGCTGCGTAAATACAGGTACAACCACTGTAACAGTTTCGCCACCTATTACAGTTATTGTTAATTCACCGACTATCTGTGCCGGACAATCGGCAACACTTACTGCCGGCGGAGGCACTACCTATACCTGGAGTGCAGGAACAACCAATGCAGGATTGGATACTGCTGTAGTAACAATTGCTGTTACTACTACTTATACAGTTACTGGAGTAAGTGGGGTATGCTCCAATACAGCTGTTTCCACAGTTACAGTAACACCCCTTCCTCCTGTCGCCGTTAATTCACCGTCAATATGTTCAGGACAAACCGCTACACTGACAGCTACGGGCGGTAGTACTTATACATGGACTGTAGGTGTTACTTCTACCGGTATTAATACCGGAACCGCTGCACCAGCCGCCACCACAAGTTATACCGTTACCGGAACAACAAGTGGATGCAGCTCCACAGCTGTTTCTACTGTTACTGTTAATTCACTTCCGATAGTTACCGTTAATTCACCTACAATATGCATTGGATTAACTGCAACATTAACTGCCTCAGGTGCTTCAACATATACCTGGAGTGCAGGAACTTTAACTGCAGGGCTTGACACCGCTACCGTATCCCCTGCTTCTACAACAAATTATACTGTAACCGGAACAAGTTCGTTAGGATGTGTTGACAGCGCAATATCTACAGTTACCGTTTCACCTCAATTAGTAATGGGAGTTAATTCGCCCACGATTTGTGCCGGACAATCAGTAACACTTACTGCAACAGGTGCAAGTACTTATACCTGGAGTGCAGGCACTGCCAGTGCAGGTCTCGATACCGCCGTGGTGACTCCTGCTATTACTTCTACCTTTACAGTTACAGGAACGAATGGAATCTGTACAGACAGCGTTATAGCTACCGTTACAGTTACTCCGCCTCCCGTAATCGGTGTTAATTCTCCTGCTATATGTGCAGGCCAAACGGCAAATCTTACCGCTACAGGCGGCACTTCTTATACATGGACTGCCGGTGCAACTTCCACAGGAACCAGTACTGCTGACGCGACACCTGCTGCCACTTCAAGTTATACTGTAACAGGAACAGCTACAGGTTGCAGTTCTACAGCAGTTTCAACAGTTACAGTAAACCCTGTTCCTACTATCACTGTCAACTCAATTACAATCTGTGCAGGGCAGTCCACTACATTAACCGCGGCAGGTGCTGCAAGTTATACATGGAGTGCAGGTGCAACATCAACAGGAACAAGTACTGCAACAGTTTCACCTTCCACTACTACAAGCTACACAGTCACCGGGACTTCCCTTGGATGTTCCGCTACTGCTATATCTACCGTTACTATGGCTCCGGGTATTGTTATTACAGCTACCGATGATTCGATATGTTCCGGAGAGATTGCTCACCTTTCAGTCAATGGTGCAGTATCCTATACATGGAGTGCAGGTGCTATTTCTACAGGAATAAATACAGCTGATGCAGCTCCTGTATCTTCCGCCACCTATACAGTTACAGGAGCCAATGCAGCGGGCTGCACAGGCACCACAACCATAAACGTATATATGTTCCCCGCTCCTGTTGCAAGTTTTAGTATGCCTTCTTCCACCAGCGAGCTTTCTCCATTGGTAATGTTTACCGATAATTCTGTAGCTGCGAATCAGTGGATGTGGGATTTCGGTGATTATTATAATCCGTCAACTAATAACAGCACACTGCAAAACCCGTATCATAATTATACCGATACCGGAACATACTGTGTGAAACTGGTAGTTGCCAACCATACCTGCAAAGACTCTACAACTCATTGCCTGACCGTAACTCCTGAGTTTGCATTTTATATTCCAAATACATTTACTCCTAACGGAGACGGGAAAAATGATGAGTTTAATGGCGTTGGAGTAAATATTTTTTCCTATGAATTGACGATCTACAACCGTTGGGGAGAGATGCTATATTATTCAAATAACATGAAAAAACCATGGGATGGTAAAGTGGATGGATTGGTTGCTCAACAGGATGTATATGTTTACATATTTCATATTGTCGACAATTTAAAAAACGAACATTTCTATCGTGGCGGAGTTACTTTAATAAGGTAATAAATCCAAATTTTTCACTTCCTAGTTTTACTATTTCGTTGGATTTAATAATTTAAATATTCTTATACCTTCACCCCTATTACTAGAATATCATCCGTTTGCTCCATATTACCCTTCCAATTTTCAATAAACGAATTAAGAAAATCCCTTTGCTCTTCCATAGGCTGTTGATGAATGGAAAGAAGCGTTTCCTTAAATCTTTTAGTCATTAATTTTTTATCATTTGGACTAAATTGGTCGGAATAGCCATCTGTAGAAATATAAATTATGTCCTCTTTTCGAAGCAGAATAGTTTGGGTAGTAAAAACTTTTGGAACATCATAATCCAATCCACCAATGGCACATTTATCAGGTTTTATTTCGATTAGTTGAGAATTGAGAGTTGAGAGTTGAGAGTTTTCGGAACTCTCAACCCTCAACTCTTCACTCTCCACTGTTTTTACTATATAAAGTGGGCGATTTGCACCTGCATACTTAACTTCCATTTTCTGCAAATCAAAACAGCAAATGGCAATATCCATTCCGTCACGACTTTCCGAATGCTCCTGAGTTTGTTTTAATGAAGTGTTCACCTCTTCGTTAAGCATATTCAAAATTTCAGAGGGTTCAGTAATCCCTTTTTCATCCACTATTTGATTAAGTAAAGTGTTTCCTATCATACTCATAAATGCACCTGGAACTCCATGCCCTGTGCAGTCGACTGCAGCAATAATACTCTTACCGTTTTTATGAGAGAACCAATAAAAATCGCCAGCAACAATGTCTTTAGGCTTATAAAGAATAAATGATTCAGTAAAATAAGTATAGACTTCGCGCAAATCCGGCAGAATTGCTTCCTGAATACGCTTTGCATAATTTACACTGTCAATAATTTCCTTATGCTTGGCTTCAATTAATAATTTCAATTCGTTTATTCGTTCCTTTTCCTTATGAATAGCAGTACTTTGATTCCAAAGTTTTTTTACCTTCTCCTCTACTTTCTTTTTTTCCGCATTTAGTTTTTCAGCTTCCAGTTTCAACTGTTCTATCTGTTCATCAACTTTCTTTTTTTCTTTATACACTGTTTCACTCATGGCAAACAGCTTTTTATTTTTTTCCTTTATCTGTCTTTTCTCTTCTTCCAATTGAGTCACATCAAATTTTTCAGCGCGAAGTGTATTTACTTCATTTTGGAATTTATTGTTTTCCTCTTTTAGATTGCAAAAACCGGTGAAATTGACCACCGAAAACCGGTTTAAACTGACCACTCAATTCCGGTTCAAATTGACCACCACAAACCGGTTCAAATTGACCACCTGACAAAGATAAAAAAAGTTCATGCTTTGAGGTAACCG